>DASSWC010000194.1:0-36588 GCA_035705395.1 Pricia sp. | reverse complement strand
CCCTGAAAATCAAGATTGGGGATTCCCTCTCCCTTGATTTTCTGAACGAGGTACTTTTCGAATATAAGTTCCAACGGGTAGATTTCGTAACCGAACCCGGGGAGTTTTCCGTGCGCGGCGGTATTGTGGACGTATTTTCCTTTTCCAACGACGCACCCTATCGTATCGAATTTTTCGGGGATGAGGTAGAAAGTATCCGGACCTTCGACGTCGAGACCCAGCTTTCTACCGATAAGGTCAAAAAAATCAGCGTCATTCCCAATGTGGCGGATAAAGTAATGCAAGAGAAAAGGGAAAGTTTTCTGCGGTACATATCCCCTGATACCATTGTATTTGCAAAGAATCCCGACTATTTGTATGACCGATTGGATGATTTCTACGGGAAGGCTATTGCAGTTTTCGGAAAACTATCCAAGGAGGTCAAACATGCCGGGCCGGAGGAACTTTTTATGGATTCCGGAAATTTTAGCCAGCAGTTGCAAGATTTTGCAGTGATAACGGCCGGGGCTGGCACGAGCGCTTCGAATTCACTTGTGGCAGGGGCGGCCGAGGCGTCAGACCGCATCCCGGATGCCATATCGGGTACCTCGACTGCGCTCGGCAAAGGCATAGTCGGGATACCCTTCAACACCAAACCCCAGCCCACCTTCAACAAAAAGTTCGACCTGCTCATTGAAAACCTCAACGACCACAAAGCACGTGGTTACACCAACTATATATTTTGTGCCAGCGAACAGCAGGCGAAACGCTTTCATGCCATTTTTGAGGATGCGAACGAACACGTTCATTACCACACCGTGGTCTTCCCGCTGTATCAGGGCTTTATCGACGATGATCTAAAAATCGTCTGCTACACCGATCACCAGATTTTTGAGCGCTACCACAAGTTCCACCTAAAAAACGGCTATGCCAAAAAACAGGCAATCACCCTTAAGGAACTCAACAAACTCGAAATCGGTGATTATGTGACCCATATCGACCACGGTATCGGTAAGTTCGGGGGACTCCAAAAAATCGACGTGCAGGGCAGTCAACAGGAGGCCATCAAACTAATGTACGGCGAGCGGGATATCCTGTACGTCAGCATCCATTCCCTCCACAAAATCTCCAAGTTCAATGGCAAGGACGGAGCGGTACCCAAAATCTACAAGCTAGGTTCCGCCGCCTGGAAAAAACTAAAACAGAAGACCAAGACCAAGGTCAAAAAAATCGCCTTCGACCTGATCAAGGTCTATGCGAAACGGCGTTTGGAAAAAGGCTTCCAATACGGGCCCGACACGTACCTGCAAAACGAACTCGAGGCGTCCTTTATCTATGAGGACACCCCCGACCAAAGCAAGGCCACCGAAGACGTAAAGCAGGATATGGAAAGTAAGCGCCCGATGGATCGTCTCATCTGCGGCGATGTCGGTTTCGGAAAAACCGAGGTGGCCATCCGGGCGGCCTTCAAAGCCATAGACAACGGCAAACAAGTGGCCGTTCTGGTACCGACCACCATTTTGGCCTTCCAGCACGACCGCACCTTTAAGCAACGCCTGGCCGAAATGCCGGTGACGGTTGATTACCTCAACCGCTTCCGAACTACCAAGGAACGTCGGGAAACCTTGGAAAACCTGGCATCCGGTAAGGTGGACATTATTATCGGTACCCACCAGCTCGTCAACAAAAAAGTAAAGTTCAAGGATCTTGGGCTGCTCATCGTGGACGAAGAACAGAAATTCGGGGTATCGGTCAAAGACAAACTGAAATCCATCAAGGAAAACGTCGATGTGCTCACCCTGACCGCCACGCCCATCCCCAGAACTTTACAGTTCAGTTTAATGGCGGCTCGGGACCTGTCCGTAATAAACACCCCGCCACCGAACCGCTATCCCATCGAGAGCCGGGTCATCGGGTTGTCCGAAGAGGTGATCCGAGACGCCATCAGCTACGAGATACAGCGTGGCGGGCAGGTGTTCTTTATCCACAACCGTATCGAGAACATCAAGGAGGTCGCCGGCATGATCCAACGCCTCGTACCCGATGCCAAGATCGGTATCGGCCACGGGCAGATGGAGGGTAAACGCCTCGAAACCCTGATGCTCAGCTTTATGAATGGGGAGTTCGACGTACTGGTTTCCACCACCATTGTTGAAAGCGGACTCGACGTGACCAACGCCAATACCATCTTTATCAACAACGCCAATAATTTCGGGCTCAGCGATCTGCACCAAATGCGGGGCCGAGTGGGCAGGGGCAACAAAAAAGCCTTCTGTTATTTCATTACCCCTCCCTACGACGTGATGACTACGGATGCCCGTAAACGTATCGAAGCGCTCGAACAGTTTACCGAGCTCGGCAGCGGTTTCAATATTGCCATGAAAGATCTGGAAATTCGGGGTGCCGGCGACCTGCTAGGAGGGGAACAGAGCGGCTTTATCAACGAGATTGGTTTCGAGACCTACCAAAAAATTCTTGCCGAGGCCATCGACGAGCTCAAGGAAAACGAGTTTAAGGATCTGTATGAAGAGGTGGAGGGCCACAAAGAAAAAGTATTTGTCAAAGAGACCCAGTTGGATACCGATTTTGAACTGCTCTTCCCCGATGACTACATCAACAATATCACGGAACGCCTGACCCTTTACACCGATCTCAATCAGGTAGAAGACGAAGCGGGTCTCGAGAAATTCGAGGCCCAACTTATCGACCGCTTCGGCGAGCTGCCCACCCAGGCCGAAGACCTGTTGAATTCCGTCCGCATTAAATGGATCGCCACCGGTATTGGACTAGAAAAGGTCATCATGAAAAAAGGCAAGCTCATCGGCTATTTCATCGCGGACCAGCAGTCCGCCTTCTACCAAAGTGCAGCCTTTACCAAGGTACTACAATTCGTGCAGGGCCATCCGCAGCTCTGTAAGGTCAAGGAAAAACAGACCCGGAACGGATTGCGGTTGTTGTTGGTTTTTGAGGGGATTACCTCGGTTGAGAAAGCATTAACGGCACTGGCTCCCTTTGAGACCCATATCCCTGTAGACGCACCAGCATCATAAACAAGACACCTTGAACCCCGAGGCTGCCCCTATTCATGCCTCACTTTCCATTCTTCACTTTGCACTCATCAAAGAAGCTTCCTCCTTCAAATCGATAGCATGGTACAGCGCTGCAAAGGCTGAATGAATCCACATCATCGATACCACCACCCCGATAACACAAAAAATCAACCCAAGGATAAAGATAGGCACGGCCAGCAAGGCCATCCCTAAAATACGCCAACCATGGCCCCTGGTCATGGCCCAACTTTTCTCGATGGCAGCAAGGGGCTCCATGTTTTTATCCATCACCAAATAGGAGACAAAGACCAGCCTACAGGCTAAAATAAGGCCCGGAACAATAAAAAAGATAAAGCCGATGATGATGATCGCGGTGGTTAGCAAGTGTGCCAATACAATATTGAGATAGTTCTTTTTAAAACCGACAAACAGTTCCCCAAAATCCAGTTCCTCGTTACGAATACCCCGGAGTATCAGAAGGTCACCCCCGTATTTGATGATGGGCAAAAATAAAATACCATAAGCCATAGCTAGCAATTGCAGAAAATAGGTGCCCGGGCTATTTTCCCATTCCATATCCCTCAGTGTCGAAAAAGGGGAATCGGCGATGCAAACGATCAAAATGATGGCCAAGAAGTACAAAAAATACTTCTTCATCTGCTGCCAGCCGTACGCGTAACTTCCCGAAGTGGTGGGGACGGGAATTTTTTCTCCATTGATTTCCATAAGCGTATTTTATTTTTGATAAATGTAGGGGAGTACCTTTAATTTTACGTCCAACTTTAGTAGTGATTTACAAAAACACTACCAAGGTATTGGATCATGTTAGGGGCATTTGTATACTTTTAGACGGTAAACCAATCACGCTTTGCTAAGCCTTGCCTTTATTATCGTATTTACATTATGCTTTGCCATTGCGGTCATCTGTATCTTAATCGGCCATGAGCTGGTCAATACCTACGACGTGGCTTTCTTCAGGTCGTATTTTTATTATCTCCTGGCATTTTTTGTTTTCGCCCTCTACGCCGTTTGGGGCCAGATCGGAATGCAGACGTTATTGGACTCGATTCAAACGACGAAGGGAGTTGAAGTTGTCGTCACCCATTTTATACCCCTTCTGGGCGTGCCTTTTTTGATGGTAGCCATGATTCTATTTCTTAAAATGGCCTTTGATCTGGTGGAAGTGCCTATAAAGCATACTGCGCTTTACCTCCATCTGATGGTTTTCGTAGTAATCGCAACCCTCGTCGGGTGGCTATACTTGGGAAATGCGAAACCTTTGCTGTTGGGTAAAAGCTTTTCATTTTACCTCATTCTTTTGATTTTGGGCATTGAATTTCTATATATGCTATGTTTTACGGGTATCGTAGCACGGAACCTTAAAAAGGCACGCCCCGAAAACGGTAAAAAAATCACGTCTTTCACCCTGCTGCTTTTCGGTGGATTCTTACTTCGGGGCGGCTCCCTCGCTTTCTATGAGGTGGTGCCTTGGGTGCTGGCGCCCTTGATCCTGCTCTATTTTATTTCGCCCTTGATCCCCCTATGGTATATAAGACAGCAGTCTGAAAGTATTTTTACGCCGGTAGGGGCGGAGCGACCCAGTACCCATAAAAAAGAACAACTGTATCAAAAATACCGGATTACCCAGCGCGAGCGAGAGGTCATCGAACAGCTTTGCCTCGGCAAGACCAACCAGCAAATTGCCGACTCGCTATTCATCAGCCTACAAACGGTCAAAGACCACACGCATCGGATCTATACCAAGGTCGGCATCAATAGCCGGATGAAATTGGTGCAGATGATCAATGATTAGGGCTATGGTATGGGATGCTGCACTCTGTTTAAGAACTCATGGATACAGATCGTCCAAGATATCGTACTTTTAAGCAGTGAACCACAAAAAGATGTGGAGTACCTTTATCGTATTCTACGCATATATTCGAAAAACAAAATATCAACCCCTTTATTTCCTCTTTTATGCAATCGAACCAAAACCAGCGCAGACAATTTTTAAAACAAAGCAGTTTAGGGATTTTGGGCCTGACCCTGTTGCCCTCGGCATACGGCAAAGTAGCACCCAGTGACCGTTTACGGGTGGCGCACATCGGTGTAAACGGTATGGGCAACAACCATATGAAATGGTTTGCCGGCCTACCGGAGGTCGAGGTAGTCGCACTTTGCGATGTTGATGAACAGCACCTTGCCACAAGTCTGAAAACTATGGATACCTTGCAACCGGGGAAAAAGGTGGATGGATATGGGGATTTCCGACATATTCTAGATCGAAAAGATATTGATGCCATTACCTGCGCCACGCCAGATCACTGGCATGCCCAGATTGCTACCCTCGCTTTTCAAGCTGGCAAGGATGTGTATGGGGAAAAGCCCTTGTCCTATGATATAAAGGAAGGCCGGATGATGCTCAAAGCCATGGAAAAGAACAATCGTATTTTTCAATTGGGCACCCAGATCCATGCGACCGATAACTATCACCGAGTCGTCGAAATCATTAAGGCCGGTGCTATCGGCAACGTCCATACCGTACGTTTATGGAAAAATGGTCAGCCTCCCAATTTGGGCAATCCGAAAAGTGTGGCGGTACCAAAAGGCCTCAACTGGGATATGTGGCTGGGACCTGCACCCCTCGTAGAATATGTACCCGAGCGATGCCATGTTAATTACCGGTACTTCTTGGACTACTCCGGAGGTATCTTTGCCGATTTCTGGTGCCATATCGCCGATGTGGCTTTCTGGGCGCTACAGCCAAAGGGCTTAAAAAGTATTGCCGCAGAAGGCGAGGAAGCGGAGGGTATTGCCGACACCCCAAAATGGATCAATGTCGATTATGAATTCGAGAATTTAAACCTGCATTGGACTACCGAGCCCCCAAACGTACCCGGTGCGGCAAAACGCAGTATTGGCGCCTATTTCGAGGGAGACCAGGGTACTCTTATCTGCGATTACGAAACCCGTGAAATCACTATCAATGGCGAAACGGTCACCGATATTCCCGAAGTACCGAAAACCATAGTCCGCTCGCCCGGCCACCAACAGAATTTCGTGGATGCCGTAAAGTCGAGGGCCTCCCCAGAATCGAATCTCGCCTATGCCCGGGAAATGACCCTACCCATGCATTTGGGACTCATCTCATACCGCTTGAAAAGAAAGCTGCAATGGAATTCGGACAAAGAAAAGTGTATCGGTGATTCAGAGGCCAACAAATTGTTATCCCGAAAGCCCCGTACAGCATGGGAGTTGGTGAAATGAAACCGCGAAGCAAGGTATGACAAGAACCCAAATTCCATCCGTATTTACTATCTTTCGCTTAGCAATTGCAATGAACACTTTTTCCACTTGCTAAAAAATTGCCCTTTTTCGCTGAAACGCAAGTAGTTTAAAGTTCAATTACTGTCGATTTCCATCCCAAGTAAAACAGCTTAAATCCGACCACAAAAATGAAAACCAAACAGTACACCACCCTCCTATCCGCTCTGCTTTTCTGCCTATACCTCCAAGCCCAACCCAGCAAACAACTAGTCGAGGTCATCGTAAGTCCCGATCATACCGATTGGACGTACGACATCGGCGAGCAGGCCGAATTTTCGATCAATGTGCTGCGAAACAATGTGCCGATCGAGGGGATTAAAATCCACTATAAGATCGAGACGGATCCCGGCTATCGCGAAATCAAAATTTGGGACGAGGATACGCTAGCCCTGAACACTAAAACCAAGGTAAAAGCCCCAAAATTAAAGGAGCCAGGCTTTCTGCGATGTACCGCCACCGTTACCGTCGATGGCAAGAAATACTCGTCCTACGCTACGGTCGGTTTCGAGCCCTACCAGATTGAGCCGACGACCACTTTGCCTGCGGACTTTGAAGCGTTTTGGGACAAGGGCAAGCAAGAATTGGGAGAAGTGCCCATGAATCCGGTACTGACCCTCTTGCCCGAACGCTGCACCGATAAGGTCGATGTGTACCACGTGCAACTGAACAATGTACAGGGCAAGATCTACGGCATTTTGAGCACGCCGAAGAAGGCAGGCAAGTACCCGGCCATCCTGCATGTGCCCGGAGCGGGCATTCGGCCCTATTACGGCGAGGTCGACCAGGCGGCACAGGGTTTTGTAACCTTAACCATCGGCATACACGGTATTCCCGTTACGCTCGACAAAGGCGTTTATGACGATTTACGCGCGGGGGCTTTAAGCAATTATCAGGTCTTCAATCTGGATGATAAAGACAATATGTACTATCGTCGCGTCTATCTCGGCTGTGTCCGGGCGGTGGACTTTCTGGCAAGCCTCGATAGTTTTAATGGCGAGGATATGGCCGTTACCGGTGGAAGCCAGGGCGGCGCACTGTCCATCGTGACCGCAAGCCTCGACGACCGTATCGATTATTTGGCCGCGTTCTATCCGGCCCTATCGGACATGACTGGATTCTTGCACGGCCGCGCCGGGGGATGGCCCCAAATCTTTGTCGACGATTTTACCAACAAACCCGAAAAAATAGAAGTCTCGAAATACTACGACGTGGTCAACTTCGCCCGATCGCTAAAGGCGGAAGGATGGTACAGTTGGGGCTACAACGACAACGTTTGCCCCCCTGCGTCAACCTTTGCGGCCTATAACGTTATTCCCGGGAAAAAAGAACTTCACCTTTTTCAGGAAACCCAACATTGGACATTTCCGGAGCAGCGGGAGCTTAAAAACAAATGGTTGTCTGAAAAATTAAACGAGTAACCTTTAGTGTCGATTGGCCAAAGCCAATTAAGTATCAATGCAGATGCCACCAGAATACCCTTTTAAATCCTTTTGAAATGAATCGGAACCCCCTATTGATCCCATCCGAAAAAATGCGGCATGAATTGCAACGCCTTTTCACCAAATACAAATTTTCCGAAGAAAAGGCAAAACTGCTGGCCAAAACCTATACCGAAAGCACTTTGGACGGCGTCAACTCCCACGGTATCAACCGCATTCCGCTGTTTATCGAATACGTGGAAAAGGGCGTGGTCAAGGTCGATGCCGAAGCGGAAAAAGCGGAGGCCTTCGGCAGCATCGAACGTTGGGACGGCCATGACGGGCCGGGCATCGTCAATGCCATCAAATGCACCGACCGGGCGGTCGACCTGGCCAAAGAACACGGCATGGGCCTGGTCGCCCTGCGCGACACCAACCATTGGATGCGCGGCGGTACCTACGGCTGGCGCGCGGCGGAAAAGGGATGTATCGGCATCTTCTTTACCAATACCCAGCCCAATATGCCGCCCTGGGGCGGAAAGCACAGCCGATTGGGCAACAATCCTTTTATCGTGGCCGTCCCCCGAGCGGAAGGCCATGTGGTTTTGGATATGGCGATTTCCCAGTTCGCCTTCGGCACCATTAACAACTACCGTTTGAAAGGCGAACAACTGCCCTACCCCGGAGGGTGGGACAATAACGACGAACTATCCACAGACCCGGAAAAGATTCTGGGCAACGAACGCGGACTCCCCATCGGGTACTGGAAGGGTTCGGCATTGTCCATGGTATTGGATATGCTGGCGACCTTGCTCTCCGCGGGAAAGTCCACCTACAAAATCGCGAAAAACCGGTATGAGGCTGGCGTCTCCCAAGTATTTCTTTGCGTAGATCCCGAAATGTTCGGCGATAGGGGGCTGCAGAAAACCCTGATCCAGGAAATTATCGATTACACCCATGACGTGGAGGCTATGAAAAGCGGCGATCGCACGTATTATCCGGGCGAGCGAACACTGCGGATCCGCAAAAAGAACACGGCAGAAGGCAGCCCGGTAAGTGCCGAGGTTTGGGAAAAGGTAATGGAGCTTTCAAAATGAAAAATCAAAAGGACATCTTTGTAACTTTGTCAACAACCAAGGACACTTGAAACCGGTTTCCCCTGCCCTACTTGCCCAAAACTTTGCGAACTTTGCGGTTAAACCAGAAATACAAAAAATATGAAAAAAATACTTTTAGGGATAACGCTCTCCTTGTTCACATTCGTCATTTCGTGCAAGGAGGAAGCCCAAAATACCAAAATGGAGGAGATCATGGCCGTGCATGATGAGGTTATGCCAAAAATGGGCCGATTGGGTACCTTGGTCGGGGAATTAAAAGGGATGGAGAACGACAGCACCGAAACGGGAAGGAAATATCAGGAAGCCCGGCAAGACCTTCAAGAAGCGAACCAGGCTATGATGGATTGGATGCAAAACTTCGGCAACCGCTTTACCTCCGATGAAATTCTCAACGGGGCGGCACTTCCGGAAAAGAAAAAGCAATGGCTGAATGAGGAAAAAGAAAAAGTGAAGGCAGTGCGGAACCAGATAAACTCTAGCATCGAAAATGCAGAGAACCTGCTAGGGAGTACGGAGCGGCCTTAAACCTGTTTACCCCCTTTCCGCTAGTAACTTTCTGCCCTTGACCGGCGGCACCGTGACCAACCTTAATCCTGTGTACCACATTTCCGCTAGCCCCCCGAGACAAATGGGGCCTTAAAATTTCAATCCTTCCACCGCAGCGATTCCATAATCCCACGAATGTCATTTTGCAGGTACGCCGCTGCGGGATAAATGGAGTCGTAGTTCGGGCGGGTGAGAAAATATAGGGATCCGGTGAGGAAATGTTCGGTGCTGTCCGTCACATAGAACTGGGCCTGGGAGGCGGCGTCGCCGCTTACCTCATAGAACATGCCGTACACTTTGTTTTGTTCGTTGATAAAGGGCTGTTCGGTGATGCCGTCGGCCTTTACCGAATGTTCGTAACTCAGCTTTTGTGCGTCGGAGAGCAGTTTTTCGATGTTGTTGTCGACCTCTCTGTAGTTGATAAAGATCTGACCTTTCATTTCGGGATATTTCAAAGTCAAAGCCCCGGGGTTCTCGATGTTTATCCGAGCCATTTTGTTATAGTCGAAACGGAAATGGGCGGTCTCCAGCTCCCCGTATTCGGGTGCAGGGTATTCCAAACGCAATTGAGCCTTGGGTTTGGGCATCACCTCTTCCTTACAACCCCCAAACAGCAACAATACGGCAACGACGATACCCACACAGCCGCCACCGGTAAATAGTGATACGGCTTCGTTCTTGGCTCTTTCTTGTATCATGTGACGCGATCTACTTGATAAAATTCCTTCGATTTTCCGTGTACTCCCTAATCCATGAAACCCTAAAACTACTATTGTTCTGTTTATTAAACCCGTCACGACACCCCCTGCGGCAAGGTCACTTTGATCTGCTTGAGGCGCTTCTTGTCCAAGCTTTCCACAACGAAACGATACTCTTTAAAGGCGATTCTTTCTCCCTTTTTGGGGAAACTTTTAGCAATTTCCAGAACGAAACCGGCGATGGTTTCCGATTCGCCTTTTTGTTGTTCAAAGGCCTCCTCGTTCTCGATTTTGGTTACCTTATAAAAATCCCTCAGGGTGGTTTTTCCGTCGAAAACAAAATTAAAATCGTCGAGCTTTGAGAATATCAGGTCCTCATCGTCGAACTCATCGCTGATATCGCCGACGATTTCCTCAATGATATCCTCAAGGGTAACCACGCCCGATGTACCCCCATATTCATCGACGACAATGGCCAAATGGTTCTTTTTGTCCTGAAACTCGAGCAGTAGATCGTCGAGTTTCTTGTTCTCTGGCACGAAATAAGGTTCCCGGATAAGGTCTATCCAATTCAGGGTCTTCCGGTCTACGTAGGGCAACAAATCCTTAACGTAAAGCACGCCCAGAACATTGTCTAAATGCTCCGAAAAAACGGGAATACGGGAATACCCGTTCTTTTTGATTTCCTCCAGCACCTCCAAAAATTTCATGTTTTCGCTAAGGGCAAAGATATCGATCCGGGGGCGCATAACCTGTTTGGTATCCGTATTTCCAAAAGAAACGATGCCCTTCAGGATTTTCTGTTCCTCCTGGGTGGTATCACCATCGGAGGTCAGTTCTAAGGCCTGCGAAAGATGGTCGACGCTGAGGTTCGATTTCTGCTTCCCCAACCTGTTGTAGATGAACAGGGTGCCGGCGCGCATGGGCAGGCTCAAGGGGGAGATCAAAAAATCGAGCACTTTCAAGGGGTAGGCCATAAGATAGGCAAAGAATATCCGGTTTCGGTTGGCGTAGACCTTGGGCAATATTTCACCGAACATCAGGATCAAAAAGGTCGCCACCACCACCTCCAGTAAAAACCGGATCCACTCCTGTTCGATATTGGCGAAAATGGTATCGCCGATTACGCTGAACAGCAGTACGATCCCGATATTGACAGCGTTGTTGGCCACCAAGACGGTCGCCAACAGCTTTTTGGGGCGTTCCAACAATTTTACGATAATCATGCCCCGGGTGGTCTTTCGCTGGCCTATGTCGTTGACATCGGTCTGCGAGAGACCAAAAAAGGCCACTTCTGCCCCGGAGATAGCCGCGGAACAAACCAACAAGAGGATAAGCACTACAATCTTGATCACAAAAACGCCCTCGAGGGCCATTAAGAAAGGTTGCAGGATAAGGGAGTCAGGGTTCAATAGCTAGAGGTCTAGTAATTTGCTGTTTAGAACGGCAGGTCATCCTCCTCGGATTCGCCCAGTGGTGCCGTTTCCTGTTTGTTATACGAATCCTCCGGATCCGTATTCCGTTTCTCGGCTGGTTTCTCGGCATGTTCATCCCGAGACCGATCACTGTCCGGGGATATACGGGAATCTTCTTTGGTTTGGGGGTTCGCCGTACTGTCGCTCTTGGGCGTCAAAAAGGTAAATTCCTGCGCCTGGACTTCGGTGGAGTAGCGTGTGATTCCGTCTTCCCCTTGCCATTGCCGCGTGCGCAACCGGCCCTCGACATACACCTTATCGCCCTTGCCCAGGTACTTTTCGCAAATTTCAGCTGCCTTGTTCCGCACGACGATATTATGCCATTCCGTATTCGTGGTGCGCTCGCCGGTTTTCTTGCTGGTGTAGGTCTCGCTGGTGGCAATGGGAAACCGCCCGATACAGTCCCCGTTCTCGAAATAGTGCATTTTGACCTCGTCACCGAGGTTGCCGATCAACATCACCTTGTTCAATGTACCGTTGCTCATTGTCCGTTTCTTGGATTATTCCTCAAAAATACGAATTTTTGAACGTATCCAAGAACCCGGCGATCAAAACGGGAACGGGATATTTTTCGATTTCGGTCAGGGGGATGCCCTCCTTCAGGGAGGTATCCATACTCAGAATCCAAAACACGGTATGCAGGTGTTGGTGTGATAGTTTATGGATGATCGGGGTATCGTTATATTTTTGGATTTCCAGTATCTTTCCGGCATCCGGAAAACTGTCCGAACCATCTTTTTCGGTGTCCGGAAAACTGTGCGAACTATCCTTTTCGGTGTCCGGAAATTCCTCCAATCCTTTTTGCGCCTCTGCGGAATAACGGTCCAAATGCCGCCGAACTTCGTTCATATCGACATCGGCATCCGATTCGAACAAAGGAAACTCCCACAGGTTCTTCCAAATGCCCTTGCCGGTACGCTGTTGCAACAGGGTATTTTCATCCGCATCCAAAAAAATCAAATAATTGAAGTAACGATGTTGCACTTTGCTCTTTTTTCCTTTGACGGGCAGTTCCACCACCTTATCCTTTTGCCATGCGATACAGCTATCGTTCAGGGGGCATATGCCGCAATTTGGATTTTTAGGGATGCATTGTACGGCCCCGAACTCCATAATCCCCTGATTGTAATCGCGGATATTGTCGGCATCCATGACCTTGCGGGCCAATGCTTTGAAGTATCTTGTTCCCGAAGTACTGCCGACCGGCTTCCCGACCCCAAAATAGCGGGCCAGCACGCGATATACGTTGCCATCGACCACCGGCTCCGGCGCATCGAAACAGATCGAGGCAATGGCACTGGCCGTGTAGTCGCCTATCCCCTTCAGCCTTAGCAGCCCCTCGTACGTCTTGGGAAAACGGCCGTTATGTTCTTCCGCCACGGTCTTTGCGGTAGCGTGCAGGTTTCTGGCGCGGGAATAATAACCCAGACCCTGCCATAATTTCAAGACCCTTTCCTCCGGTGCACTTGCCAGGTCGTATACGGTCGGAAAAGTAGCGATAAACTTCAGGTAGTACGGTGTGCCCTGGACCACCCGCGTTTGCTGCAGCATGACCTCGGAAAGCCATATTTTGTAAGGATCCCTCGTACGCCGCCAGGGAAGCGTACGTTTGTTGGCCGCATACCAGATCAAGATTTTTTGGGCAAAGGTCATGCGAGGAAAGACTTTGGATGGGGAAAATCAAAACGCAAAAATAAGGGTTTATCCGAGGAACCCTCGTGCCTTGGCAGGGGTAAAACGCTAAAAAACGCCGAGTTGCTTAAAATTAGTCCCTTAGCGGAAAAAGATGGAATTAATTCATATATTTGCATCCCAAAAAATGAGCCGATCCCATCGGATCTTAACTACTGAAAATTTAATACGAAAGATGACGAAAGCAGAAATTGTATCGAATATCTCGGATAAACTGGGAATCGAAAAAGGAGATGTACAGGCCACTATCGAAACCTTTATGGAAGAAGTGAAAAATACCCTGGAAGCCGGCAATAACGTTTATTTAAGGGGCTTTGGCAGTTTTATCGTAAAGACCAGGGCCGAGAAGACCGGTAGGAACATCAGCAAGAACACCACAATAAAAATACCGGCGCACAACATCCCGGCGTTCAAGCCAGCCAAGGTTTTCGTGGAAGGCGTAAAGAGCAATGTAGAGGTAAAATAAGATAACCCAAAAAAAATAATCGTATATGCCGAGTGGTAAAAAAAGAAAAAGACACAAGGTGGCTACCCATAAGCGCAAAAAGCGTCGAAGGGCCAACCGTCACAAGAAAAAGTAATTGTACACGGCCGATTAGGACTGAAAAATCTATTTCTATCGTCGCCATCATCCCAAGCCGAGCATTTTCGGCCATCCCCTGAAAATACAGGGTTGCGTTCATTGACATAGAAATCCCAAAAATTGGATTCCGGCGGATGACCAACATCCGTTTCAAGCATTGTTTAATCAATTTGTCCACCTCCCACCCGAAGTATATCGGGATTATCGCGGAGGGACAGATACAAATATATTCAGGTGAATAGAGAATTAATCGTAAGATCTAGTTCCGAAGCCGTTGATTTTGCCCTTTTAAAGGATGGAAAGCTCACAGAATTGCACAAGGAAGAGAACAACAACGATTTTTCCGTTGGCGATATTTTCCTGGCCAAGGTACGCAAGCCGGTATCCGGTCTGAATGCGGCCTTCGTCAACGTAGGTTATGAGAAGGATGCCTTTTTGCACTACCATGACCTTGGGCCACAATTGGCCACCATGCTTAAATTTATAAAGCAGGTAAGTACCGGAAAATTGAAAGAGTATACCCTTGCCAATTTTCCGACCGAAAAAGACATTGACAAGCATGGCGTCATTACCGACGTCATCAAAGCTAATCAGTCTCTTCTGGTGCAAATCGTCAAAGAGCCCATTTCTACCAAAGGACCCAGGATCAGCTCCGAACTTTCAATTGCGGGGCGCTATCTGGTCATGGTGCCTTTTTCCGATCGCGTATCCGTGTCACAAAAGATAGCGAGCAACAAGGAGAAGGACAGGCTAAAACGACTGGTAAAAAGCATTAAGCCCAAAGGGTTCGGTGTCATTATCAGAACGGTTGCCGAAGATAAAAAGGTAGCGGAACTTGACAAAGATCTAGAGAATTTGTTGGCCAAATGGTCGACCATGTGCGGAAAATTGCAAAACGCCCGCACCCCCGCCAAGGTATTGGTAGAGCTCAATAGGGCCTCATCGATACTTAGGGACGTCTTTAACGATACCTTTACGGGTATTCACGTAGACGACGCAACGCTTTACGAACAGATTCAGGACTACGTACAGGAAATCGAACCCGGAAAGGAGTCGATGGTAAAACTGTACGATTCCAACGTTCCCATCTTTGAAAAATATGGGATAGAACGGCAGATCAAGACCTCGTTCGGGCGTACCGCCACCATGAGCAAGGGCGCCTACTTAATTATCGAACATACCGAGGCGCTGCACGTCGTAGACGTAAACAGCGGCAACCGTTCGAGCCGTGGTAAGAACCAGGAAGATACCGCCCTTGAGGTGAACCTTTTGGCCGCTTCCGAACTCGCCAGGCAATTGCGGTTACGCGATATGGGCGGCATTATTGTAGTGGACTTTATCGATATGGTAAAGGCACCCCACCGCAGAAAGCTGTTCGACCACCTTCGCAACGAGATGAAGGACGACCGTGCCAAGCATAAAATTCTGCCGCCCAGCAAATTCGGGCTGATACAGATAACCAGACAGCGCGTACGTCCCGAAATGAAGATAAAGACGACGGAGGAAAACCCCAACGGCAACGGTAAGGAAATAGAGGCCCCGATTTCCGTGGTCGACAAAATCAACGTCGATCTCGAGAAGTTGTTGACCGGTCCAAAAAAGGATGAGAAAATAACCTTGAACATCCATCCGTTCATTGCAGCCTATATTACCAAGGGCTTCCCTTCCATACGTTCCAAATGGTTTTTGGAGCATAAAAAATGGATCAAAATTCAGCCCCGGGACGCATACACGTATCTCGAGTACCGTTTCAAGGACAAGAACGGGAAGACCGTGTACTGATCAGTAATTAATGATTACTACTTATTGATTATTACCTTTAAAAGCGACTTTTCGGTAACGGAGAGTCGCTTTTTTTGTTTAAGTTGTGACTAACTCTGCGGCATTCGAAATGAACAAATTCTACACCCTTAAAGAAGCTATCACAAAACTTGAAGGCTATTGCTCCTATCAAGAACGCTGCCATAAAGAAGTCGTAACCAAGTTGCGGTCCATGCGCATGATCCCCGAGGCAATAGACCAGATTATGGTTCACCTTATTGAAGGGGATTACCTAAATGAAGAGCGGTTTGCGCAAAGTTTCGCCAGGGGAAAATTCAGCATCAAAAAATGGGGGCGAAAACGCATCACGGCGGAATTGAAACAACGGGGCATTTCAAAATTCAATATCCAATCCGCGCTACAGGAAATCGACGAGGCCGACTATATGAAAACCTTCAATGCCTTGGCCGAAAAAAGGTTGTCGCAAATATCGGAACGAAATCCACAGAAAAGGAAAAGAAAACTGGCCGATTATCTGATCTACCGTGGTTGGGAAAGTCCTCTCGTCTACGAAAAGGTCAATGAACTTGTACCCTAATACCAAAGGGATGACAAACGGATGGTGTAGTTCCCCGACGATTTCCTTTTATGCCAGAACAGCGTTGGTCCGCTGTACTGCTTTCAAGTTTTTACGCTCGATCCATTTTTGACCTTGCACTTTACGCATGGCAATATCAAAACTGCGCATCACGAAGATATTGTACAGGGCCTTGGCAAAGTTGAGCGGGTTTTTTGGCCACGCCCTAAGGCTCATCGAAAACCCGGGGGTCACGTATTTCATGTAATGCCAATATCCTTCGGGCATGTAGAGCACATCGCCGTGCTTCAGCTCTGCCTTAAGCCCACGGGCTGCCCTGAGCGCGGGCCATTTTTCGTAATCGGGTTTTTCAAAATCGATACCCTCGTGCGCAATCAAGGAGTGCGGTACTTTATACAGGTATTTGGTCTCGGACTGCGGAAACAAAATGCATTCCTTTTTACCTTCGAAATGGATATGGAAAATATTGGCCATATCGATGTCGTAATGCATAAATGTGTAGGAATCCCTTCCCCCAAAAAACAACATGGGTAGTTTTTTTTTGAGTTTGAGTCCGAAATCGGGGAAATTGAAATCCGTTTGCAGTTGTGGGACCTCTTTGAGGATGTTCCAAAGGAAAATACGATACCGGGTAGGCTCAGATTTCAGGAGTTCGACGTACTCCGACATTTTCATCTCCGCATGCGGCTCGTTAAAGCCGTCTTTGTGGTTGACGGGACGGTCATCGTACAAGGGGACGGTCTTTTCACCGGCCATCTGCTGCATATAACCGAGGTTCCATTTTTTGATGGCGGGCCAATCGTTGACGCCGCCTTCGATTACGACAGGCTTCTGCGGTTTGAAATACCGTTCTAAAAATTCTTCTTTTGTGACGGATGCTATCCTGGGAACAGTTTCTAGAGTCAATGGATACCTGTTATAGTTGGCCGACAAATTTAATCAACCTTGGAGAAACTATTTCTTAAAATACTCCAAATTTGGAATTCCCATATGGAACCGGCCCATAGAAAATATTCCGCTCTTACCGAATCTTCGGGGAAACGGTAGCATCGGATTTCGCTTTTGCCATTTCATTGCGTTCAATGGAATGTCCCGGTCGGCTCCACCTCGGTTTTTCACCTAGGGGGCGCAGCTGCGACTCGGAAGCTTCGACGGTCTTGGGTTGGGATACCTTTACGAAGGGTTTTTGGGGAATCAGGCCCAACAACTTGAACATTTCCATGTCTTCGCCCACATCCGGGTTGGGTGTGGTGAGCAGCTTATCGCCGGCAAAAATGGAGTTCGCCCCAGCAAAGAAACAAAGGGCCTGCCCCTCCCGGCTCATTTCGGTACGCCCGGCCGACAAGCGGACTTGGGTCTCGGGCATCACGATACGGGTGGTGGCAATCATACGGACCATCTCCCAGATGCTGATGGGCTCCATCTCCGCCATCGGGGTGCCCTCGACCGCAACCAGCGCATTGATCGGCACGGATTCGGGTTGCGGATTCAAGCGCGATAGCGCGACCAGCATTCCGGCGCGGTCTTCCAAAGCCTCGCCCATCCCGATAATACCGCCACTGCAGACCGTCACGTTGCTTTTGCGTACATTGTCGATGGTCGCCAAACGGTCCTCAAAAGCGCGGGTGGAAATGACATCCTTGTAATAATCCTCCGAAGTATCCAAGTTGTGGTTGTAGGCGTAGAGTCCCGCTTCGGCCAGGCGCTTGGCCTGGTTTTCGGTGATCATGCCCAGGGTGCAACAGACCTCCATATCGAGTTTGTTGATGGTGCGTACCATTTCCAATACCTGATCGAACTCAGGCCCGTCCTTTACATTGCGCCAAGCGGCCCCCATACAAACCCGGGAACTTCCCGAGGCCTTTGCCCTGAGGGCCTGGGCCTTGACCTGCGATACGCTCATCAGGTCATTGCCCTCGATATCGGTATGATACCGGGCCGCTTGCGGGCAATAGCCACAGTCTTCGGGGCAGCCGCCCGTTTTGATGGAAAGCAGCGTAGAGACCTGCACCGTATTCGGATCGTGATGTTTTCTATGGATGGTGGCCGCCTCGTAGAGCAGTTCCATCATGGGTTTGTTGTAGATGTCGAGGATTTCGGACTTGGTCCAGTCGTGTCGCATAGTAGCTATTTCAGGAAATATCGCAGCTCAAAAATAAGGGATAAAAATCGGAATCCCGTCTTTGGCGGACCGATTGTTATTTGGCCGCGGGATATTTCGGAGGAAGTTTTAACAGGATGCTTACGGCATTTCCACCGAAACCTACTGCGTTTACCATGACTTTCGTGATTTCTTTGGGGAGGGTCGAATAGTCTATAAAGGGAACCTGAACCAATTTTTGATTCGCGAACATCAGGATGGCCAGCTCTACGCTCAACATTCCGGATGCCCCAAAGCTATGCCCGATTTTCCATTTGTTCGTCGTCAGGGCGGGTATATCGTTACCGAAAACTTTTTGAATCGCCCTGTATTCGGAAATATCCCCTTTTACCGTACCCGGCGCATGCATCACGAGTGCATCGACCGCTTCGGGTTTCACGCTGCCCAGGGCCATACGCATCGAGCGCTGAAAGCATTGGGCGTCGGTGGAAATGGAGGTGTTATGCCGTAACGGCTCGGTGGCGTAGCCGATACCTTCTATGACGGCCAGCGCATTCTCCGGTACGCCCCTTTCAAGACAAGCGACCGAAGCGCCTTCGCCCAGAACCATGGTATTCCGGGTTTTGGATAGGTTCAGGGCTTGGCATGGAAATTCCCAATTGGCGTTGCCGGCAATATCGTGAGAACCTTCTTGCCTTGATTCGGTTTTACCTATGTCTTGACCCACTTCAGCTGCCATCTCACGTCCCACATCGGAATAGATTTTCAGGGCTTTCATCTGTGCGATCGTAAAAGGGGTAAGGGGCGCTTCACTTCCCCCGACCAAAAATCGGTTGGTCATCCCGCTTTTGATCCATGCCACCCCGTTCAACAAGGCGTGCAGGGCCGTGGAACAAGTAATGGAATGTGATATTTCGGGGCCTTGCGTCTGCAGGTCATGCGCCACCCAGGATGAAATATTGCCCAAGGTGGTCGTCGGGGAGGAAAGTGTCGCTGCCCGGTTGTCCCGAAGATATTCCCCGTGATACTTTTCAAATAGCGTGGTCGCCCCCCTTGACGAGCCGATGTTGATACCGAAATGATTGTGGTTCCTATTGTGGTCATCGAGCTTGCTGTGTGGTCCGTCGAGGGACCATCCCGCTTGCTCTACTGCCTTTCTGGAGGCGTAAAGTGCATACAGGACCGAATCGTCCAAATTTTTGTATTTGGCATCCGCGTTCCTAAGGTGTTCGATTTCCTTTCTTGCGGCTTGCCGTAACGGGGCAATCCATTCCCTAGAATCATCGAACTTCCTTTTTTGGAAGCAATGGGCTGAATCTTGATAGCTGGCCCAAGTTTCCTCCTTGGAAGTACCCAACGGGGAAATTGATGAAATGGCGGTTATGGAAATAGGTTCTTTCAAATCAGGTGTTTTAAGTGCGGAGCGATGGATTGTTTAAGCCAAGGGATTCGTAAAATAAAAACCCGTTTCCGATTATATTACATTCAAGGCATTCTTGATCGTCCCATAGATTTTTTGCAGTTGGGCATCGGTAATAATGTAGGGTGCCAAAATATATATGGTATTCCCTAGGGGACGCAAAAATACGCCGTTATCCATAAAATGTTTAAAAAGGATGTCCCGTAAACCCCCGTAGCGTTCCATTTTTACATTCAGGTCCAGAGCATAGATAATCCCGCATTGCCGGGTGTTTTCTACCTTGGGATGGTCTTTGATTTCCGCATCGAACCGCCGATGGGATGCCCCGATCCGTTGAATATTATGCTGCATTTCTTCGGATTGCAGCAGTTCGAGTCCCGCCAAAGCCGCGGCGCAGGCAAGGGGATTCGCGGTATAGGTATGCCCGTGAAAAAGGCCCTTGGTAATATCCTCGCTATAAAAGGCATCGTAGACCGCTTGGGTACAACTGGTTATGGCCATGGGAACCAGCCCCGCGGTCAGGGCCTTCGAGAGGCAGATGATATCCGGTTGGGTTGGGATATGCTCCGAGGCGAAATTTTTTCCCGTCTTTCCGAAACCGGTCATCACCTCATCGGCGATGCAGAGTACCCCGTGCTTTTTTAATAGCCTTAAAATTCGGTCCAGACCGTCGGCATCGTGCATTTTCATGGCGGCAGCGCCTTGGACCAAGGGCTCGTAGATAAATCCGGCGATGTCGTTGCTTTTTAATCGGGATTTCAAAGACGCCAGAACACGCTCGATATTTTCTTGCGTCGGTACGGGAATACGCTCCACGGCGATAAAAAAATCCTCGAACGGGCCGTTGTAGACAGATAAGCTGGAAACGGACATCGCCCCAAAGGTGTCGCCGTGAAACCCGTCCTCGAAAGCCAGCATCGTATCGCGTTTATCCCCTTGGTTGAAATGGAACTGTAGGGCCATTTTTAGGCCAATTTCGACGGCTGTGGAGCCATTGTCAGAAAAAAATAGCTTTTCTTGGTTTTCCGGGAGTATTTTGATGAGTTGCTCGGATAAGTCTACGGCAGGTTCGTGGGTAAAGCCACTAAAGACCACCTGGTCCAGCCGCTGCATTTGCAGATACACCCTTTCGAGTATAAAATCGTTGCAATGCCCGTACATACAGGTATACCAAGAGGCGATGCCGTCGATATACTCCTTTCCGTGCTCATCATAAAGCACCGCGGCCTTCGCTTTGGCAATAGCCAACATTGCGGGGTGCAACTTGTGCTGCGTCAACGGATGCCAAAGGTGCTTTTTGTCGCGCTCCGATAGGGTTGCGGCGGTCGAAGGATGGGTATGTCGGATATCCGATTCTGTGGAATGCATGTGCAAAGATGGGGAAATAAAATTCCAAGCACCAAATTCCGAAAGGTCAAAGCGATTTCAAAATCGGCGCAAACCGATCGGCATACTTCTTAACGACCGCCTTATCGAAGCCTTCCTCCTCGTCGATACGGCCGATCAGCGAAACCCCGGTCTTATCCAAAATGATATTCTCGGTATATGGATTTTTCTCCCCGCTAAAGATCAGGGATGTGTCATAGCCTTTGTTGACCAGCCAGTTCAGGGTTAGCAACGTGTGGTTGATACTGCCCAGATAATGTCTGGAAACCACCACCACATGGTACGTGGGCATAATTAGGTCTAAAATGGTATCGGCATCGTTCAGCGGCACCAAAAGGCCTCCACTACCTTCAATGACCAGATGATTGTCGGTCTTGGGCTCCTGTATTTCAAGACGATTGATGGTTATCCCTTCGATTTCGGCCGCGGCATGCGGACTCATAGGTGATTTCAGCGCATAACTGCTTTTGTGAAAGACCGTTTTTTCGTTGGTGATCAATGCCTTGACCCGGTCGGTATCGGTATAATCGAGGTTGCCGGCCTGCACGGGTTTCCAATAATCGGCCTGCAAGGCTTCGGCGATAATGGCCGAGGCGATGGTTTTTCCTACCTCTGTTGAAATTCCTGTGACGAAAATTTGTTTCATGGCATGGGCCGTTGCTATACTGGATTTTTAATTATTTTTCCTATTTAAATCATTTCCGACCTGTAATCATACCACAATTTAGGCATTTGTATTTTCTTTTTTCAAAAAACGGAAAAAGTTTGTTGAACAGCCCCTTGCGCTCGTAATAGACCTCCGATCGCATGGCCTTACAGTTTGGGCATACAATTGGAAGCCCGTCGTCATCAACGGCATAGGCGCGGATTTCGTCATAGATTTCAAGAGCACGTTCCCGGTCTTCACTATAGACCAGTACTTTGACGCCCCCGATGGCATTCGAGATTAACGGATCGGAATTCAAGGTGTACTCGTCGCGTAAAAAAACGGGGATGCCCTCGGATTCCAACTTCCCCTTGAGAATCTGAACGTCGGCCGGATAATCAAAAGCGGCAAGTGTATAAAATTTTTGGTTCATCTCTTTTCAGCGTACGGAACACATACGTTTTTCTTCTAAGGTATTCCCCAACAAAAAATCAAGAGGGCGTCGGGGCACTATTTTCTTTGGACAAAAGTTCAAGCAAAGTTTGCATTTCCTCGCCTGTATTGAAATTGTGGATGCAAATTCTAAGCCGTTCCCTACCCTCCGGTACGGTCGGGGAAAGGATGGCCTTTACGTCGAACCCGTTTTTCCGAATGGACTCGGATACCGCCCGTACCCTTTCGTTCCCCGGAACAATACAGCAATGGATGGCGGAATCACTGGGTATAAAATGCTTTTTTAGATCCAGTTCAACCAATTTCCGCTTAAAAAAGAGGATGTTGCCCTGCAGTTGCGCTTGGGGCGTATCGTCGGACGAGAGCTGGTCGTAGGCGGACAGGATGGTCGCCACCGCATGGGGCGGAAGTCCCGTTGTATACATAAGACTACGGGCAAAGTTTACCAGATACTCCTTGAGCCTGTTGCTACCTAGGATGGCGGCCCCGTGGCATCCCATTGCTTTTCCGAAGGTGACAATACGTGCGAAAACAGCATCCTGAAGACCCAAATACTGAACAAGACCTTTGCCATTGGCTCCAAAAACACCTACGGCATGGGCCTCGTCGACCACAAACCGATACCCGTATTCCCTGCAAAAAGAAGTGAAAGCCTTCAGGTCGGGGGAGTCGCCGTCCATGGAGAAAACGGATTCGGTAACGACATAGACTTCAGCTTCGCCCACCGACCGTTTTTCGGCTCCCCCGATCTCCCCGTGAAACCTCCTTGACCCTCCAACCACCCTTCCGCCATCAGGTCCGGGGTGCCCGGTATCGACAAGCCCGGTACGGCGCAATTTTATTTTTAAATTTTCCAAGTCGTTGTGTCCGAACTTATAGCTTTTGGCGTTGCCCATTCTGATGCCGTCGCGGATGCTGGCATGAATATGCTCGTCATAAAAAACGACATCGCCCCGCTGTGGCACGCATCCGAAGAATCCGATATTGGCATCGTAGCCGGAATTGAACACCAGCGCGGCATCGGTCTTGTGGAACTCCGCCAACCGTTTTTCCAGCTCGGAATAGAGGGGATGGTTCCCGGATAGCAGCCGCGAACCTGTTGCACCGTTCCGGACCATTTTCCCGTCCGACAGCCGTCGGGAAGCCCTGTCAAAGATTTCCCGGTTTCCCGAAAGACCCAGATAATCGTTGGAGGAAAAATCGATTAGACCATCCGTTTCGGATAAATGGCGAAACGCATACCGATCCGCCCTCCGGGCCAGCTTGTTCCTAAGATTTTTCGGGAAATCCTCCATAGTACAAAGGTAGCCTATCCTCTTTTTATATGGTATATTCGTCGCAACAAAGCGTTGAGCCGATGAAATCTATATTCCTGCTTTTTATTTTCTTTTCGACCATATATTCAGTTCTGGCCCAGACCAACACGTACAGTATCGCTTTCGAAAACGCGGTACACCACGAAGCGGAAATCAAAGGGACGTTTCCCGACCTGAAATCGGATACGATCGCTTTTAGGATGAGCCGCAGTTCGCCCGGTCGCTATGCCCTGCACGAGTTTGGCAAGAACGTCTATAATTTTAAGGCCACAGACGGCAAAGGCGAAGCCTTGGAAGTTTCCCGCCCGAACCCTTATCAATGGAATGTTTATGGCCATGACGGCACTATCGACATCAGCTACACCTTGTTCGCCAACCGAGGCGATGGCACGTATTCGCAGGTCGACGAAACCCATGCGCACCTGAATATTCCGGCTACTTTTATGTACGTGCCCGCATTGAAAGACCGGAAAATTGAGGTGGACTTCAAGCTGCGCGATGATCTGGACTGGAAAATCGCTACCCAACTGCCATGGGTCTCGGGCACCACCTACTCCGCGCCCGACCTGTCGTATTTTATGGACAGTCCCGTTGAGATCAGCGACCATGCCGTTCGGGAATTCGAAGTGCCCTCAAATAGTGGGAGCCAAAAAGTGCGGTTCGTACTGCATCATAACGGAACCGAGGAAGAGCTGGATAGCTATTTTGACAAAGTGAAGAAAACCGTGTTGGCCGAAAAAGAGGTCTTCGGGGAACTGCCCGATTTTGATTACGGCACCTATACCTTTTTGGCCTGCTATGTACCCAACGCTTCCAGGGATGGTATGGAACACCGAAATTCCACCATTTTGACCACCGACAAAAGTTTGGCCGAACTTGAGGATGTGCCCGGTGACGGGGTCAGTGTGGTATCGCATGAGTTTTTCCACGCATGGAATGTCGAGCGTATACGTCCCGAATCCTTGGAACCCTTTGATTTTGAAAAGGCTAATATGAGCGGTGCCCTTTGGTTCGCCGAAGGATTTACCAGTTACTATACCGATCTGATCCTTTGCCGGGCGGGCATTATGACCCCCCAAGAATATCTCGAGGGACTTTCGGAAACCTTCAACTACGTCTGGAACTCTCCGGCAACGCAGTTCTTCAATCCTATAGAGATGAGCTATCAAGCCCCATTTGTGGATGCGGCCACTTCGGTCGATCCCGTCAATCGGGAGAACATGTTTATTTCCTACTACTCCTACGGAAGTGTTTTGGGCCTGGCCCTCGACCTGTCGCTAAGGGAAAAAGACCTCAACCTTGACGATTTTATGAAATTGATGTGGGAGACCTACGGCAAAAATGAGGTTCCCTATACCATTCAGGACCTACAAGGGACTTTAAGCCAATATGCCGGTCCGGCATTCGCCGATACTTTTTTTAATAGCTACATCTTCAAAAGTGGGATGCCCGACTACAAATCGCTACTGGCATCGGTGGGCGTGGTACTACTACAAAATCCCGATCGGCCGTTTCTCGGAGTAGAGACCGAACTGGACGGCGATGGGAACGGGGAGATAAAGACCAACCCCCAAATCGGCACCCCCGCCTACCAAGCGGAACTGGACCAGGGGGATGTCATCATTTCAATCAATGGCGCAATGTATTCAGATGTACAACCCTTCGAGGCCTATATTCGGCAATTTAAGGTCGGGGATACCTTGGAAATCGCTTTTGAACGCTTTGGGAAAACCAAATCGACCTCGGTCGTTCTGCAACCCGATCCAAAATACACCATCCAACTTTTGGAGGCGACCGGTGGGAATCCCTCGAAACAGCAGTTAAGCCATAGGAAGGAGTGGCTAAAAACTTGCAAGTGATGCTTTTTTGGTGTAAATTCACATCATTTATACCATCTTATGGCAAGACAGAGCATTTCTTTCACACAACCAAATGACGAATGGTTAAGGAAACAGGTCAACAACCAGGAATATTCAAGTAAAAGTGAACTTGTAAATGATTTAATCAGACAAGCAAGAAACCAACAAGTTCAGATCGACTGGATTAAAGCTAAATTGGAGAAAGCTGAAAATAGTGGATTTACCAATGATAGCAAAGAGCAAATTTTAGCACAGTCCAAGTCTGCACTTAATGAATGAATATAGACTGAGTAACGAAGCCAAAGACGACTTGATTCGTATGCATCGTTACGGAGTCAAAAAGTTTGGAATGGCACAGGCCGACAAATATTTTGATACGTTTTTCGAATATTTCGAAATTCTTGCCCCAAGACCTTATTCATTCGAATCGGCCGAATATTTAAAGGAAGGATACCGACGCTGTGTATGCGGTTCAGACAGTATTTACTTTAAAATTAACGGTAACATCGTTGAACTAATGGCAATTGTGGGAAGACAGGATTTAAAAAATATACTTTAAACCCCAGTGCTGAATACCATATTCCGGATTGCCGATCTTGGCATAAATGAACCTGGGCGCTAGTGCGTATGTGGCGAGGGGAATCTCATCCTTAACCCTCTCACAGAACCGTACGTGAGCTCTCACATCATACGGTTCATCTTAACAAGTCGAATATCATCAAACAGATTTGACGTGAGTTGGAACCTGAATGAAAGGATAATCATTGAACTAATGGAAAAATATGTTGCATTTTTGAGAGGAATAAATGTCGGTGGACACCATAGGGTTCCAATGCCAGAGTTGCGATGGGAATTTGGAAAAATGGGTTTCGAAAATATCACTTCAATTTTAAATTCGGGAAATGTTCTGTTTGAGGTCAGTGAAAACATTTCAGAAGATAAAATATCAAATCAATTAGAGTCTGTGTTTGGTTTTCCAATTCCAACATTAACAAGAAAGATTGATGAAATTGTGAATATTTACAATGAGAGCCCATTTGAGAGCGTGGAAGTAACGAGCGACATTCGACTTTATGTGTCTTTCTTGAAGAGAGAAGTCGATGCTAACTTATCTTTACCGTGGAACAGTCAAGACGGTTCGTATACCATTATTGAACAAAAGGAAAAATCAATTTTTAGTGTTCTTGACCTATCAGTAGCCAAAACCCCGAAAGCAATGGAAGCATTAGAAAAATATTATGGAAAAGATATAACTACACGGAATTGGAATACTATTGGACGAATAGTGAAAACGTAGCGTAAACCATAGTAAAACAATAAATATTGACAAAAAAATTCCAAAATATACTCAAAGAAGGACTTCCGAATAGTAGGCAATCGCCGAGAGCTGCATGTCCTTATCCGCCTGTGTCAGAATAAATTGCGAAAAACAATGAGACTAATCCACCAACACAATCACCCTATTATCCTTCATCTCGACAGTACCGCTGCTGATGGGGAGAACGGTCTTGCCGTCTTTTTGGGTGAACTTGTTTTGATGGGCCCCTTTGATCGCGGCATTGCCGTCAAACTTGACATGGCCTTTTTGTAGTATGGAGACGATAGGGGCGTGGTTGTTCAACATCTGGAACTCGCCCTCGACACCGGGTACGGTGACCGAAGTGACTTCTCCGGCGAACAAGGTTGCCTCGGGGGATACAATTTCTAAGTACATCCTTACAAGTTAGGAATTATAAGTTATAAGTTATGGGCAACTCTGCACACATAATTCTGAACCTTGAACTTTTTACGCTTCCGCCAGCATTTTCTCACCGGCCGCTATAGCTTCCTCGATAGTGCCTTTCAGGTTGAAGGCGGATTCGGGGAGGTGGTCCAGTTCACCGTCCATGATCATGTTGAAGCCTTTGATGGTTTCCTTAATATCGACTAAAACGCCGGGGATACCTGTAAACTGTTCGGCGACATGAAAGGGCTGCGAAAGAAAACGCTGTACCCGTCGGGCGCGGCCTACGGCCAGCTTATCTTCTTCGGAGAGTTCTTCCATACCGAGGATGGCGATGATATCCTGTAATTCCTTATAGCGTTGCAACAGCTCTTTTACCCGTTGGGCACAGTTGTAGTGCTCTTTTCCGAGAATATCGGCGGTCAAGATCCGCGAGGTGGAATCCAAAGGATCCACGGCGGGATAGATTCCCAATTCGGCAATCTTACGCGATAGTACGGTTGTGGCATCCAGGTGGGCAAAAGTGGTCGCGGGCGCCGGGTCGGTAAGGTCATCCGCAGGTACGTATACCGCCTGTACGGAGGTAATGGAACCTCTTTTGGTCGAGGTGATCCGTTCTTGCATGGCCCCCATCTCGGTGGCCAAGGTGGGCTGGTAGCCTACTGCCGAAGGCATCCGTCCCAAAAGGGCCGAAACCTCGGAACCGGCCTGGGTAAACCGGAAAATATTGTCTACAAAGAAAAGTACATCCTTGCCTTGTCCCTCACCGGAACCGTCACGAAAGTATTCCGCAATGGTCAGCCCGGAAAGTGCAACACGTGCGCGTGCCCCGGGAGGTTCGTTCATCTGTCCGAAAACAAAGGTCGCCTTCGAATCCTTCAGCGCATTTTTATCTACTTTGGAGAGATCCCATCCGCCTTCCTCCATTGAGTGCATAAATGCGTCACCGTATTTGATAATGCCCGATTCCAACATTTCGCGCATGAGGTCGTTTCCTTCACGGGTACGTTCCCCTACCCCGGCAAATACCGAAAGTCCGCCATGTCCTTTTGCGATATTGTTGATCAATTCCTGGATCAAAACGGTCTTACCGACACCTGCTCCCCCGAAAAGGCCAATTTTACCACCTTTTGCGTAGGGCTCGATCAAATCGATAACTTTTATTCCCGTAAAAAGGACTTCGGTAGAAGTGGTGAGGTCCTCGAACTTGGGGGCTTCCCGGTGAATCGGGAGACCATCGTCACCCGCTTTAGGCAAATTGCCCAGCCCGTCGATAGCATCGCCGATCACATTGAAAAGACGTCCGTATACATCGGTGCCAATGGGCATTTGTATGGGAGCGCCCGTCGAAAGCACCTCGGTACCCCGGCTCAGTCCATCGGAGGAATCCATTGAAATGGTCCTTACCGTATTCTCGCCGGTGTGGGACTGTACCTCCAAGACTAATTTCGAACCGTCTTCCCGGGTGATTTCCAAGGAATCGTATATTTTTGGAAGCTCATCGCCCGATTGGAATTCCACATCGACGACCGGCCCGATAATTTGGGAAACTCTACCTGTAACTTTAGCCATTGCTGCTATTTTAGGGGTTGGGATTTTCAGGCTGCAAATATAGGCTATTAGGCTTTAATTGGAAACTACTTTTTAGTGTTTTTTGGGATGTGTTTCTACCTCAAAAAATGAGACGGCCGAATGGACCGCCTTTGTTCTGTGTTCAATGGAAACAAGCTAAGGAACGCGGCAAAATTTATGGATTGATCGTCCATGAGAGATAGTAGATGGATCCTACGGCCCCCGTGCCTATGGCAGAGAAATAGTCCTCGCCCAAAAGGTTCGAACCGCCCAGTTTGAATGTGGATTTTATACTGGGACATGCATAATTGATTTGCGCGTCGAGAACACTATAGGCAGGGATATCGCCGACGGCAAAAGTAGCCTCCCAAAAGTAGGTATCGCTCCAGCGGTAGTTGACATTGAAACCGAAGTTCTTGAACAGTTCGGTGTTGCCGAAGGAGGCCTTGACCTTGTGGTTGGGCGTATTGAAGTTTATCAACAGATCGGGATTGGCTGCGCGGTTAAAATCCAGTTCGGCATACGTATAGCTGGCCCCCAAATCAAAATTACCAAGCACTTTGGCGTCGACCCCCAAGGTCGCCCCATACGAATTAATATCGGCTTTGGAGTTTGTGTAGGTCTGAAAGACCTGAAAATCGCCATTCTGCAAAGCCAGCAATGACAGTGCCCCATCCCCTGCTTCCCCGTAATAGGGAACGATCACGTTCGTACCTGAGATAAAGTTTTGATAGGCATTGTAGTAACCGCTAAGGTCAATGGCGACCTTACCGACCTGTGCCCGATAGCCCGCCTCGTAGGCCGTTATCTCTTCGGGCTTGACCAAGGGCGTGTTTACGGCGGTCGGTGCGCCGCTTTGCACCGAACTGGCGGAAAACGCATTCTCATAGGCATCCCTACCTGTTAAGGTAACCGTGGCCTGACCTGTCGCCTCTTGTCCTCCTTCGCTCAATGGAAAGGCCGGCGAAACGTACCGATCCAGGTTGCTGGGTGCGGAACCCACCAAAATGGCCCTGCCGGCATTTAAACCAATAAACAGGTCTTGGGTAGTGGGGTTCCGAAACCCCTGTTGTACGGAAACCCTAAAATTATGGTTTCTCCTGTCGCCCATGGTATACAGCAAAGAGGCCCGGGGAGAGAAAAATCCGTCGAAAAACTCATTCTTGTCATAACGGATAGACCCCGTGAACTTCAATCGCTCGTCCAAAAATTTCTTTTGCAGCTGTCCGTAGGCACCGTATTCGCCGTAAACAATAGGCTTGTTGACATCGGTAAAGATGGTGCCGTTGGAATTCAGCACATATTCCCTAAAGGACCCTCCTACCTGTATTTCGGCGAAATCCTGTGTAAGGTGACTAAAGTTGTAATTGGCATCGATATGGCGTACTTTGGTGTTGTCGATGAATTTGGCCCCTGTGGTCAGGTTACCGTCCGACGTTATCCGGGAAAAGGCACTTTCAAAGCCCGGAGTACCGGGAATCAGCCTTCCGGAATCGGCGGCCTGCCTGGCCAGGTCGTGTGCGGTTTCATCATCCACTTGCACCCCGGTACCGACACCTAATTTGGCCCCGATATAGGTTCTGGCGTAATCGCCGAACCAGGAAGGTTCCGCGGGGTTATCGGGATTGGGTGCATCCCGCTTCCAACTTCGGTTTATGTTGATGGCCGCAAAACGCATATCGTAGGAGTTACCGGAATTCTCCGCGGTCAAATATCCCCTTAAAAAGAAATTGTCGTTCCGGATTTCCAGTTTATGCTGCTGCATGATAAAATCCTTAATATAATAGCGGTTGGCACCTTGATAAATCGTATTTCCCCGCCCCACCCGGGCTTGGTATACCATTTCGAAATCATCGGCAAAAGGCCGGTAATGAATCGCCCCGTCAAATTTGACGCTTTCCGCATTATAATCGGTCAAGGCCGCTTCATCGTATCCCGTTCGCGACACTTGGGCGGATCCCAGGGTACCCGAGGGCAATCCCGCCAACGCATCAAAATCGAGTATGGTCGATACCTCGTCCCCATAGACATTGAGACCATCATAGGCAGGATGTTCCCGGGTGCGCGCAGGATTCAGCAGATCAACGGAACTGTTCGCATGCCAATCCTCACCTTTTAAAATCGAAAAATTCGCCTTGACCGCCAGCTTATCGTTAAAGGCATGGGCCCCGCGAATTCCGAAATCGTAATAGGGATTGGTGCCGGCAGCATCTTGTGCGGTAAAACCGCCTTTCAAATAGGAACTGATGCCCTGATAGTTCCAAGGATCTTTACTGGTCATAAACAAAATACCATTGAACGCGCCCGCACCATACAGTGCCGAAGAAGCACCGGGTAGAATCTCCACGCTCTTGACTTCCAATTCGGACATGCCCACCAAATTGCCCAGTACAAAATTCAGCCCGGGGGCGGAGTTGTCCATGCCATCGACCAGTTGTAAAAAACGGGTGTTCGCAAAAGTGGCGAAACCCCGTGTATTAATGGACTGGAAGGTAAGACTGTTGGTATTGATATCGACGCCCTTCAAGTTCTGTAACCCACTATAAAAGGATTCCGAAGCGGTATTCTTGATTTCCTTCAGTCCGAACCGCTCTACCGAAACGGGGGACTCGAAAATACGTTCGGGGGTGCGCGAGGCCGATATCACCACCTCGTCCAAAAAAGTCTGGGTCTCGTTGAGCACGACGGTCAGGTCCAGGTTGTTTTCAGTAATCTCTTGCGTGGTGTCCGAATATCCAATACTGGTGACCTCAAGCTGAAAAGGTAGCGGCTCGTCGGTTTCCAGAATAAAATTTCCCTCAAAATCCGTCGTGGTGCCGATCGCTTTTCCTTGGATAACGATGTTGGCCCCGGGTACGGGCTGCCCATTCTGATCCACTACTTTACCGTTTACCGTCGTTTGGGAAAATCCGAGGGTCGCCACCAAAAATAGGGAGAAGTACAGTATTGCTCTCATGTTAAGTTTACGTTAAATTGGTTCCTAGTGGCAAGATACCAATTTTTTTAAACCGAAAATCATAAAATGGAAAAATTATGCGTGCATAGTAAATAGTTCGCAACAAAGCCGACGCGGGGGTGTCGGCTTTTCAAATAATGAGGTTTGGGGCGTTTGCCTATTCCACGGTCACCGATTTCGCCAGATTCCTAGGCTGATCGACATTGCAGCCGCGCATAACGGCGATGTGGTAAGACAATAATTGCAATGGAATGGTAGTTAACAAGGGCGTAAGACTCTCGAAGGTCTCCGGTACCTCGACCACGTGATCGGCCAGGTCGGTGACCTGCTCGTCGCCCTCGGTGACGATAGCGATGATCTTGCCCTTACGGGATTTTATTTCTTGGATATTGCTCACCACCTTCTCATAATGCCCCTTTTTGGTGGCGATCACGAATACGGGCATCTGTTCGTCGATCAGGGCGATCGGACCGTGCTTCATTTCGGCGGCGGGATAGCCCTCGGCGTGTATGTAGCTGATTTCCTTTAGTTTGAGGGCACCTTCCAATGCGACGGGGAAGTTATAGCCCCTGCCCAGATACAGGGCATTGGGTGAATCTTTGTACACACTTGCAATGATTTCGACCAAGGGATTCGATTCCAGCGCCTTTTCCACTTTTGAGGGAATGGTTTCCATTTCCGTCAAATACTGATGGAAATCCTCTTCATTGATAGTGCCTTTTTTCTTGGCCAATTTCAGGGCGATCAAGGTCAAGACGGTAATCTGGGTCGTAAAGGCCTTAGTGGAAGCCACCCCTATCTCCGGTCCCGCATGGGTATAGGCACCAGCATCGGTCTCCCGGGCGATGGATGAGCCGACCACGTTGCATACCCCAAAGACAAAGGCCCCATTTTCCTTGGCCAGTTTGATGGCGGCCAGGGTATCGGCGGTCTCCCCGGATTGTGAGATGGCGATCACCACATCTTTATCCGTGATAACGGGATTGCGATAGCGAAATTCCGAGGCATATTCGACCTCTACGGGAATACGGGCCAAATCCTCAAAAATGTACTCAGCCACCAATCCGGCGTGCCAAGATGTTCCGCAGGCCACGATAATGATGCGGTTGGCGTTCATAAACCGGTCAAGGTTGTCATCGATACCGGCCATTTTGATCAGGTTCTGTTGGGTGCGCAGCCGTCCGCGGTAGGTATCCAAGATCGCCCGAGGCTGTTCGTAGATTTCTTTGAGCATAAAATGGTCGTACCCGCCCTTTTCGATTTCCTCAATGTTCATTTTCAACTCGAGAATGTTCGGGTAGGCAATCGCATCATCCTTGATTTTACGTAGTTTAATCTCCTTTCCGAGTCGCACGATGGCCATCTCCTCATCCTGCAAATACACGGCATTATTGGTGAATTCGATAAAAGGGGATGCATCCGAAGCGATAAAAAACTCGTTTTCGCCGACCCCGATCGCCAAGGGGCTACCCAGTTTCGCTACCACGATCTCATCGGGCTTCTGCTTATCGAAGACCGCAATGGCATATGCGCCGACCACTTCGTTTAGGGCAATCTGTACGGCCTTCCCCAGCTTGACGTTCTCTTGCTTCTTGACCTCTTCGATCAGATTGACCAGTACTTCGGTATCGGTATCGGATTGAAAGGTATATCCCCTTTTAAGCAGCTCTTTTTTAATGGATTCGTAGTTCTCAATGATTCCGTTGTGGATGATGACCAGGTCACCGGAATTGGAATAATGGGGGTGGGAGTTAACATCGTTGGGCTCCCCATGGGTGGCCCAGCGGGTATGACCTATTCCCAGACTGCCTTTAAGCGGAATGTTTTTTTCGGATATACGCTTCAGATCGGATACCTTGCCCTTCGTCTTGGCCAGATTGATGCCGTTGCCGTCGTAGAGCGCGATACCGGCACTGTCATAGCCCCGGTATTCCAAACGTTCAAGGCCCTTGATAATGATAGGATAAGCATCCCTATGTCCAATATAACCTACGATTCCACACATAAAAATATAGTATTTGGTTCGTGTCGGTCCAGAAGACCGGCGAAGTCCCGCACAGCAAAAACTTGGTACGCCATACCAATTTGACTTAAAATTCGGGGGAATAGCACTAACCTGGCAAATGTAAGCGAAATCCTTCCCTTTTCAAGAGATTAAACGATGAATTTCGACAACTGGTATGTAAGGGTCGGGGAAATTAATTCGCCTCGGTATAAAAAATCTCGAGCCGAAGTTTTTTGGCGGCGTTTGCCGTAGATACATTACTCCCGAAAAGAACGGTGCCTAAGGGACTCAGCGTGGCCGCGATTGGCAACTCGGTTTCGGTACCGCCGTTTAGCATGGCATTGGCCGCATCGAAAAGTCGGATATCGGGGGTGATCGTCAGCCCCAATGTCGCATTTTCGAGGTTGCGCACGACCAGATCGTTGATATAATCGGTTATCTTGACCGAATAACGCAACTGAGAGCCCGAGCCTTCTCCTTGCAACAACCCGTCATAAAAGGGATAACTTGCCAAACTGCTTACTTGCTGCTGGGTCGGATTGGGATCGAAAAGGGGCGCACCGGTTTCCAAATTGTACAGGTATAAGCGCGGCGGCTCGATGACGCCGGGGGTTCTGTCCACATAAAAGACCAGGTTGGCCTCGTTGATGATCCAATTGTTGGCCTTGATCTGCGCAATGGCCTCCATCCCGTTGGCATCATCGAACAGGTTGATCTCCGCAAAACTGCCGGCACCGCCCTTGAGGTAGATGCGTTCCGCATTTTCTTTGGATGCGATGGCGTCGGTGATTTCGGGTGGATAGGCATCGTTGATAAAGGTGTTCACCGCATTGCCCTGAATCGGCAGCACCTGCCCCAGTTGGTTGGTCTGCCGGGTGATAAATTTGAGTCTAAAATCCTTGTTCTTGACCTCACCGTCGTTGGTATAGCTGTAGGAAATGGTGATATCGGCGTCCGTCAGATCGAAAAGCAGCATAAGTTCCTCACCCGCTGCCGGCGGTGCCAGGGAAAAGTGGATGCCCCTTAAAAAATTATTGAAATTGGCCTGGGTCAGCAGTTCGGAGCTTCCCTCCTTATCCAAAATATTCCTTTGGAAAAAATCGTTGTCCAATGCAACGCGTATTCCGGGGCCCCGCCGTTCGAACTGTTCGGCTTCGTTAACGTCCTCCGTCGCCGGGTCGTCATCCTTGGGGATGAGGATTTCCTGATCGTTGATGGACACCATCCCGTCGAACAGCATTTCGTCGGTAAGGAATTCCGAAAAATCCTGATTGGAGTAATATTCCTGTGCCTCCTGAAAATTAGTACTTGGATCCAGATCCCTTAAAAAATAGGTCGAGCGCTGTAGCCTTAGCCGGAAGGGAACCTTGCGGTTGCCGTAGATACTGTCCAGATCGAAACTCCTCTTAAATTGGTTCTGTACAAAGTCGTCGTCCTCATCATCATCGATGCCGTCCCCATCGGTATCGGGATCCAAGGGATCTGTGCCCCGGGTCTTTTCCTGGTTGTCGGTCAGCCCGTCGCCGTCAGTATCGCTATTAGGGTCGTCGACACCTTCCGGGTCTTCAAATTCATCGGGCAGCCCGTCTTGATCGGCGTCACCCGTCGGATTGGTCAGAAAAGGAATATAAAGATATACGGAATCGACGGTTTCGTTTTCGGGGGTTTCCTCCGCAGATGCACGCGTATCGCCAAAGGTAGGGTTCGCGGACAGCTGTAACTGCGAGGTAATCCTCGCCTCGGTTCTCCCATATACAGGATGGTCGTGCACGCCCAGTTGGTAAATCGGAAGCTTGTTCGTACGGACCGCCTCAATCTTTTTATTGTGGGCAAAGACGTCGAAGACAGCCTTATCGCTGTTAAAGGGTTCACCGCCAATAACACCGGCCCCTATGGTGGTGAGATCCTTATCACAAGCGGCCAACACGCCAAAGAGTGTCAATACCGTCAGCACGGGTAACTTGATTCGATTCAAAAAAGCCATTCGGATTATTTTAAAACTTCAGTGTTATAGAAATTGGCATAGGCATCCTCGAATTCTTGTAAGGATACGTAAGGCAACACCGGTTTTTCGAGGTTGGAGATGTGGTCGTTCAGATCTTCGGGAATTCCTTCGGCCGCTAAGATAACCGCGTCGGAATTATCGACCGCGACCTTTAACAAATTATTATAGGTGGGATTTTTAAGGGTTGCGATGCTCTTCTTGTCGATGCCGTCAAAAGCGATTTTATCGATCAACCCGGAATCGAGTTCGCCCTCGAAGGATTTTCCATAAACGGACAAAACGATCTTGCTGGTTTCGAACAGCGGCTCGTCGGCATAGAATTTCTTAAGGTACAGAGGCAACAGGGATGCCATCCAGCCGTGGACATGGATAATATCCGGCGACCAGTTCAATTTTTTTACGGTCTCGACGACGCCCTTGGCAAAGAAAATGGCCCGTTCGTCGTTGTCGGGAAAAAGGTTTCCGGATTTGTCGGTAAAAGTACCCTTCCTTTTAAAATACTCGTCGTTATCGATAAAATATACCTGGATGCGCTCCTTGGGGATAGACGCCACCTTGATGATCAGGGGCATATCCATATCATTGATCACCAAATTCATTCCCGATAGGCGTATCACCTCATGCAATTGGTGTCTACGCTCATTGATATTACCGTACCTGGGCATGAAAATCCGTATCTGGCCGCCGTTGCTGTTGACCATCCGCGGCGTTTCGTAAGACATTAGGGAAACTTCGTTCTCCGGAAGGTAGGGCACCAGCTCCGAGGATACGAACAATATCTTTTTACCGTTCATGAAATGCGTTTTAAAAGTGAAATTTGGCTGCAAAAGTACAAAAATTATACGGATTAGTAGTATTTATGGTAAGTTTGCCCGCCGTAAAACCATTGTATGCCGGTCAT
>DASSWC010000193.1:0-11513 GCA_035705395.1 Pricia sp. | reverse complement strand
AGGTAGCTCCTTTTCTATTATGCTTAGGAGATCTACTTCAGTCAGCACTTCTCTTTCCACTTTTTTCCAATTAGCTTGCCAATGGAAGAATGGATCTTTATCGACCCAATTATTGGCGAAAGCTATGCGCATGATTTTTTTGAAGTTGGTTACATATTTGGTCACCGTATTTTGGTTGCCGATTTTTTGGATTTTCAAGTAGTGATGAAAACGGTTAATAAAAAGCAAATCAATTTCGCATACAAAAATATCTGCCTGCCCATATCTTTTTAAAAGATAGTCGGCCAAATGGTTTCGGGTACGAACGTGTCTTCTAAAGCCTCCATAAGAATAGCTGCTACCCACTAATTGCTCTATCTCTGAATTATGATCATCATAAATTTGGAGAAGAGTTTTAACCGGTTTATCTCGATTCAGGAATTTGTCTTTTATCGTTGTCGCAGTGTAAGGCCTACCTTCGGTGACATATTCAGACTGAATACCATATATACGTGCCTTGATTTCATCTAAATAACGGTTGAGTTGCTTATTGACCTGATTGAAGCCTTTGGTCTTGGCTCTGTTGGATATAGCACACCATTGATCAGGGGCTATTTTACGCTTAACACTGATTTCGGTTCGTCGACCATCCACGGTAATTCGTAGGTAAATCCTAGCTAGTCCGTTTTTATCCAGTTTACTGGTTCTCGGAAAGAAAACAATTGAAAAAGATGTATTCGCATCCATAAGCTGTAATTTTCATATTTAAGCATTCGTTAAATTGAAAAAAAGCTCATTCAAAAATTTGATACTCAAAATTTTAACACGATTCTGGTGAGTCTTTTTCATTTTTCGTAATGACTCACCGAATGACTCACCAGAAAAGATGAGTTCATATGATACCAATTGAATACGTTAAAAATAAAAAAGTCTGTAAATCAAATGATTACAGACTTCTTGAATAATTATGGATTCCCTAAAGTGACCTGACCGGGGCTCGAACCCGGGACCCTTTCATTAAAAGTGAAATGCTCTACCAACTGAGCTATCAGGTCTAAAATATAAAATGCCAAAAAGTAGTGCCCTTGATGAGGCCAAAATGCTTCCCTTTAGCGGCTGCAAATATAAGGTCATTAATTAATTTTACAAGTCGATTTCAACAGAAATTTCGGTTTTCTTTGAAATGGCCGTCAATTCCCCCATTTTTGTAAAAACTGTAATAATGCAAATCGTATTGTTAGGCTATATGGGTAGTGGCAAGACCACGGTCGGAAAAAAGCTCGCTGCTGCCCTCGAACTCCGTTTCCTCGATTTGGATGAATATATCGAAACCGGTGAAAAACAAAGTATCGCCGAAATTTTTGAGGGTAGGGGAGAACTATATTTTCGCAAGCAAGAACAGCTCTACCTTCTGGAAATCCTTTCGCAAAAATCGGATTTTATCTTGTCGACCGGAGGAGGTACGCCATGTTATGGCGATAATTTGAATATCCTTTTGGCCAGTAAAGCCGCGGTGGTCTACTTGAAAGTTCCTATTATGGAACTGGTGCAAAGACTGGTAAAACAAAAAGCACAACGCCCCTTGATTCGCCATATCCCGGACGGGGAGCTACCGGAATTTATCGGTAAGCATCTCTTCGAACGCAACAATTTTTATAACAGGGCGAACCTAATCATTGATTGCGAAGCCAAAAGTCCGGAAATCGTTGCGACGGAAATCGTGGCGAAGTTGAAAAGTCAATCCAAATAGACGACATCGTTCTTGGCCTTGAATTCCACATGAACGTGTTCCTGAAGCGAGGTGGATAGCGAAATTCCCTTATAATCGGCCTTAACGGGATATTTTTTATGGTTTCGGTTCACCAAGACCGCGGTTTTCAGCTGCTTCAAGGGCGTTTTCAAAAAATGCTGTACCCCATAGATCAACGTGGTACCGGAGTTCAGCACGTCATCGACCAAAACCACGGACTTATCTTTATAATCTTCCTCCGACATCGTAGTTTTTACCCCGCTTTTCAAGGGATCGGCCTTGTCCATCGCCACTTTGCAAAGTAGTACTTTGACCTCCGTAATATCTTGGAGTACGGACTGCAATTTTTTGGCAAAATGCAATCCCCCGCCATCGATACCCGCAATGATGATTTCCTGTTCCTCCACGTTGGCCTCGTAAATCTGGTACGCAATACGCCGGATGGTGTGCTGTATCTGCTCGTGGGATAGTATTTTATGGTCCATGGTCAAAATGTTTTTATGTATTAATCCCCCAAATAATCCTCAATATCCCTTCTATCCTTTTTAGTGGGCCTTCCGGTGCCTTTTTTGCGATAATGTTCCTTGGTCTTTTTCAAAAGTTCGCCATGCTCATAGACCTCTTTTGGGGTGATATCCTTCCGAAAGATATCCACCAGTTTGGCCCCGACACGGTTCTTGGGAATTTCGAGTACCTCGAGTTGCAGGTCGATCTGGTTCTTGCGCACTTGTATTGTATCCATCGGAAAAACTTCCCGCGAAGGTTTGGCCATCTGGTCGTTGACCTTTACCTGCCCCTTTTGACAGGCTTTGGATGAAATACTCCGTGTTTTGAAGTACCGTGTATGCCATAGAAACTTATCGATGCGCATGGATAAGGAAATCTTTTGTTAAGCCCACAGACAAAAATAAGGGAAAATTGTATCTTGCCGCCTCTAAAAACGATTGGATGATATTTAGTAGGATAGCCTGCCTTTTTCTATTGGGATTTTTGATAGTTTCCTGTAGCGACGACGATAATGGTCCGCCACCGCCGCCACCGCCGAGACCGCTCGATGAAGTTGCTGTGGAGGACGCGGCCAAAATAGAGGCATATTTGAAGACCCATTTCTATAACTATGAGCAGATTGATACTTTACCGGAGAACGCTGATTTTTCGATAAATCTCGATACCATTGCCGGAGACAATTCGGATAAAATCCCCTTGATACAGCACATGCAGGCGGAAACGGTGACGGTTTCCTCGGAAGAATTGGGATTGCCGGAAGGCGGGAACCGGGAATTGACCTACTATTATTTGGAGGTCCGCAAAGGAAAAGGGGGCAGCCCGACCGTTGCGGATTCTACTTTTTTCAAATATGAAGGGAGAACATTGGACAATGCGTTGTTCGATGCCTCAGATGCTTTCAATTGGAGGTATTTGCCCAATTTTTTAAGGGGTTTCTCCATTGGAATTTCCAAACTAAATGCCGGTGATAATATTGTTGTCAACCCAGACGGTACCACCTCCATCGAGAATACAGGGATTGGAATGGTCATTTTTCCATCGGGACTGGGTTATTACAATACGGCAAGACCTGGAATTCCGGCTTATTCCCCCTTGATTTTTAAACTGGAATTGGGCCTGTATACGGAAAACACCGATTTTGATAAGGATGGGGTGCCTTCGCATATGGAGGACGTGAATGGGGATGGCAACCTTAACAACGACAATACCGATGGGGACTTTGCGCGTACCCAGACCGGCAATAGGCCCATTTTCAATCATGAGGATACGAATGATGACAATGACGACACCCCGACACGCGAGGAAATCGAGCTTGACGATGACGGTAACCTCATTCTTCCTTTACCGGATTCGGACAGCGACGGAATCCCTGATTATTTGGATGCCGATAGTTAATAAACGATAGGAATCCTACGTGAAAAGAAAAGCCCCGATATAAATTATCGGGGCTCCTCTTTTTACGAAAATATTCAAACCATCAGCTACACGTTTATTCTGGGCGCAGCCAAAATATTCAGGATTTATATTTTCAAAGACAAACTGACAATCAATTGATCAGGTCTGGCATCCACTCTACTGGGGCCCACTTCTGTAATATTGGTATTTATAAATGTGGCCTCGTTTTCGCTAAATCCTCTCTCGTAGCGAATATCGAGTCCCAATTTGCCGAGGTTCAAGCCCGCACCAATGTTTAGGCCAACCGTAAAATCATTTTCGATATCGTTGATGGCTATCCCATCGAACTCTGTATCTAAAATGTACTGAAAGGCGGGGCCTGCGAAAACGTGGAGCGGACCTATAATGTTGACACCTACCAACAGGGGTGCATCCAGCTTACTGACATCGAATTTGTCACCTTGGTAATCGGATTTTGTTTTGGTGTACATCAATTCCGGCCTGAAATAGAGCCGGGTTATGCCGACCTTACCATACAATCCGACATGATAGCCAACGTTTCTGTCAGGCTCCCTGGCCGCCTCGCCAATGGATTCAAAATAATCGCCATTGGCGCTGTAATTGAGTCCGCCCTTGATGCCGAACCCGGAGCCGCTTTGAGAAAATGCGGCCATGCTAAACATAGCGAAGGCCGCCGTTAGAAGTGTTTTTTTCATAATAGTTCTCATTTATCGGAACAAAAGTATTAAAAAGATACCATTGTCCCCATTTGTTCTTACTTCTTAAAACGGAATATTGATGGGCTTTATTGTTCAGTCCAGATGATTATCTTTGCCTTCATATTTCCGCATTTGATCTTTACCTTGCACCATACCGATTCCCGTTCCAAGGCCCGTGCCGGGACCATGGTCACCGATCACGGTACCATCGAGACCCCGATCTTTATGCCCGTGGGCACCGTGGCTTCCGTCAAAAGCGTGCATCAGCGGGAGTTGAGGGATGATGTAAATCCCGATATCATCCTAGGGAATACCTACCACCTTTTCCTCCGTCCGAAAATAGACATCCTAAAAAAGGCAGGAGGCCTCCACAAATTCATGGGATGGAACCGCAACATCCTCACCGATAGTGGCGGATATCAAGTATATTCTTTATCCGACAACCGGAAAATCAAGGAGGAAGGGGTCAAGTTTAAATCCCACATCGACGGGTCAACGCATCTTTTTACCCCGGAAAGGGTGATGGAAATCCAACGTATCATCGGGGCCGATATCATCATGGCCTTCGACGAGTGTACACCTTATCCCTGTGACTACCAATACGCCGAGCGCTCGATGCACCTGACCCACCGCTGGCTCGATCGCTGTATCGCCCATCTGGAAAAATTACCCTTCGAATACGATTATTCCCAGGCTTTTTTTCCCATAGTACAGGGATCGACCTATAAAGAGCTGCGAAAACGATCCGCCGAATACGTAGCGGAGACGGGGGCGGTCGGTAATGCCATCGGGGGACTATCCGTCGGCGAACCGGTCGAAGAAATGTATGCCATGGCGGAGGTAGTCTGCGATATCCTTCCCCAAGACAAACCGCGCTACCTTATGGGGGTAGGCACTCCCATCAATATCTTGGAAAATATCGCCTTGGGCATTGATATGTTCGATTGCGTCATGCCGACGCGCAACGCCCGAAACGGCATGTTGTTTACCGCCCAAGGTACCATCAACATCAAGAACAAAAAATGGGAGGACGATTTTTCCCCCGTCGACGAAATGGGCATTACCTTTGTAGACACCGAATACTCCAAGGCCTATTTGCGCCATCTGTTCGCTGCGAACGAATATTTGGGCAAACAGATCGCCACCATTCATAACCTCGGGTTTTATATGTGGTTGGTGCGTGAGGCGAGAAAGCATATTTTAGCGGGCGATTTTGCGGAATGGAAGATCGGTATGGTTCAACAAATGGACAAACGATTATAATAATACGAGGCATTAAACGGGCGTAAATAATTTACGGTTTCGGTGAACAAACGATCAACGGCGTGCTGACCATCTTGGACAAATACATCTTAAAACGCTACCTGATTACCTTCGGGGTGATGATCTTGTTGTTCATTCCCATCGGTATCATGGCCCATTTGGCGGAGCAGATTGGCAAGATGCAGGCCAACGAGGCGCCCCTAAACGAAATATTGGTGTACTTCGGTAATTTCACCATATATATAGGTATGTTACTTTTACCGATTTTTCTTTTTTTATCCATTATTTTCTTCACCTCTAAATTGGCCAGCAATACCGAGATTGTCGCAATATTAAGTTCCGGGGTTTCCTATGGCCGTTTTTTGCGGCCCTATCTTATCGGGGCATCCATAATAGCCGTGATGATGTTTGTTATGGGGATGTTCATCGTACCCTCGGCGAGCAAGGGATTTAACGAATTCAAGTATAAATATCTCAAAAGGGGAAAACAGGATCGGGTGACCAACAACGTTTTTACGCAGCTTAACCCGACGGACTTCATTTACGTCAGCAGCTTCGATCCGGCACGACAGATCGGATACAATTTTACCTACGAGCGGTTTAATGGGGATAACGAACTGGATTTTAAGATTTCCGCCGCCAATATCCGTTGGATAGAAAATGACAGTCTCTACCGGTTGACCTCGTACCAAAAGCGGAAACTGGTCAACGATACCGCGGTAGTGGACACCAAACGCCGGTTAGATACCCTGTTTACCTTCGACATTGGCGACCTGACCCCCGTATCCTACGTGGCCGAGACCAAAGACCTGTTCGAACTGAACCGGTTTATCACGGATCAGCGACAGAAGGGCGCTTCCAATATCAATACCTACGTATTGGTGAAATACAAGCGCTGGGCCTTGCCAATATCGGCTTTTATCCTTACTATAATCGCCGTTGCAGTGGCCTCCGTCAAGCGTCGGGGCGGTATGGGCGTCAATCTGGCCTTTGGTATCATCGTGGCCTTTATCTTTATATTTTTCGATAAAGTATTCGGTACCCTGGCCGAACAATCCGGTTTTTCGCCTTTGCTGGCCGTTGTCTTACCGAACCTGCTTTTTGGTATCCTGGCAGTGGTGCTATTGCAGAAGGCGAAACGCTAGAATATTTTATATTTGCAGTCTCGTACAACCAACATAATCAAAACGCATATGGAATACCTCGATTTTGAACTCCCCATTAAGGAATTGGAAGAACAGTTGGACAAGTGTATGGTCATCGGCGAGGAAAGCGATGTTGATGTGACCGAGACCTGCAAACAAATCGAAAAAAAACTGATCGAGACCCGCAAGGATATCTACAAAAACCTGAGCGCATGGCAACGGGTACAACTATCACGGCATCCCAATCGGCCCTATACCCTTGATTATATCAAAGCCATCTGTGGCGACACCTTTTTGGAGATGCACGGCGATCGCAACGTCAAAGATGACAAAGCCATGATCGGCGGCCTCGGAAAGATCGACGACCAGAGCTATATGTTCATTGGCCAACAGAAGGGCTACAATACCAAAACGAGGCAGTACCGGAATTTCGGGATGGCCAATCCCGAAGGCTACCGGAAGGCCCTGCGCCTGATGAAATCTGCCGAGAAATTCGGAATTCCCGTGGTCAGCCTGATCGACACCCCCGGGGCCTACCCCGGCATCGAGGCGGAAGAAAGGGGACAGGGTGAGGCCATCGCCCGGAATATTCTGGAAATGACCCGCCTCAAAGTGCCCATTATCGTGGTTATCATCGGCGAGGGGGCCTCAGGTGGCGCCCTGGGCATCGGGGTGGGAGACAAAGTGCTGATGTTGGAAAATACCTGGTACTCCGTAATATCCCCAGAATCCTGCTCCTCGATTTTATGGCGGAGCTGGGAGTACAAGGAACAGGCCGCCGAGGCCCTCAAATTGACCGCTACCGATATGAAAAAACTAAAGCTTATCGACGAAATCGTACGCGAGCCGGCCGGAGGGGCCCATGCCGATCGCGAAAAGGTTTTTGAGATCGTCAAGAACAAAATTGTGTCCCACTACCAAAAGTTGGAAAAGTTATCCCCAAAGGAACTGGTCGAAAGCCGCATGCAAAAATATGCCGAAATGGGCGTTTTCAACGGGTAACCCCCATTTTCCGCAATCCTATAGAAATCCGAGGCGTCCTAGCTTTGTATTTTTTTGATTATCAACATAAAATTGTAACTTATCAACAGGCAATTGTGGATGGGCTGTGAATATCGCAGTCCATTTTAGCCACGTTAACTAAAGGTTAATTGCCTAATTTCGCATTCATGGAAAAAACCAACCCTGTCGTCGGCCGTAGGATAGATAAATCCACTATTATTAGCTTGGAGCGTGGGAAAATTCCACCACAATCCGTTGATTTAGAAGAGGTTGTTCTCGGTGCCATGATGATCGATAAAAAGGGGGTCGACGAAGTAATAGATATCCTACATCCCGATGTTTTTTATAAGGATGCGCATCGTTTCATTTACGAGGCCATTTTCAAATTGTTCGAAACCTCGGAACCGGTGGATTTATTAACAGTTTCTTCCCAATTAAAGAAGGATGGAAGATTGGAATCCATAGGAGGGGATTTTTACCTGATAAAACTCACCCAAAAAGTGGCCTCTTCGGCGCATATCGAGTTCCATGCCCGCATCATCCTTCAAAAGTATATCCAGCGCAGCTTGATCAAAATATCCAACGAAATCATTGAGGAAGCCTATGACGAAAGTACCGATGTTTTCGATTTGTTGGACGATGCCGAGGCCAAATTGTACGAGGTTACCCAAGGCAATCTGAAGCGCTCTGCCGAAACCGCCCAAAATCTTGTAATACAGGCCAAAAAACGCATTGAGGAAATCGCTAATAAAGAAGGATTAAGCGGCATCCCGTCCGGATTCGATAAGCTGGACAAGCTGACCTCGGGATGGCAACCCAGCGACCTGGTCATCGTGGCTGCCCGTCCGGGGATGGGCAAAACGGCCTTGACCCTGTCCATGGCCCGTAATATTGCCGTAAATTCCGAAATTCCTGTAGCCTTTTTTTCATTGGAAATGTCCTCCGTGCAATTGATTACCCGTTTGATTTCCTCCGAAACCGGTTTGTCTTCCGAAAAACTGAGAACGGGCCGGTTGGAAAAACACGAGTGGGAACAGCTCAATGTGAAGGTAAAGGCCTTGGAAAAGGCGCCCCTGTTCATCGATGACACCCCGTCTTTGTCCATTTTCGACCTCCGTGCCAAGGCGCGAAGGTTGTCCTCGCAGCATGGTATCAAATTGATCATTGTCGATTACCTCCAATTGATGACGGGTGGCGGAAACCAAAAAGGCGGCAACCGCGAACAGGAAATTTCCACCATTTCGAGGAACCTAAAGGCGCTCGCCAAGGAACTCGGTGTGCCTGTAATCGCGCTTTCCCAATTATCGCGGGCCGTAGAGACCCGGGGCGGTAGCAAACGCCCCATTCTTTCCGACCTTCGTGAATCCGGTGCCATCGAACAGGATGCCGATATCGTATCGTTTATCTATCGCCCCGAATACTACAAAATCGACGAATGGGACGACGAGGAACGCACGCCCACACAGGGCCAGGCTGAATTTATCGTGGCCAAACACCGAAACGGGGGACTGGATAGCATCCGACTCAAGTTTATCGCCCAGCTAGGAAAATTTGATAATCTCGACGATTTCGACTCCCCCTTCGAGTTCCAGTCCAAAATGAATGCCAATAACGAAAATCCCTTCACCACGGGGAATCTGCCCGATGCCGATCAGGCGTTCGGTAGTTCAATGAACGATGGGGCAGGGGCAGACGATGATGTGCCGTTTTAGAAACCTTTAACGCCGCCGGACAATTAGCAAGACCCATTTGCGTTATCTTTGAAGATACTACAGGAATCTTTGGCCATGCGTAACCGTATTTTCTCTCTTTTCTTTATGCTCTTATCTTCAGCGGTATCCGCTTCCTCCATTCTCATTCCCATGGACGCCGAGAGCCAGCAAGATCACCTAAAGGCGTACGGAATCACGTACTGGGTATTGACCAAACAGCAAAAAGTACAATGGCTATTGAACTACCGGGGCGGCTCTTTCCTATTGCCTGATGGGGAGGCCATCCGGAAAGAATGCCAGATCAGGGGCGTGTCTTTCGAGATTATATCCGACGCACAAGCGCAGTCCATTCTTGACAAAATCAGCAGTCCGTCGCAAAATCAGGAAACCGTCATTCTCGAGAAGGCCCCCAAAGTAGCGGTATATTCCCCAAAGGGAAACGCCCCGTGGGACGACGCCGTAACCATGGTGCTAACCTATGCCGAGATCCCTTACGTAACGGTCTATGACAAGGAGGTCTTGAACGATAAGCTCGCCCTCTACGATTGGTTGCACCTGCACCATGAGGATTTTACCGGCCAATATGGAAAGTTTTACGGAGCCTATCGCGCAGCGCCCTGGTACATTGAACAAAAGGAGGAAGCCGAGGCCTTGGCGTCCGAATTGGGGTACGCCAAAGTTTCTAAGGCTAAGAGTGCCGTGGCCGAGAAAATCAGGAGATATGTTATCGGTGGCGGGTTTATGTTTGCCATGTGCTCGGCCACCGACAGTTTCGATATTGCCCTTTCCGCCGAAGGGATAGACATTTGCGAGCCCATGTTCGACGGTGACCCGTCCGATGCCAATTATCAAGCGCAACTGGACTATGATCGGACCTTTGCGTTTACCAATTTTACCTTGGAGCGGAGTCCCCTGAAATACGAATTTTCTTCCATCGACATGACCGACCAACGTGGCAATGTACTTAAGGAACAGGATTATTTTTCGTTGATGGATTTTTCCGCCAAATGGGATCCGGTGCCGACCATGCTCTGCCAGAACCACACGGCCCTGGTCAAGGGCTTTATGGGGCAGACTACTGCTTTTAACCGAGATGAGGTAAAACCGACGGTCATGGTGCTGGGCGAAAACCGCATCAATGGCGAAGCCCGCTATGTTCATGGCATTAAGGGAAAAGGCTTTTTCACCTTCTACGGTGGTCATGATCCCGAGGATTACCAGCACCGGGTAGGGGACCCGAAGACGGAACTGGAGTTACACCCGAATTCTCCGGGCTATCGGCTCATATTGAACAATGTGCTGTTTCCGGCGGCGCGGAAAAAAAAGCAGAAGACCTGAAGCAAGCGTCCTCAGGCGGTGGCAGCTGTTCCTGCAATACTATCTCAACAACTGCTCTAAAACCAGTTCCACCCCGAAATCATCGTTGCTTGCCGTGGCATATTTGGCGGCTTTTAGTACATTCGGGTGCGAATTTTCCATGGCAAAACTAAAGTCTGCCAGGGCCAACATTTCAAGATCGTTGTTGTAATCTCCGAACACCAAAGTTTCTTCGGGTTTGATGTTGTTCAGATTTTGGATTTTTTGAAGGGCATGGCCCTTGTTAGCATCGGGACTCGAAATATCGACCCAATGCTCCCCTGAAACCTTTACCTGTAAATCGCCCTCCAAATGTTGCACGGCTGGATACACATACTTTTCGGAACTTTCAAAATGGTAGATAGCGATTTTTACGATTTCGCCGTCGAAGGCATTCAGGTTGTCAAGAATGGTGTATTTGGAATAATATTCCTGTAATTTTTTTTCGAACTTCGGTGAATTCCCCAAGATATGGGCTCTGTGTTTACCGCAAAGTACGGGATGCACGTCCTTTACCGATGCCAAGATATCCAAAACCTTATTCTTGGCGTTCTGCGGCAGAGGGATTGAGATGAGTTCAGTTCCGTTCTGTAGGGCCACGCCCCCATTTTCGGCGATGACGATGATATCGTTTTTAATCGGTTCCAGTTTATCGATGATACTTTGGTATTGCCGTCCACTGGCC
>DASSWC010000192.1:0-22377 GCA_035705395.1 Pricia sp. | reverse complement strand
AGCTAAAACCACCGCATAATCCAATGCATCTTTGCGCCGTCCCGTCGTAAGCAAAGAAACATCCCATCCCCTTTGCCGTTAACGCCGTTGTTAGTATCTTGAACGTTTAACCAATTATCGCCATTATGGGGAAAAACACGGAAAATCCAGGACTCGAGGAAACAGCATCCCCGGAAAATAAACCATCCCAAAGCCAAACATCCGAAGAAAAGGATGACGCCATCAAAATTGAGGGGCAGATCGCCGGGCAAAAGGATGACGCCAACGATGAAATAGACGGGGAGAACGCCGGGCAACAAGATGACGTCAACGATGAAATAAATCCAGGGAACGCCGGGCAAAAGGATGACGTCAACGATGAAATAGACGAGGAGAACGCCGAAGATGCGGAGGATGCCGACAATCAAAATCGCCATAGTATTCCCCTACTGGACTACGGGTCTATGTCCATGGAAAACCTGGTCGGTGAACTCCAGAAACTGGTGCGCAACGAGAAGGTGCAGGCCATTAAAAAGCATGTCGAGGGCATCAAATACGAATTCGACCAACAATTTGAGGATTTTTTGGAGGACAAAAAAGAGAAATTCATCGAAAGTGGTGGCCATGAAATCGACTTCAAATACAATTCGACCACCAAAAAGCAGTTCGATGATGTCTATAAGGATTACCGTGAACGGCGTGATCAATACTACAAAAACCGGGAGAAAAATCTTAAAGAAAATCTAGCGGAACGGCTGGCCATCATCGAAGAGCTGAAAGGACTGACTAGCGCCGAGGAAGATATGGGAAGCACCTACAAAACCTTTAAATCCCTCCAGGAAAAATGGCGCCATGCCGGGCCCATTCCCCGTGACAGCTATAACAACACTTGGCGCAACTACCGGCACCATGTCGAGATATTTTACGATTTCCTGCACCTGAACCGCGAATTGCGCGACCTTGATTTCAAGCACAACCTCGAGGAAAAGGAAAAACTGGTACTGCGTGCCGAGGCCCTGGCCGACGAATCGGACATCAACCGGATATTCCGTGAGCTGCAGGCCCTGCATAAAATCTGGAAGGAAGACATCGGCCCCGTTGGCCAGGAAAACCGTGAAGCAATCTGGGAGCGATTCAGCGAGGCCACTAAGGTACTGCATCAAAAACGCCAAGACCACTTTCAAGAACTTGAAAAATCTTACGAGCGCAACCTCGAGGAAAAGGGGAAGATCATCAGTACAATCCGCAGTTTGGCCGACGATATCACCGACAACCACAAGGGCCTCCAAAAGCAGATAAAGCAGTTGGAAGCACACCGAAAGGCCTTCTTCGCGGCCGGTAAGGTCCCTCGGCGCGAAAACAAAAAGACCTGGACCGCATTTAAGGACGCCGTTCGCAATTTCAACCGAAAAAAGAACACCTACTATAAAAACCTCAAGCAGGAACAACAGGATAACCTCGATAAAAAAAGCGGGCTGCTGCAGGCGGCCATTGCGATGAAAGACAGTGAGGACTTCGAAGCGACCACCCCGGAAATGAAACGGATACAAGCCGAGTGGAAACAAATAGGACACGTACCCCGCAAATATTCCGATACATTATGGAAGGACTTCAAAAAGGCCTGCAACCACTATTTCGATCGGTTGCATGCCCTTAAAAACAAAGGACGGAAAGAAGAGGAAACCAATTTCGAAAAAAAAGCCGCCTGTCTCGAAAAATTGACCGCCTTCGAACCATCGGGCGATCGCGAGGAGGACCTGAAAACAATAAAATCCTTTATCGAAAACTGGAAATCCTACGGCAGGGTGCCGTTCAAGAAAAAGAGTATCGATCAAAAGTTCGACAAGGCACTCAACACACAGTTCCATAAAATCGGTGTGGACCGCAAAGAGGCCGAGCTGCTCAAATACGGCAACAAGATCCAAAGGCTGGCCGATTCCGACAGCGATTATGCCATAGACAACGAGCGCAGTTTCATCCGTAAAAAAATCGAGGAGAGCAAGGGCGAAATCCGCCAGTTGGAAACCAACCTGGAATTCTTTTCCAACGCCTCGGAAGACAACCCCTTGGTGCGCGATGTAATCAAAAAGGTGGAAAACCATAAAGAATCCCTAGCCGTTTGGAATGCAAAACTCAAGAAACTAAACATCATGGAGAACCGGCTGAACCGGGAGGCGGAGGAAAACGACCTGGAAAGTTCCGGGGAAGAACAAGAGGGCAAGTAAGGAATCGCTTCCCCTCTGCCCTATTCCTTTTGTGCCTCCATCACGTTCATGGCAAGGCGTTCCCAAAGCTCCGAGTTCTCTTTCCTCAGCGCGGTTATCTCCTCGGCCTGTACCTCGATCAGACGGGTCAGGTCGGTAACTTTAATGCGCTGTTCGGATATGGCGACGTCCTTGTCCATTTAAGGGCAAGATCCGACATTATTGCTTTCGATCCAAATCAGGAGTCACTTTTTTTCGTTATTTTTAGAGTCCTGACCTCGAATCAGGGAACGGAATTACACGCCCTTAGTTTGCTTTGTAATACGAACACCAAACATATAATAAGATGAAACTATTGAAAATAATCGGCAAGCAAATGCAATACCCGAAGGGGTTTTTCGGCAAGGTCTTATTTGCATGGATGACGCCAAAGACCATTGCCCATGCACGATGGACTGCCGACCTCCTGGACATTCAGTCGGAAGACAAAATTATTGAAATCGGTTTCGGAAACGGTGCGAATATTAAATTGCTATTAAAAAGAGCGGTCAGAGGTTCTGTTACAGGAGTCGATATCTCGAAGACCGCAATCGAAATGGCATCTAAGAAAAACGCCAAAGCCATCTCCGAAGGCAGGGTTAAATTACATCTGGCTCAAGGCAATGCACTTCCTTCTGAAAATAATGTTTTTGACAAAGCATGTAGTGTAGCCACTGCGTATGTGATTGAAGACCTGGGAGCGGTTTTTAAAGAAATGTTTCGTGTTCTCAAACCCAAAGGACGAGCAGCCGTTACCTTTCCTGTTCGGGAAAATTTTATGCGCTTTAAACCGGTAGCAACAGAAGGTTTTTATCTCCATGAACTTGCAGATCTCGAAGCGGCATTCCGAAATGCGGGCTTTGTCAATCACCGAACCGAACGCAATGACCGAGTAAAATTTGGTGCTCATTGTATGCTTGGAGAGAAACCGACTATCCACTAAAAGAGGACTTCTCATGGATGACATCAATCAAATCCCTTTTAATTTCGATCCGCGAATCGGCTTAATTGTCGGTATCATGGTTGGTTTCTTGGTCTTTGCAGTATCTTTGGATTTGACTTGGGAAAAGCTACTGAGAGTTCTCAAAAAGCCAAAATCTACAAATTCAAAAAAGACAAGGAGTAATCAAAGACAAAGGGCTCGCAAAAAGCACCTACAGAGTTAACAAACAAAAGGTCCGTTTGGGAAAAGACCCCAAATTGATGCGTGAAATCGTCGAAGACTACGATGTCTGCGATTTCATCTTTTACTGGGAATATCCTTCAAAGGATAATCAGTAATCCCACGATGTAAAAAAAACCCGTCCGCACCGAAGTGCAAACGGGGTTGCTTCTTTGTCCCAGAAATTAAAGAGTATTCCGAACTACGGCGGAACGAATCCTTACTTCCCGTCCATTTTATCCTTCAAGGCCTGCAAGGCTTCGTTGGCATCGCCCAAAGTGGGCTTGCTTTCTTCAGTCGCTGCTTTTTTCTGTGCCTGTTTTACATTGCGTGCCTCTTCTTCGCGGAAAACCGCGGTATGGCTAGCAACGACACGTTTAAAGTCCTTGTTGAACTCAATGATCTTGAATTCGGCTTCTTCGCCTTTGCCCAACTTTTTACCGTCTTCCTTCTCCAGATGACGCTGCGGCACGAATGCCGTAATGTCTTCATTGAAGTCTATGGTCGCGCCTTTATCGACAATATCGCCAATGGTCGCGGTGTGAACGGAATTCAAGGCAAACTCCTTTTCATATTTGTCCCACGGATTCTCGGTAATCTGTTTGTGGCCGATACTCAATTTTCGTCCCTCGACATCCAATTCCAATACCTCTACCTCGATGGTGTCGCCCACGTTGCAAAATTCGGAGGGATGTTTGACCTTCTTGGTCCACGACAGATCTGAAATATAAATCAAGCCGTCGATACCTTCCTCCATTTCAACAAAGACTCCGAAATTGGTGAAGTTGCGTACGATTCCCTTATGTCTGGATCCCACGGGATATTTAGACGTGATATCGGTCCATGGATCGGGGGTCAACTGTTTGATACCCAAGGACATCTTTCGGTCCTCACGATCCAGCGTCAATACGACGGCCTCCACTTCATCGCCAACCTTCACAAAATCCTGTGCGGAACGCAGATGGGTAGACCATGACATTTCGGAGACGTGGATAAGGCCTTCGACCCCTTCCACTACTTCGACAAAGGCACCGTAATCGGCAATGACCACTACCTTGCCTTTGACCTTGTCGCCGATCTTGATCTCATCGCCCAAGGCATCCCATGGATGTTTCTCCAATTGCTTAATACCCAACTGGATGCGGGATTTGTTCTCGTCAAAATCCAAAATAACCACGTTGATTTTTTGATCTAGGTCGACCACCTCGTTGGGATGGTTGATCCTGCTCCAGCTCAGGTCGGTGATGTGCACCAAGCCGTCGACACCGCCCAAATCTACGAACACGCCATAGGAAGTAATGTTCTTCACGACACCTTCCAAAACCTGTCCTTTCTCCAACTGGCTGATAATCTCCTTTTTCTGCTCTTCGATATCGGCCTCGATCAAGGCTTTGTGCGAAACTACCACGTTCTTGAACTCATGGTTGATTTTCACCACTTTGAACTCCATCGTCTTACCGACATATTGATCGTAGTCGCGAATAGGCTTCACATCGATCTGCGAGCCGGGTAAAAAGGCCTCGATTCCGAGTACATCGACGATCATACCGCCTTTGGTCCTGCACTTTACGAATCCGCTGACGACGAGCTCCTCGTCGTATGATTTGTTGATGCGCTCCCACGCCAAGATGGTTCTTGCCTTTCTATGGGAAAGTACCAATTGGCCGTTTTTGTCCTCGCGGATGTCGATCAGAACGTCGACCGTGTCACCGATCTTCAAATTGGGATTATAGCGGAACTCGTTCAGGGAAATCACCCCTTCCGATTTGGCGTTGATATCGATGATGGCATCCCGCTCGGTCATATGGGTCACGGTACCTTCGACGACTTCCTCATCGGCGGTATCCACAAAATTCTCCGCGACCAGCTTTTCAAATTCCTCCAATTTGGAATCGTCCACCGGTTCGATACCTTCCTCGTATTTTTCCCAATCGAAAGTATCCAAAAACTCCTGAGGGTCCTGTTTTGGGGCCCCTTCCTGTTCTTCGAGAAGCTTCCCGTCTTCTTGGGAATCCTGATTTTCTTGGGAATCCTTTCCTTCTTGAACTTCCTGTTCCTGTTGTGCTTCGGTGGTTTCTTCCACCTCCGCGGTTGTTTTCTCGTCAGCCATTTGCCGATCTCTTTTGTATCCTACGATGCTACAAGGGTGAAACAATCGCCGTAGAAGCTGTTAAATTCGTCTTTTGTGTATCCCTTTCTTCCCTTGCTACCTTGTAAAAAAGGAGTGCAAAAATACGACATTATTCCGATTTTGACAACCTTTATTGCGTTAGGATAATCCTCTAGGGATAATTTCAACGATAATATCCCGAAATTGTACAATTATCGCTATATTTGATTTGGAATGCTAACACTAAAAGCGAACCGTCATGAGCGTTAAGGAAAAATATCAGCCCGTTCTGAACCTGGGCGAAAAATTGAATATCAAGGATGGCGACGTATCCGAGGAAAATGGGGTCCTGAAAATTAAAGGGCAAGCCAAAACCCAATACGAGAAAAACCTGTTGTGGGACAAGATCAAGGAAATCGGCGGTGAAAACCCCTCGGATATCAAGGCCAACATCACGGTGGCCGACGAATCGATTTATGCCCGCCATGTCGTAAAGAGCGGGGAGTCGCTAAGTAAAATTTCGGAGCACTATTACGGTGACCCGATGAAATACAAGAAAATTTTCGAGGCGAATTCCGGTATCCTGAAGAATCCCGATGTCATCCATCCGGACCAGGTTTTGATAATTCCGAATCCATAGATTTCGATGCCGAAGGAAGGTTGCCGATCGGCTACTGTTTCGCGATGAACCGCCGCGCAATGCTCTCCAACCTTTCGAACTGCTCCTGCAGCCCCATGTCGCTGTTGTCGAATTCAATGGCATCGTCTGCTTTTTTCAAAGGTGAAAATTTGCGGTGGGTATCGATATGGTCGCGTTTTTGAACATTTTCGAACACTGCGTCATACGTCACCTTTTCCCCTTTATCCAACAATTCCTTATAGCGGCGTGTGGCCCTTGCCTGGGGCGATGCGGTCATAAATACCTTGAGCTCGGCCTCAGGGAAAACAGTAGTGCCGATATCGCGCCCGTCCATAACGATACCCTTGTCCTTTCCCATGGCTTTTTGCAGGTCTACGAGCTTATAGCGTACCTGTGCGATTTCGGCGATGCGGCTCACGTGTTCGGAAACCTCCATCTGGCGAATTTCCGCTTCCACGTTTTCACCGTTCAAGTACATTTCGGAAAATCCCTTTTCTTCATTGGGCACGAACTTCAAGCGAATTTTGGGCAGTACTTGAACCAAGGCCTGCAGTCGCTCCTTTCCATCGCCGATAAACCCGTTGCGGATGGCGAAAAGCGTCACCGCCCGGTACATCGCCCCGGTATCTACGTATACGTATCCCAGTGACCGGGCCAATTGTTTGGCCAGGGTGCTCTTTCCGGTCGATGAAAAGCCATCGATGGCGATGGTGATTTTTTGCACTACAGTTCTTTGGGGTTTCTCACTTTATCTCCTGTAATGGCCAGGTCGACGACTTCGTGCATGTCGGTAACATAGTGAAATTGCAATCCTTTCAGATACTCATCCTTGATTTCCAGAATATCCTTTTCATTATCCTTACAGAGAATTATTTCCTTGATCCGGGCACGTTTGGCGGCCAGGATCTTTTCCTTGATACCGCCTACGGGAAGCACCTTGCCCCGCAGCGTGATCTCGCCGGTCATGGCCACGCTTTTCTTTACCTTTTTCTGGGTAAAAAGGGAAATCAGGGAGGTCAACATGGTAATTCCTGCACTAGGCCCGTCTTTGGGCGTCGCCCCCTCGGGTACGTGTATGTGCACGTTGTATTTCTCGAAAACGTCGGAGTCGATACCGAACCGGTCGGCGTTGGATTTGATGTATTCCATGGCAATGGTGGCGGATTCTTTCATCACCTTGCCCAGGTTACCGGTAATGTTCAGGTTGCCCTTGCCTTTGGATAGGATGGATTCGATAAAGAGGATGTCCCCCCCGACACTCGTCCACGCCAATCCGGTTACCACGCCGGCTACATCGTTGTTTTCGTACTTGTCACGATGCAATCTGGCAGGCCCTAAAATAGCCTCGACGTCATCGTTGGATATTTTGACATTGTATTTCTCCTCGGTCGCAATGTTCTTGGCGGCGTAGCGCACCATTTTGGCGATCTGTTTCTCCAAAGCCCGCACACCGGATTCACGGGTGTATCCCTCAACGATTTTTTCGAGTTGTGGCTTGCCGATCTTGATATCCTTCGCCGTCAGACCGTGTTCCTTCAATTGCTTGGGAAGCAGGTGCCGCTTGGCGATCATTACCTTTTCCTCTATCGTGTACCCGGTCACCTTGATAATCTCCATTCGATCGCGCAAGGCCGGTTGCACGTTCGACATGCTGTTGGCCGTGGCGATAAACATGACTTTGGACAGGTCGTAGCCCATCTCCAAAAAGTTGTCATAGAACTCGCTGTTCTGTTCCGGGTCCAATACCTCGAGCATGGCGGACGAGGGATCCCCCTGATGGCTGCTGGCCAGTTTATCGATCTCGTCGAGTATGAATACGGGATTGGAAGTGCCCGCTTTTTTCAGGTTCTGTACGATACGGCCCGGCATGGCACCGATATAGGTCTTCCGGTGGCCACGTATCTCGGCCTCGTCACGAAGGCCGCCTAGGGACATTCTCACGTACTCCCGGCCCAAGGCCTCCGCTACCGATTTTCCAAGGGAAGTCTTACCGACCCCAGGAGGGCCGTACAGGCAGAGGATGGGAGATTTCATATCGTTCCGCAGCTTCAGCACCGCCAGGTATTCGATAATCCGGCGCTTGACATCCTCCAGACCGTAGTGGTCGCGGTCGAGTATTCTTTCGGCCCGTTTTAGGTCGAACTTGTCCTTCGAAAATTCGTTCCAGGGCAGGTCGAGAAACAGGTCCAAATAATTCCGTTGGATGGAGTATTCCGCCACTTGCGGGTTCATACGCTGGATCTTGGTCAGCTCTTTGTCGAAATGTTCGCCGACCTGCTTGGACCATTTTTTCTTTTTGGCCCTGGCCTTCATATCCAGGATCTCGTCGTCATGCGATACTCCGCCCAGTTCTTCCTGGATGGTCTTCATCTGTTGGTGCAGGAAGTATTCTCGCTGCTGTTGGTCCATATCGCTTCGCACCTTGCTCTGAATGTTGTTCTTGAGCTCCAGTTTTTGAAGCTCTACGTTCATATAGCGTAAGGTAGCCAGCGCACGTTCTTGCAAGCTATTGATTTCCAGAAGTTCCTGCTTTTCCTTAACCCCTAGATTCAGGTTGGAGGAAACAAAATTGATCAGAAAGGAATTGCTCTGGATGTTTCTGATGGCGAAGGACGCCTCGCTCGGAATGTTGGGATTGTCGCGGATAATCCGCAGTGCCAAATCTTTTATGGACTCGATAATGGCCAGGAATTCCTGCCCGTCCTCTTCGGGGCGTGCCTCCACTGTTTCCCTTACGGTGGCCGTCAGATACGGCTTTTCGGTCAGTATTTCGGCTACCTCGAAACGTTTCTTCCCCTGTAGGATGACGGTAGTATTGCCATCCGGCATTTTTAGCACCCTCAAAATCCGGGCGACCGTTCCCAAACTGTTAATGTCCTTCGCATGCGGATTTTCGGTCTCCTCATCCTTTTGCGATACCACCCCGATGACCTTGGAACCGTTGTTGGCATCCTTGATCAAATTGATAGACGTATCCCTTCCGGCCGTAATCGGGATAACCACGCCGGGAAACAGTACGGTATTGCGAAGTGGCAAAATCGGCAAGGTCTCCGGTAGCTTTTCGTTGGCCATTTCCTCCTCGTCCTCCGGTGTTAGCAACGGAATCAGTTCCGCATCCTCATCCATGGACTGTAACGACATATTGTCAAAATCTGAAAAATTCGAATCTCCCATAGTATATTTTCGGTCATTCTGTCATTGAGGGACAGAAATCCTCCTTTTAACGTGTTGTACAAAACCTCGATTGACGCTGAATTGCCTATCAAAGTACGATAATACTTTTTCTTTTCCCCCTTTTAAAAACAATTGTTGTGCCATATCTGAAGTTGGGAAAAAAATTCCAAAAAAACTGTAACAATTCCTAACTTCATCCATCTTTAGTATAAACCATCCGCTTTTTTGAGCCGTAAAGGGGAACATATAACTACGCTATTGCAGTCGTGTCTGGAGGGAAAACAGAGCGCACAAATGGAGGTTTATAACCGCTATTACCGCGCCATGTACAACACCGCACTGCGGATCGTAAAGAATGGTGATGAGGCGGAGGATGTCATGCAGGAATCCTTTTTAAAGGCATTTACCAAGCTGCATACCTTCAAAGGGGAGGTCGCCTTCGGGGCCTGGTTGAAGCGTATCGTGGTCAACAACAGCATCCAACAGTATCACAAAAAAAGAAAAAAAAAAGAGGTGGCGCTCGAGGAAGTGATGTACAAGGTCGAAGATAACGAGGGATGCGTTCCGGACCATGCGTTTAACGAACTGAAGGCTCAAAAAGTGATGGAAACCATGGCGCGATTAAAGGACAATTACCGGATTTCTTTGACCTTACATCTTATAGAGGGTTATAATTATGAGGAAATATCCCAGATTATGGACATCAGCTACGCCAATTGCAGAACTACGATATCCCGCGCCAAGGAAAGTCTGAGGAAAAAATTTATGATCGCGTAATGGAAGATAAAAAAATAGACAACCTGTTCAAAAGCCTTCAAGGGAGTTTCGACACCGAGAATCCGAAAGCGGGACATCAAGACCGGTTTCTTCAAAAATTGAAGGCCTCGAGAGACCTTGTGATGGTCCAAAACGGGAATCTTGGGAAATTGAATCCCCCGAAAGAGGCCGGAATCAAAGAAAACAGGAAAAAATTAGCCTGGAAAGCCTGGGCCATTGCCGCTTCGATCGCGCTGCTATGTGCCCTCGCCCTCGGGCTGTACGAATCGCAACCGACCTTGGACCAACAGGTTTCCGAAATTTCGCCCGAAGCGTCGCGCACGCAATTTTATTTTGCGGGCCTGGTCGAGGAACAGATCCGGGAACTCCAAAGGGAAAGTACCCCCGAGACCGAGCCGGTCATCGACGATACCATGGCGCAACTCCATATACTGGAGACGGATTACGCACAGCTGGAGAACGATCTGGTCAACGGTGGCAACAGCAAGCTTATCCTTAGCGCCATGATAACCAATTTCCGCACCCGCATCGACCTCTTGCAGGAGGTGCTTTTAAAAATTGAAAATATTAAAAACTTAAACTCATATTATGATACTGAAACTACAATCTAAGGCACAAAAAATTGTCCTCCCGGTGCTCCTATCGGGCATATTCCCGGTGTTGCTGCTACTTCCTGCGGCCATTACGGCAAATAACGGAGACCTGAAGGGAAAAACCACCAAGGAGAAAACCGTCAAAAAGGAATTTGAGGTAAATGCGGATGCGCTTTTAGCCGTTGACAATAGATATGGCAACCTGAATATCACCTCATGGGACCAAAATCGGATATTGATCGAAGTCCATATCAAGACCAGTGGCAACGATGCGGAAAACGTGCAAGAGAAACTGGACGCTATTCAAATCGCTTTCGAGAGCGGTAGGGACCGGGTCGCCGCCCGTACCGTGTTCGTTGAAGACGATTCGGGCTGGGGATGGAACTGGGGCCGCAGCAATAATGTCGATATGCAGATCAATTATACCATAAAACTGCCCGTGAAGGGCCGGGTCGACCTCAACAATGACTATGGAAGTATTATCCTCGATCGGATAGATGGCCACGCAAAGATCAGCTGCGACTACGGCCGATTGGATATCGGGGAACTCAACGGCCGCGAAAACCAGCTGAATTTCGACTACACCTCGAAATCCACCATCGGCTATATAAAAAGCGGTAAAATCTCCGCGGATTATTCCGGCTTCGTCGTTCAAAAGGCAGGGGACCTGGTCATTGATGCGGATTATACCAATTCTGCCGTAGAACAAATGGGCAACCTGCAGTATTCCTGCGATTATGGCAAAATCGAGATCGGCGAGGCGCAAAATGTACAGGGTACGGGCGATTACATCAACGTACAGTTGGGCAGCGTTCACGGCAATGTGGATATTTCGGCGGATTACGGCTCCCTAAAAATCGATAGGATGGCCTCCGATGCCGGAAATCTGCAAATAAAAACGGACTATACCGGGGTCAAGATCGGATATGATCCCGAGTATCATTTTCGTTTCGAGATCAGTACCTCGTATGCCGGCCTTAGTGGCAAGGACACTTTTGAGATCACCAATAGCGAAGAGAAAAACACCAGTAATTATTATAAAGGATACTACGGATCTTCCGACAGCGAAACTTCGGTTTCCATAAGCAGTAATTATGGGGGGATAACATTTTATCAAAATTGAATATCCCCGGGAATTGAATATGCTCGGGAATTGAATATCCTCGGGACAAGGGCAATCGAATTCGAAGCACCAAATTCCAAATCGTTCAATTCTTGGGCCCCTATTATACTTTGGTTAACACCATTAACCTTCTATTATATCTATTTACCCTATCGTTAATCCCTTTCCATCGGCGATCGCATTACCTTTCGCCCCGATAAGCAGTCTCATTTTGTGATAATTTAACTGGTCCAACGCAGTGATAAAATCCAAACCTATTTATGATTGGATTTTGTTTCAAGGGACTACCAACCAACCTCGTATGAAAAACAACATTTTTAAAATCGTATTCACATTTGCTATATGGCTACTGGCGGTACAGGCAAGCCAGCTTCAGGCCCAAGGATGTGTCGCCATCCGCCATTTTTCCTCCTGTGTGGGGAATAGCCTTGAAAGTAACCTCCTCGGACCAGGTGATATCCAGGTCGGGGTGAATTATCGGTATTTTAAGTCCTTCCGCCATTTCAAAGGCGTGGTGGAGGAACCGGATCGGGTCGCAAACAACACCGAGGTAATCAACAATTCGCATGCCTGGGATTTTTTCCTCACCTATGGCATCACCGAGCGATGGTATGCCAGTATGACCCTCCCTATGGTAATCAATACCCGTTCTTCGCTCTATGAACACGGACGGGAGGAACGTCATACTTCGTTCAGTCGCGGCCTGGCAGATATCCGGATGGGCGTGGGGTACTGGCTATTCCCGCTGGAAAACAACCCTAATGGCAATATCGCGGTGGGTCTGGGGCTTAAGATTCCCACGGGCAATTACAATGCTTCGGATATCTTCTACAATGTGGGACCGGAAGGTGCACCTCAGGTACGCCCTGTGGACCAGTCCATTCAGCCCGGTGACGGAGGGTTTGGGATTACGTTGGATTTCCAGGTGTATCGGAAGCTTGTAGAGGACTTCTATCTCTATGCAGGGGGTTTTTACCTGATCAATCCAAGGGAAACCAACGGTATCCGCACTTTCAGGGAAACCCTCAGCCCAATTTTGGAAAATGAGGCCATTGCGGCCGTTCCTGACCAGTACTCCGTGAGGGCAGGCCTGAGTTATACGATCTCCAATACCCTATCCACCTCCCTTGGGGCCCGATTTGACGCCGTACCCGTAGAAGATCTGATTGGCGGGAACGAGGGATTTAGAAGGCCTGGCAATGTGCTTTCCGTCGATCCCGGCATAAGCTTTACGAAAAACAACCTCACCCTCAACCTCAATGTTCCCTTTGCCGTTCGAAGAGAGCGCCCGCAAAGTGTGACGGATAGGCAGACCGAGGTCCTGACCGGGGAGCCGAGGAACGGTGATGCCGCTTTTGCGGACTACCTGATCAATTTCGGGATCTCCTTCAAATTTGCAAACAATAGGGTACGTTTGGATCCAGCCCTGAAGGAAGCCTTCAACAAATGATACTTGGGTTCAATTCGCGACCTCACTGATAAACTTTAGGCGGTACAAACGCAGCTCGTCGTATTCGTAATCGCCGTCGAACTCCTCCATGGCCTCGTCGATATTGTCCGTCTCGGCCTCCAGGAAATAGTCATGGATCTCTTCCTGTTGGTCCTCGTCCAGCACCTCATTGACCCAATAATCCAAATTCAATTTGGTGCCGCTGTAGACGATCTGCTCCATTTCCTGGATCAGTTCGGGCATTTCGATCCGCTTTGACGAGGCGATATCCGGCAAGGGCAGCTTACGGTCGACATTTTGAATGATATAAAGCTTTAAACTGGAATTCGCGCCTGTACTTTTTACGACCAGGTCATCGGGCCGAATAATATCGTATTCCTCGACATAACCGGTGATGAACTCGATAAATGGGGTACCGTATTTTTTGGCTTTCCCCTCGCCTACCCCGTAGATATTGGTCAATTCGTCGCTATTAATAGGGTATTTCATCGCCATATCCTCCAAGGATGCATCTTGAAAAATTACGAAAGGGGGTACGCCCAGCTTGTTGGCCTGGGCCTTACGGAGGTCTTTCAACTGCTTCAACAGCCTTTCGTCGGCTACCCCCACTTTCGCCGACCTGGCAATATCGCCAATCTTCTCCTCGCTATAGGCATGGTCCCTGGTCATCATAAAGGATTCCGGCCGCTGCAAAAAAGCTTTCCCTTTGTCGGTGACGTGCAGAATACCATACTGTTCGATTTCTTTTTTGAGGATGCCGGCGACCAGCACCTGGCGGATAAGGGCCATCCAATAGCCTTTGTCCTTGTCCGCCCCGATCCCGAAAACGGATTTCTCGTCCGCTTTATGGGATGATACCAGTGCGTTGACCTTTCCCGTTACTGTTTTGACGATTTCCTTGGATTTGAATTTTTCGTTGGTCTCCCGAACGGTTCGAAGGAGTTTTACGACATCGTCCTTGGCTTCGTGTTTTTCCTTGGGATTGCGTACGTTATCGTCCATATCGGCACCGGCACCGCTGTCGTCGTCGAATTCCTCCCCGAAATAGTGCAGCATGAATTTTCTACGGCTCATGGAGGTCTCCGCGTAGGCCACCACCTCCTGTAAGAGTGCATTTCCAATTTCCTGTTCGGCGACGGGCTTGTTGGCTATGAATTTCTCCAGCTTTTCGATATCCTTATAGGCATAAAATGCGAGGCAGTGGCCCTCGCCACCGTCCCTGCCGGCGCGACCGGTCTCCTGGTAATAGCTTTCGATACTTTTGGGGATATCGTTGTGGATGACGAACCGAACGTCGGGCTTGTCGATGCCCATCCCAAAGGCTATCGTGGCCACGACCACGTCAACATCCTCCATCAAAAACATGTCCTGATACTTGGAACGGGTCTTGGCATCGAACCCGGCGTGATAGGGCACTGCGCTTATCCCGTTCACCTGCAGCACCTGGGCCAACTGCTCCACCCGCTTTCGGCTCAGGCAGTAGATGATGCCGGACTTGCCGGCATTTTTTTTGACAAATCGGATGATATCGGAATCGACATCGGCGGTCTTGGGCCGCACTTCATAATAGAGATTGGGCCGATTGAAGGAGGCCTTGAAGGTCTTCGCCTCGGGTATCCCCAGATTCTTTAGGATATCTTCCTGTACCTTGGGCGTGGCGGTGGCGGTAAGCGCGATGATGGGCATACTGGCATCCAACCGGTCTACGATGGACCGAAGATTGCGGTATTCGGGCCTGAAATCATGGCCCCATTCCGAAATACAATGGGCCTCATCGATGGCGATAAAGGAAAGGGGTACCGATTTCAAGAATTGGACGTAGTCTTCCTTGGTCAGCGATTCGGGAGCCACATAGAGTAATTTGGTAATGCCGTCGGTGATATCCTGCTTGACCTGCCTCACCTCGTTTTTGGTCAGGGAAGAGTTCAGGACATGCGCAATACCCGTTTCGGAAGAAATACCGCGAATGGCATCGACCTGGTTTTTCATCAGGGCGATCAGCGGGGAAACCACGATGGCCGTTCCCTCCTGAATCAGGGCAGGAAGTTGGTAGCACAGTGATTTTCCACCGCCTGTCGGCATGATGGCAAAGCTGTTTTTGCCAGCCAGTACGTTCTTGATGACGTCTTCTTGTAGGCCCTTGAAATCAGAAAAACCAAAGTATTTTTTTAGCGAGGCATATAAATCCGCATTCTGTAACGGAGAGGGGTCATTTATCATGGGTGTTAACTAAAAGTCAAATGATCTAAGATACGTAATTTGGGGGCAAGTCGGATGATGGTTCGACCCTAAATTTATTTCTAGGGAATTTGAATTCGAGATTCCGTAAATTTGTCCACATATCAAAAAATCGATGTGACGATTCCTTAAAGATAAAACTTTCTTTTAAAAACCATTTTGTTTTTGGATAGTTTTAGCAAAACCCCATCCCTTTGAGCGATACAAAAGCCATCCTTGCCCTAGCCAAAAAAACAATAGCGACCGAAGCCGAGTCCATCGCGCATTTGGCCACGTTGTTGGACGGGGGTTTCGCCGATGCCGTTGATTGTATCATGGCATCCCAGGGGCGGGTCATCGTCTCGGGTATCGGAAAAAGCGCCCTCATTGCCGCCAAGATCACGGCCACCTTGAATTCCACCGGAACCCCCGCCGTCTTTATGCATGCGGGTGATGCTATTCACGGTGACCTGGGTACCATACAGAAAAACGATGTCGTCATCTGCATCTCGAAAAGCGGCAGCACCCCAGAGATCAAGATGTTGGTGCCGTTGATACAGCGCGGCAAAAATACATTGATAGGGATGACGGGGAATATGGACTCCTACCTTGCAAACCAGGCCGATTTCGTGCTTAACACCTTTGTGGCCAAGGAGGCCTGCCCGAACAATCTGGCGCCCACCACCAGCACCACGGCCCAGTTGGTACTCGGCGATGCCCTCGCCATCTGCCTTTTGGAGATGAAGGGATTCAGCCGTTCCGATTTCGCCAAATACCATCCTGGCGGCACTTTGGGGAAACGACTGTACCTGAGGGTTTCCGATATCGTGGCGAACAATCAAAAACCCGAGGTGGATATCCACACCGAGATCAAAAAGGTCATCGTGGAGATTTCCGAAAAAATGCTGGGGGCCACCGCGGTGACGGAAAATGGGGAGGTCGTAGGCATCATTACCGATGGTGATATCCGCCGGATGTTGAACAAGTACGATAACATTAGCGGGGTGATCGCCAAGGATATCATGACCTCGAACCCCCAGACCATTCCCGTTGACGTATTGGCCATAGAGGCGTTGGAACTGATGCAGGCCAAGGGCATCTCACAATTATTGGGCATGGACGGTAAAAAATATAGCGGTGTCGTACATTTGCACAACTTGATCAACGAAGGCATACTTTAATATGGCAAAAACCAATACCAAGTCCCCCGACGAAATGTCGTTCCTCGATCATTTGGAGGAACTGCGCTGGCATCTTATCCGTTCGGTCTTGGCCGTGGTCATCATCGGCACGGTCGCGTTCATGTTTAGCGGGTTTGTCTTCGATGTCATTATCTTCGGCCCGAAGGATATGGATTTTCCGACCTATCGCCTGTTCTGCGAGGTTGCGACTTCCTTAGGTTTTGATTCCGCCTTTTGTAAAGACGAACTTCCCTTTACCATACAGAGCCGTACGATGGGGGGCCAGTTCTCGGCGGATATATGGACGGCCATTTGGGTGGGCTTTATAGTAGGTTTCCCCTACATACTCTACGAACTGTGGAAATTTATCAGTCCCGGACTGCATCCCAACGAAAGAAAGCATTCCCGGGGATTTATTTTAATCGCATCGCTCCTCTTCTTTATGGGCGTACTGTTCGGTTACTATGTGGTAGCACCCCTTTCCATAAACTTTTTGGGTACCTATCAGGTCAGTGACCAAGTACTCAACGAATTCGATCTCGGGTCCTATATAAGCAATGTCAGGACTTCCGTTATTGCCTGTGGCGTACTTTTTGAGTTACCCATAATCATTTACTTTTTGACCAAGGTCGGGATAGTAACCCCTGAAATTCTCATAAAATATAGGAAGATCGCCCTGGTCATCGTATTGATCCTTTCGGCCGTCATTACGCCCCCCGATGTTACCAGCCAGATCGTTGTGGCCGTACCGATTCTTATACTCTATCAGGTAAGCATCTATATTTCAAAGGTGGTCCTGAAACGGGAAGCGCGAAGGGAACGAAAGGCGAAGGGGAAGGAAGTGAGGAAGTAGGGAGCCATAAACCCATAAAATTTTTTCTAAACCCATAGCCCCACGAACCTTTTCGAATTTGCGCTTGAACTTGAACTTTTTGAAATGAAACTCAGAGCCGAAAATATTATGAAGTCCTATCGCGGCCGCAAGGTCGTCAACGGCATTTCTTTGGAAGTCAACCAAGGGGAAATCATCGGGCTGCTGGGTCCCAATGGCGCGGGAAAGACGACCTCGTTCTACATGATCGTCGGCCTGATCAAGCCCAATGGGGGGCAGATTTTTTTGGACGGCACGGACATCACCAAATACCCCATGTACAGAAGGGCGCAGAACGGCATTGGCTATCTGGCGCAGGAAGCTTCCATTTTCCGAAAACTAAGTGTTGAAAAGAACATTTTGAGCGTATTGCAATTGCGGAAATTGAGTAAAAAGGAACAGCTGATGAAGATGGAGTCCCTTATCGAGGAATTCGGGCTGGGCCACATTCGCAAAAACCGGGGCGACCTACTGTCCGGGGGCGAACGCCGACGTACGGAAATCGCCCGTGCCCTGGCCACCGATCCCAAATTTATTCTGTTGGACGAACCCTTTGCCGGTGTCGACCCTGTTGCGGTGGAGGACATTCAGCGTATCGTAGCCCAACTGAAGGACAAGAATATCGGTATCCTCATCACCGACCACAACGTACAGGAAACCCTGGCCATCACCGAACGCTCGTACCTGATGTTCGAGGGAGGCATCCTAAAATCCGGCATCCCCGAAGATCTGGCGGCCGACGAAATGGTGCGGAAAGTCTACTTAGGAAAGAATTTTGAGCTGCGGAAAAAGCGATTGGACTTTTAAGTGGCGAGACTGGGAGTAGTTTGCACGAAATCGTTCATCGATGCGTATCCTTAAGTATTTTTTTGATATCCCTTACGAGTGGTTCCAAATCGCCTTGAATAATTTGCCAAACCTCTTCGGCATCCACCCCGAAATAATTATGGGCGAATAAGTTGCGAAGGTTATGAATTTTAATCCAAGGTACTTCCGGATGCTTTTCGGTCAAATCAACTGAAAGTCTTTTAACAAATTCCCCAATCGCGACAAAATTCATTAAGACCGCATCAAAAGTCTTTTCGTCGTCGTAGAAACTATCCGCATCCGAAAAACTTGCAGTAAATTTCTTGATTTTCGATGCAGAATCAATAATCGCCAACAAATTTGCTTTATCCTTATCAAACATAGATGGCGGAGGCTAGGATTTGATCTTTAAAATAAGGCTTAATATATTTTTCCCTGCATATATCTACTTCGGTCTTGAACCTTGAGGTTATAGCAGCTTTCAATTCCGCCTTTTTACCGGATAAATCCTTGGTGTCGGGCTGAAATTCCACTATAATATCGATGTCGCTGTAATCTGTAGCGGTATTTTTCGAATGAGATCCGAACAGTCCAATTTTTATTAATTGGAATCTGGCAAAGAATTCTTCTTTATGCTCGGTCAGAAATTGCAATATGTCCTCTTTCAGCGCCATGTATCAAATATAAATAAATTTCGGTTGCCTTTTACCGATAAGAAAACGAATGGAAAGTAACCGCTTTCTCGGTGCTTCCCTACGGTTCTTGACGAATCTGTGTGATAGGGTAACGGTCAAGCCTTTTTACCCCGCAGGTTCACCACCACCACCGAACTCAAAATATAAATCGCAATGATCAGGGGCACCGCCCAGAACCGCAACAAAACCAACAAGACCAGACTTACGACCATAAAAATATACCGCAGGGCATTGTCCTTAAAAGCCCAGGTCTTGAACTTTAGGGCGAAGAGGGCGATGTTGGCATTAAGCAGATAGACGCTCAAAAATGTCAGGCCAACCAAAAACCAGGGGTTGAGGATGATTCCGTTCAGCATTTCGTTGTTCTGGTACATCAAGGCCAAAGGTAGCGATAGGATCAACAGCGCGTTGGCTGGCGTAGGCAATCCGATAAAGGATTCCGTCTGGTTTTCGTCTATGTTGAAATTCGCCAAACGGTAAGCGGAAGCTAGGGTAATCAAAAAACCCAGCAAGGGCAGTGGATTTTCCAAAACCGACCGTCCGTATCCCGCATTGGACGCGAATTCGGCGCCGGCGTTCCATCCGCCGGTGGAGGCCTGCCACAGCAATTGGTACATGACGATACCGGGTACCAAGCCGCTCGTAATGACATCCGCCAGGGAATCGAGTTGTAACCCCAATTCGCTCTTTACGTCCAGGGCCCTTGCGGCAAGTCCGTCGAAGAAGTCGAAGAAAATCCCTAGAAAAACGAAAACCGCCGCCAGTTCCAGCCGGTTCTGAACGGCGAACACGGTTGCAATACAACCGCAAAATACGTTGAGCAGGGTAATCAAGTTCGGAAGGTGTCGTTTCATTGAAAACAATATTGCCACTTCGCAGATCGTGAATAGGTTTGACAGGATGTAACGCTGTGTCCAACCACGACCTCGCCCTATTAAAAAGGCCGATAGATGATTCCGCCACCGGCCATGTCGTAAAAATAGGATAATTTTCAGGAAATATCTTTACATTTTTTAACGTCCCTCCTACGTATGCCTTTCGCCAGTTGCCCTTGCGTTTTATCCTAATTTATTCGCATATTTGCCCCATACCATTTTCGAGGTCTATCATGCATTTAAAAAGGTACTTTTTTATACTTTTTATGGCCATTTCGGCCATGGGCCATGCACAGGATATCGCGCTTACGCCCACATCGGAAATCAGCGTACTTACCGCGGGCTCGGGCAGTGAACTCTACTCCTCCTTCGGACATAGCGCCATTCGGGTCAAAGATCCGACTTTGGGGGTAGACGCCGTGTACAACTATGGCACTTTCGATTTCACCACCCCGAACTTCTATACCAAATTCGCGCGTGGAAAACTCAACTACACCTTGGCCCGACAACGTTTCGAATACTTTTTGCGAAGTTACCAGCAAGAGAACCGATGGGTGAAAGAGCAGGTACTCAATCTTAGCTTGGCGGAACGAAAAGCACTCTTTAAATTTCTCGAAACCAATTATTTGCCGGAGAATAGGGACTACAAGTACGATTTTTTTTATAACAACTGCGCCACCAAGATTTGGGACGTGTTCAAGGAAGTGTATGGCAATGGATTGGTCTTCGATGCAAGTTATGTGGCCGAGCGCTATACCCACCGCCAGCTCATTCGCCAGAACGTTCCGATCAACTCCTGGTCCGGTTTCGGCATCGACCTGGCCTTGGGATCGGTCATCGACGATGTAGCGACCCCCAAGGAATATATGTTCTTGCCGGAGTTTATTATGAAGCAATTTGGCCGGGCACAGCTGGGATCAAAACCCCTGTCTTCGAAACCGGAAGTACTTTTCGACGCCAAGCCCATCGACAACCAAACCCCCTTTTTTCTGTCCCCAGCCTTCTGGCTATCGGTTTTCTTGGTTACGGTGCTCTTATTGACGTACCTCGATTTCAAATATAATGTCAGGCGACGGTGGCTGGATTTTATTCTATTTTTCACCACCGGTGCGGCCGGCTGCCTTATCCTTTTTCTATGGTTTTTCACCGACCACACGGCCACCGCGGGCAACTTCAATGCGCTTTGGGCCTTTCCGCCCAACTTGATCGTCGCCTTCGTCGTATTCCGAAAGAGAGGCCCGAACTGGGTCGCCAAATACGTGCTGTTCCTAATGGGCCTTCTGCTTATTACCTTGTTATTATGGCTATTGGGAATCCAAATTTTCTCGCCCCTATTGATTTTGGTGTGGTTGGCCCTGGCCACCCGTTACTTCTTTCTCTTCTGGTCGTACCAAACCCCTATACTCGCCTAGCCCTATGAATCTTTTGACCGTAGAGAACATTTCAAAGTCGTATGGAGAGCGGGTGTTGTTCCGCGACCTTTCCTTCGGCATCAACAAGGACCAAAAAATCGCCCTGATCGCTAAGAATGGTACGGGCAAGACGTCCATTCTCAATATTATGGCCGGTACCGACGTGCCGGATAGCGGCCAGGTGAACTATCGCAAGGGCATCCGGATTTCCTTTTTGGAACAGGAACCCGATCTGGACCCCAAACTGACCGTTGAGGAGACCATTTTTGCGTCGGACAACGAGATCCTAAAGGTCATCCATCGGTATGAAAAAGCATTGGAAAATTTGGAGGATGCCGATGCGTACCAAAACGCCTTCGAGGCGATGGAGCGTTTCAATGCCTGGGATTTCGAGACGCTCTACAAGCAAATCCTTTTTAAGCTAAAATTGGAAGACCTTAACGCCAACGTTGGAAAGCTGTCGGGGGGGCAGAAAAAGCGCCTGGCACTTGCCAATGCGTTGATCAACAAACCGGACCTGTTGATTCTGGACGAGCCCACCAACCATCTGGACCTCGAAATGATCGAATGGCTGGAGGCGTATTTCGCCCGGGAAAACATGACCCTGTTCATGGTCACGCACGACCGCTTTTTTCTGGAACGCGTCTGTAACGAGATCCTCGAATTGGACAACGGACAGCTCTTCCCGTACAAAGGCAACTACAGCTATTTCCTGGAAAAAAAGGAAGCCCGCCTCGAACAGGAAGCGGCCGAGCAGCATAAATCGGAGCAGCTGTTCAAAAAGGAACTGGCCTGGATGCGCAAACAGCCCAAGGCGCGTACCACGAAATCAAAATCCCGTATCGACGATTTCCAGACGATCAAGGAAAAGGCCGGCCAACGTCGGAAAGAACATGAGGTGCAGCTGGAAATTAATATGGCACGCATGGGCAGTAAGATCTTGGAGCTGCACAAAATATCGAAATCCTATCCCGGAAAACCGATTTTGGACCAATTCGAGTACACCTTTACGCGGGGCGAACGTATCGGCATCATCGGCAAGAACGGCACGGGAAAGTCCACTTTCCT
>DASSWC010000191.1:0-3207 GCA_035705395.1 Pricia sp. | reverse complement strand
CACACCAACCGGAAACTTTCGGAAATAGAGACGGTTTTCTTGCTCACTTCTTCGGGAAAATCCTACATCAGTTCTTCGATAGTGCGTGACGTTATCCGGAACGGAGGCGATTATACCGGTCTGGTTCCCGAAACTGTCCGCACTTCATAGGCCCCACCCGAAAGTCGGCCCATTAGGACCGGCCCCGAAAGCCAATCCCATAGAATTCCCACCCAGGGCTCATCCCCCTAGAATTCGCACCCGAAAGCCAATCCCATAGATTTTCCACCCCAAGGCTCATCCCCCTAGAATTCGCACCCAGAGCCAATCCCATAGAATTCCCACTCAGGGCCAATCCCTATAGAATCCCCAAGGAAGCCGCGTCAGAACATTTCCTTAATCTGCGCTGAAATTTTAACAAGAATTAGCTTATATTTAACCACGTAAAATACGTAGTATCGGATTTTTGGCCCTTACACCACATCCTACGCCACATTCACAACAAACCTTTAGCCATATCGCGAAACCGTACTACTTTGGTCAGAAATAACGACTATATGATACAAGGTTCCCCCACTACCACCCATAGCTACCTGATCAAACAGCTGCCAAAAGCTACCGTTTTTGTCAATGAACGATTTGAGATCGTACACGCGTCCGATCAATGGATCGCGGATTTCAAACTCGATGCCGATTGCGTTTTCGGAAAACCCATCGGCGAACTTTTGACGAGTACCAGCGACGATTGGGAACATCTTTTGCAGACCTGCCTCTTGGGGAACAATAGCGAAACCACGGTTCCCCTGAATCTCAATACCCCCAACGGCAGAGCATGGTTCGAATGGACCTGTGTGCCTTGGCGTGACGGGCAGGGAAACATTATCGGGTTGATCATACAGACCGAGGACATTTCCCGGCACAAACGGCAAGAAGAACACGGCAAAGCACGGCAAAAACATTTGCAGGCCGTTTGCGAAATCGCTAAAGTCGGAAGTTGGGAATATTGTTTTAAGGAAAAAAACCTGACCTGGTGCGGTATGACGCATAAAATTCATGAGGTTTCCGACGATTTTATCCCAACTCTCGAAGACGCCGTAAATTTTTATAAGGACGGCCACAGCCGGAATACCATGGCCATGATCGTACACGAAGCCTTGGAAAACGGCGCGCCCTGGAACGAAAGGCTGCAAATCGTGACCGCTAAGGGCAACGAGATATGGGTCCAGACTGCCGGAAGGCCCTTATATAAGGATGGGGAATTGGTTTGCTTTACCGGAACCATTCAAAACATTGACGAGCAGGTAACTTCCGAGATCAAGACCCAAAAAAGCGAACAGCTGCTCAGGACGCTCATCGACAACCTACCTCTCAACGTTTTTATAAAGGATACCGAATCCCGTAAAATTTTGGTCAACCGATCCGAGTGCGACTATTTGGGCGTGGGCCGTCCCGAGGAACTTCTAGGGAAGACCGATTTCGAACTGTATGACGATGACATAGCCCGAATCACCAGGAAAGAGGACCTCAAGGTCATGGAGACCCTGAGGCCCATGTTGGGCAAGGAAACCACCAACCGAAAGAAAAACGGGGAAACGACCACGTTCCTGACCTCAAAAATTCCCCTTTTGGACGAGGACGGCAAAGCCAGGGGATTGGTAGGTATAAGTCTCGATATTTCCAATCTCAAACAAAAGGAGGAAGAACTGCGAGATCTGGTCAACGTGGCCTCCCTTCAGAACAAGAAATTGATCAACTTTGCCCATATCGTATCCCATAACCTACGGTCCCATACCGCCAATTTCGCCATGTTGCTGGATTTTTTGGTTCACGAGACGGACGAGTCCGAGAAAGACAACATCCTCAACATGCTGACAAACGCTTCCGATAACCTATTGGAAACCTTGGAAAACCTGAACGAGGTGGTCGACATCAATACGAACGTCAATCTCGATAAAAAACCCATCCTCCTCAAAAACAAGATTGATACGGTAGTACACAACCTGTCCGCCTATCTCGGCAGCAACAACGCCAAGGTGGTGAACACCGTTTGCGATACCACCGAAATACAGGCAATTCCGGCCTATATCGACAGCATACTGATGAACTTTATCACCAATGCGGTCAAATACAAAGACCCCGAGCGGGACGCCCATATTACCTTAAGTGCCAAGCGTGAGGAAGGCTACACGATCCTCTCAGTCACCGACAACGGCCTGGGTATCGACCTCAAAAAATACGGCGATAAACTTTTTGGCATGTACAAGACCTTCCACGACCATTGCGATTCCCGGGGTATCGGCCTCTACATCACCAAAAATCACATAGAGGCTATGAACGGCAAGGTTAGCGTCGAAAGCGAAGTAGGTACCGGCTCTACCTTTAACATTTACTTCAATGAAACGATTGGATAGCATCTGTATCGTCGATGACGACCCAATTACCGTATTCGGCATTCGAAAAATGCTGAGCCTTACGGTAGCGTGTGGCGATGTCAGCTCCTACTCCAACGGCAAATTAGCCCTGGAGGGAATCAAGGCCGACCTTCAAAAAAACCAAAAGGTGCCCGATGTGATTTTTTTGGACATCAATATGCCGATTATGGACGGGTGGCAATTTCTCGAAGCCTTCATCGCCCTGCCTATAACGCAGAAGGTGGGCATTCATATTATTACCTCATCGATCGACCCGTTTGATAGGCAGAATTATGAACGGTATAAAAAGAGAACGGGGCATACCCTGACCTATAGCCACAAACCGATACGACGGTCAGAGATTGAGGCCATCCTCGAAAGGGAGTAGTTGTGAATAGCGCGGGGAACTTTCCCGTTTTTACGTACCTTTGGCGTATGTTACGACCCCCTCAGATCGCACCGTCCCTCAAAGCTAGCTGTGCCTTGCTGTTCTCGTGGCTGCTTTTTGCGTGCGAAACCGAAAAAAAGGACGAAACCGCCGCCTTCCCCACCCATTTTGAACAGAGTGGGGACACCGAAACCGCCACCTACCTTCAGACGATCGATTTTTACATCCGTCTGGCCAAGGAATTTCCAGAAATCAATATCCAGACGATGGGGGAAACCGATAGCGGGTTTCCCCTCCACATGGTCACCTACAATCCCGATGCGGATTTCAATTTCCAGAATATAGCCGATGACAAGACCGTGATATTGATCAACAACGGAATCCATCCCGGTGAGCCCGACGGTATCGATGCGACCATGCTTTTATACC
>DASSWC010000190.1:0-7663 GCA_035705395.1 Pricia sp. | reverse complement strand
CCGGCAGGTAGGGGAAGTGGAGCTCTGCCCTCTCCACCTCCCCATCCTTCACCAATTTGATGTCGATAATCAGATCCTGCGCCGATTCGGCACCCCGGTTCGTGGCAACGACATGTACGGCATAATGCTTTTCCCGGGGTTCTATGCGATCTACGGACAGAACGATGTCCGCCGGACTGTTTTGTCCCATGAAAAAATCGTAGGACAATATCCCAAAAACGATCAAAGTTAAAACAACACCAAATACCAACATCGTGTGCTCCAGCCAATTTCTCTTGTACCTTTGTTCTGCCATATCAACTCTGTAACAACAACCTTCCGGCCGAAGCCCCCAGTGCCGAGGGCAAGCCCAATACTACGATCTCGGCGGTCATCGCCGGCAGGGAAATATATTCAAACCTTCCAAAAAACCATAGCATAAAGGCGGATGCCACCAGTGCGACTCCATACATAATAATCGTACCCCCGAATATATCTGCCGCGGTCTCAGGTTCGGCCACTGATCGTTCCGCGCCCTTTAAATTAACATGATACAATATGGCCCCACCCAGGCCTATCGAAAAAAAGGCGATAAGGGCTAACTTTAGGTGCGATATGCCCAAGGCTATCATTACTATCTCTTCCGTGGGAGCAACGTTTGCCGCCACAATCACGGAGCCACAGAAGGCCATTGCCAACTGCTTCAACAGATTTATTTCCCCGTCGTTGCTTCCCTCTTCTTTCGCATCGATCCCGTTGTTTTCCTCATGGTTTGTATCGCTCCCGTTGCTTCCCAGTTGTGCCTTTCCGATAGAGATTCCTATGGCCACTGTCAATGATTCCACTACGGTTTTGCCGATGATTTCATGAAGGGACATCCCGGGAGTCAAACGGCCGATGAACCATAATATTAATGCCGTAATCAGAAATGCGAGTCCCATTTCCTCCAAGGATTCCATAATACTTTCCATAATGGAGTGGTCTCTTCGTAAGCCCACAAAATGATTGTAGCCTGTAAGCAATAAAATGCCGACCACCAGGTAGACCATAAGCTTTAGGGGACCGGCCAGGAACCCGGCCCACCAGAGCTCCATGGTATAGAGCATGGGCAGACTGAATATTAACCCGCCCCCAATCCCCCTGCCGTACTGTTTGAGCGTCTCGGCAACAGGCTCCTTTTTCTGTTCCATCATATGTGTGACGTTGGAAAGATTATGGGTCGACGTCCAAATTTAAGAGGAGCCGCAATTTAAAAGGGGCTCAAATGAATCCCGGAATATCTACTCTTCCTGATATTCAATTTCATCCAAGGCCTGTAAGACTTCCAAACCCTTTTCGATTTTAGCAAGTTGGTCGATCAAGACCATTTTAGTGGAAGATGGAAGGCCCATCTCGTCCAGAACCTCATTATATTCCCTAAGCGCGGCCTTTTCGCCCGATATGGCTTCTTTGACCATGGCTTGGTCGCTATCGGCTTGGGTCCATGCCTTCATGTGCATCCAAGCACGGTGCAGGTCGCCGGTGAGGCTACCGCTTTCATCGAAATCCTGACCGAAGGAGGCGACTTCCACCTTTAAATCTTCGTTGAACATTTTTCGTTCCACCGACCTATCGTTGAACCAGAACGCAAGTGATTTCGCCTTGGCGTTGTCGGCCGCCATGGCAAACCCCTTTTCGGCATCCCTGTTTTTCCCGATCAGCGTATTCAACTTTTTTGCTATTTTTTCAGGGTATGTCTTCATATGACATGCTATTCGTATCAGCTCTACAGGCTGCCGGCGGTTTTTGAAACCGCATTTTCGCCCTTTATCGCCAAATCCAATTGTAAGGCATAAATCTCATCGTTTAACTGTTCCGCCTGTGACTGTAAAAATGCCTTCGTAACATTCGGCCAGTCATAGATCAACAATTTTTGGTATAAATCAAGTAATTTTTGTTCTTTTTGCACAATCAGGAGGTCGAGCTCTCGATCAGTCAGCTTTTCTTCAAGTATCCGGCGCTCCATGGGCTCGAAAATAGGATCGGGCAGGGTCATTGATCCGTCCTTCTCCTTATGCCAGAGCAAGTTAAATTCCTCTCGAAGTATGGTATAGAAAACCGCACGCTGTTCATAGATTTTCTCAAAATAGGGGCGTTTTTGGGGATATATATCTGCTTGGATACAGGTAGCATAGGCTTCCTTGGATGCCTTCAGTTCCGACAAGAGGATATCTGCTTTTGGCTCCCAATCACCATTTGTCCACGTTCGATTTTTCATTGGTCTGTTCTTTCCTTTTCTAAAGGCTTGCTCCATGCTGCCCACGCTCCCCTAATTCTCCGACTATTGCTCCATATCCGACTAGTGCTCCATAGGATTACCTTCCTTGTCCATAAACAAAGTTTCGGAGGCACCATCCTTCATGCTCACATCCAATTTAAATTGTCCTTCCTCATTGGAATAAGCCTGTTCGATTTTGGCTTTTGGATAATTCTGTTTGAATGCCTTTTTTACTTTACCGGGCACTTCCCTTTTAGCGATTTCGTTGTAACCGTCTTGAGATTGAGTGGTGGAACCCCTTTCTCCGGTTCCTTTAACAAAGTCCGATGTACGTCTTTCGGTAGGATCCGTAATCTGTTCCTGAGTCGGATCTACTATTTGCTGATCGGGATTCGTAGTTTGCGGCTGCGTGGGATCTCCCGGTGGTTGGTTGCGCTCCGGTGCCTGCTGCGTGGGATCTGTTGGCTGCTGCGTGGGATCCGTTGGCTGTTGCGTTGGATCTGTGACTTGCGCAGTTGCTGTGAGGCTGCCCAGACCTATTAGGATAATAAAAGCTATTTTTTTCATGATTTTCAATTTTTGGTTTTCTAATCCATTTCCCCACTAAATTATAAACAAGAATTGCGCAAAAAGGTCGTTTTTAATAGTTTAATTGACTCATTTCGGTTACATCGGTACTTTTTATGTAGGCAATAACAGCATCGAAAAAAAATACCATCCATGTCTTTCGATCGGCGTTTGGAAGACGTTTGGAAATAGAAAATTGACACGTTTTCGATTACGCTACATTTAACTCCAATAGCACCCCTTATACGAAAATTCCCCAACTAAATTGCAAAGCCGTATTATTGGAAATGATTGGAATTGGCTGTATGAAAATTGCTATGCTCGCCCCCATTGCTTGGCGAACCCCGCCCAAAAAGTATGGCCCTTGGGAAAAGGTGACCTCCTTGCTTACCGAGGCTTTGGTCGAATTGGATGTCGATGTTACGCTTTTCGCCACGGGCAATTCGCACACGTCCGCCAAGTTGGAATGGGTATGCCCCCTTCCCTACGCCGAAGACGAAGGCAGGGATGCCAAGGTATGGGAAAGTCTACACATCGCCCATTTGATGCAGCAGGCCGAGCGCTTTGATATTATCCATAACCAATTCGATTTTCTCCCCTTGACGTTCTCTCGTCTAATCGACACCCCGATGGTCACTACCATTCACGGATTTTCGTCTGAAAAGATCCTTCCCGTCTATAAAAAATACAATCCCACCACCTCCTATATTTCGATTTCCGACGCCGACAGACATCCCGAACTGAAGTATCTGGATACGGTGTACCACGGCATCGATTCCAATGTATTTGCTTTCCGCGCGAGCAAGCAAAACTATCTATTATTCTATGGAAGGATCCATCCCGAGAAAGGAGCGCATACCGCTATCGAAATTGCCAAGGCTTGCGGGATGCCATTAAAAATTGCTGGATTGATACAGGATACTTCCTACTTCAACCGTGATATCGCCCCGCATATTACCGGTGGTGACATTACCTATTTGGGCAATGTGGGACAAGAAGAGGGCAGTGCGCTTTTGGGAAATGCAAAAGCATTGCTACATCCTATTTATTTTAATGAACCTTTTGGACTTAGCGTAGCCGAATCCCTCATGTGCGGTACTCCCGTAATTGCCTTTGATCGGGGCAGCATGCGGGAATTGTTGGAAGACGGAAAGACAGGATTTTTGGTAAATTCGGTCAAAGAGGCCGTCATTGCGGTATCGCGGTTAAATGCTATTGATCCCTTTTACTGCCGCGCCCACGCCCAGAAAAAATTCAGTATCGAGCGGATGGCGAAGCACTATCTCGACCTATACCGGCAGGTACTCGAATTAAATGGGAAGTAGAAATACGTTTCTCCTTTGGTAAAGTCGAGCTCAGCGATTGAGGTAAACTTGTTAGCGGAAGAGTGTATTGTTGTGGCCGTTTAAGATTAGGTTTATCACAATTTTAAATCAGGTAGCCCGTAAAACCTTCCCCGGTTGAACCAGGAATACGCTATGACCCCTCTGGTGGGACGATAACCGCCCAAGTGGTCAGTATGCCGTCATGGGAACTGTTTGAAAAGCAGAACGAAGCCTATCGGGAAAAAATATTTCCAATAAAAATCCGTAAAGGTTTGGCGGTCAAGGACGAATCTCCGGTGGGATGGCGAGCGATTTTATTCAAAAGATTTTCTTCAGCAACAAAAAGGAGATGATGGCCAAGACAATAAAAATAAAGAAAATGATCTTGGCGATACTGGCGGCGGCCTCGGAAATGCCCCCAAAACCGAAAATACCGGCGATGATGGCTATTATGATAAAAATAATCATCCAACGTAACATATCGTATAAATTTAGGTTCTGCGGTAAAAATACGGTGTGTTGGCCATCGATCAAGTCCCATTAAAACAAAAAACTAGCGCAAAAACCATTTTTTAATACTAAAACCCATATAAATGATATCATGGAAAACGAATATGAACGGAAAAGGGATTTCGGCAAGACCAGGGAACCTAGATCATCGAAACGTCCTGAATTGGGAGGTCCTACTTTTGTAATCCAAAAGCACGACGCCACCAACCTGCACTACGATTTTCGCCTGGAAGTAAACGGTGTCCTCAAATCATGGTCCGTTCCTAAAGGCCCCAGCACCGACCCCAGTGTCAAAAGAATGGCCATACCCACCGAAGACCATCCCTTGGCGTATGCCGGTTTCGAGGGCACCATTCCCGCAGACCAATATGGTGGTGGAACGGTGATGGTGTGGGACAGGGGCAGTTTTGAGAACTTAAAAAAAGACGATGACGGCAAAGAAATCTCCTTGGAGGAAAGTGTTAAAATGGGAACGATAGAGGTGCTTCTGAAAGGGAAGAAACTATCCGGCGGCTATGCCCTAATCAAGATGACAAGCGGAAAGATGAAGGGTAATTGGCTGTTGATCAAAATGGACGACAAGGCCGCCGATGCCCGCCGCAAACCCACGAGTACCGAGAACAAAAGCATCCTGAGCGGCCGCACCATGGAACAAATCGCAAAAGAAGGGAATGATGCCTAAATGCAGTCGCCAAAACGGAAACAAGCCTAAAAAATAACGAAGGGATATGAAAATCGACGGAATAGAAATAAGCCACTACGACAAACTCATTTTTCCGAAGGCGAAAATTACGAAATTGGACATGGCAAGGTATTACGAAAAAATGGCGGGCAGAATGTTGCCCTTCCTAAAAGACCGTCCGCTTACCTTGCAAAGATTTCCCGACGGGATAGATAAAAACGGTTTTTACCAAAAGCACGCGCAGGACTATTATCCCGATTTCGTGAAACGCATTACCGTCAAAACGGAAGACGGGGAGGCAGAGGAAATCATGTGCAACAATAAGGAAAGCCTTATCTATCTCGCCAATCAGGGAGTGGTGACCTACCATATCTGGTCGAGTAGGAAGGATAAGCCCGATTTTCCCGACAAAATGGTGTTCGATCTGGATCCGTCGGATCAGGATTTTGAAAAAGTAAAACAGTCCGCAAAAATAGTCAAGGATTACCTCAGGTCGAAAGACCGCGAAGCAAAGGTAATGACCACGGGGAAATCGGGGCTCCATGTATTTTATAGCATGAGGCGTACCAAACCCTTCGACCAAGTTAGGAAAGAGGCCCGTAAGATGGCCGAGGAGATGGTCGATCGACATTCGGACCTGCTCACCATCGAAACCCGGAAAAACAAGCGGGAAGACAAGGTCTACGTCGATTATCTGCGCAACTCCTACGGCCAGACCTCAGTCTGCCCCTACTCCCTCCGGGCCAACCCCAGTGCCGGTGTCGCAACCCCGTTGGAGTGGAAAGAACTCGATAACATCGACGCTGGCGATACGTACGGGTACAAAAACATTTTTAGACGCTTGGGAGCGCAATCCGGCTAGGCCCTGGACAGCTAAGTACCAAATGAAACGCGGATGGACTCACGGAAACACTCCATTTTGTCTTTCTTGTTTGTCATGTTGATGGGCATTCCCATTTATTTTATTATCGCGTTGGGCGAAAAGTCGGGTGCTGCGGATTGGAAGGGCTAAAGCTCGGATTGACCCATTACCTCATCAGTATCTGGGGTACTTGGATCTTGACCGTTTCAATTGCGATCTATTACAAGTGGACGGAAAAGAAAAATTTCTTTTTTTACATGAACTATTCGTACCTGGTGATTGCCTTTGCCTTTTTTGTGCATTACAATTCCCAATGGCTGCACAATGCAGATCTTTCTTCACAGCCCTATGGCGAGGATATGCTGAACCTGATCGCAACGGCCAAACACTTGGTACCCATCCTCTTTTCGACCGGCTATCTTCAGGCGAGCGTGTGGTGGTTCGAAAGAAAATGGCACCGGCGGTGAAGGTAATTACACCCGGTGATACCTCAACCCCTATCCCGGAAAGACTATATTACTCCAAGACCTTTCTCTTTTGGAGAACCTCCTGAACCGCCATCCCGAAAGATTCGGGAATGGCCTACATTCTCGTACAACATCCTTCCCCCTCGCACGACAGTATACTCCCAGAAATCCTAGAACGTATCACGAATATTCCCCTCCATGAGATAACGGACGAGTGTCATATCGAGCCCGATATCTATGTCATCCCCGAGAACCGTTTGCTCGTGGAAAAAGGTCGGCAAAACGGGCATTGGTATCAACACCGGCCGGGAACGGTTTTTCACCGACCTGGAAATCGTTCCGCTGATTGCCATGTTTCCCCTTCTAGGCATCTTAATTTATTTTCTCATCGGAAATAACTACAGAAAAAACAAACTGTACAAAAGAAAATTAACCCGGGATAGAAAGGTCTTCGAAGGGTTGGAAGAATGGATCGAACGCTCCCGTAAAATTCTAAAGGACAATAAAGCTGAGTTGGCACACTTTTATGAATCGTTATCGACGGATGGATAGGCTTTACGGGAGGTCTCAAGGTTTCGGACAAATATATAAACGATACGGGACAGGAGATATTTTGGAGGGATGACCATCTGAAAATTATCGGCCCGGCGGTATTCAATCTTCAATCCATTTTTTTGGCGGATTGGAATTTCTGTACCGACGAAAACGTCTCGAGATGAACGAAGCGTTTTTTCCTAAAAACGCCAAAAAACCTTCCGCTCCATTCGCCATGGCCCAGATGGTATCCAGCGAACCCGATTCGACCTAATTTTCACCCTTGCTCTGAATGGGAAGATTTCTTCAAAATTTTCGATAACAACGACCTCCGGTTCCTCTATCAGAAAGAGATGAAGGATGGCGGGCTAAGCCTAATGTTCTAATTACCACTTTAAAGCAAACGGATTTATACCGGTATGGATGCGGTTTTTTCCATTCGTTCCCAATTCCGATGTTGGGCGATAGCCTTTACAAAAT
>DASSWC010000189.1:0-4094 GCA_035705395.1 Pricia sp. | reverse complement strand
ACTCAAAACCGATTTTCTCGCAAGACCGGACCTTACTACCCACGTAGGTAAGGCTGGCGCCGTCGTTGCCGACCAAAACCGCGGCCAGATGTGGGACTTTCTCGCCGCGTTCCTTCATGTTCACCACATCAGCGGTAATCTCCTCTTTTATCTCGTTGGCAATTTTCTTCCCGTCCAGGATGGTCATCCATTCAAATTTTTAGTTACTATGTGTTCTCCCTACTGCATATTCTGCATCATCTGCATCATCTTCTTGCCGCCACCGCCTTGCATCATCTTCATCATTTTGCCCATTTGATCGAACTGCTTCATAAGCTGGTTCACCTCTTTCATGTCGCGGCCGCTGCCTTTGGCAATACGTTTTTTACGGCTGACGTTGAGTTTCGAGGGGTTCGCTCGCTCCTCAGGAGTCATGGAATGGATCATAGCCTCGATATGCTTAAAGGCATCGTCATCGATATCCAGGCCTTTTAGGGCCTTTCCGGCACCAGGTATCATGCCCATCAGGTCTTTCATGCTTCCCATTTTTTTGACCTGTTGTATCTGGGACAGAAAATCGTCGAAACCGAACTTGTTCTTGGCGATTTTCTTTTGGATTTTTCGCGCTTCGTCCTCATCATACTGCTCCTGGGCACGCTCGACAAGGGAGATGACATCGCCCATACCCAAGATCCGGTCCGCCATACGGGCGGGATGGAATACGTCCATTGCCTCCATCTTCTCACCGGTACCGATAAACTTGATGGGCTTGTCGACAACGGATTTAATGGAAATCGCCGCGCCGCCCCGGGTATCACCATCGAGTTTGGTGAGGATCACACCGTCAAAATTCAGTACATCGTTAAATGCTTTCGCCGTATTTACGGCATCCTGACCCGTCATGGCGTCGACGACGAAAAGCGTTTCCTGCGGATGGATGGCATTGTGGATGTTCGAAATCTCGGTCATCATCCTTTCGTCCACCGCCAAGCGCCCCGCGGTATCAATGATGACCACATTATGGCCTTCGGCCTTTGCCTTGGCGATTCCCGCCTCGGCAAGGGCTACAGGATCTTTGTTCTCCTTGTCGGAATAGACCTCGACCCCGATCTGCTCTCCTACGATATGTAACTGGTCGATGGCCGCGGGACGGTACACATCACAGGCGACCAATAAGGGTTTCTTGGATTTTTTGGTCTTCAGAAAATGGGCCAGCTTACCGGAAAACGTGGTCTTACCCGAGCCCTGCAAACCGGACATCAGAATGACCGAGGGGGAACCGGAAAGATCAATGCCCTCGCTCTCCCCACCCATAAGCTGGGTCAACTCGTCTTTTACGATCTTGACCATCAACTGACCGGGCTGCAAGGTGGTCAGTACGTTCTGGCCCAGAGCCTTTTCCTTGACCCGATTGGTAAATTCCTTGGCTATCTTGAAGTTGACATCGGCGTCGAGCAGGGCGCGCCGGACTTCCTTCGTGGTTTCGGCTACGTTGATCTCGGTAATCTGCCCGTGGCCACGGAGGGTATGGAGGGCTTTATCCAGTTTTTCGCTTAAAGTGTCGAACATCGATTTTCCTATTTTGGGTAAAGGCAAATTTAAGCATAATGGGAAGAACAAAAAAAGGATTTATAAAGATGGGTACCTGCGTAAAAAAGCACCCAGCGTGGAATGGGTGCTCTCTAAAACGGGGGGAGACGGCTGTTCCGTTTATGGATCGTTCCGAAGGCTTGAACCTGTCTCCACATTCTGTTCGGAACTGCACTGCTGATCAAGGATGATCGCATCCGTATCGGATCCATCCAGTTTTAGGGTACCGTCCCCAATTTCATACGTGTATCGTACCCCGTTGAATTCGGGGGCATCCTCTAATTTTATCTCGAGAAAAACCTTAAAATCGGAAACGGTGACGGACCATATCCCCTTAGTCTGTTGGCCCGATCCGTCGTCCGTAATCAGGGTTCCATCCGCATTAAAAACAAGCACATAGTCCTCATACTTCTCGGAGACGTCCAAATCCTGTTGCCGGTATGCTTCAACGGACCAAGGGCAGGCTACCAAAAGACTGTCGAGACCGGGCTTCGTAAAATCGTCGTCGTTATGGTCATTGTCGTCATCTTCATCACAAATTTCGACGGCGCGTTCCATGGCGGCCGCCAATTCGGAGTTGCTGCTCACCGTCACCTCTACCCCGTCGAACATTTCAAAGGTCAAGGGGAAATCGATAGCGATCAGGTCAGTTTCGATAAGGCCTGCCAAAAAACGGCGCAACTCCCGGTCATTTTTTACCGTAAGGCTACCGGTCTGTTGCAGGTTCGGATCGAAGGTGAATAGGTCGATTGGATAGGTTACATCGATACATTCGATATCGTCATCCTTGCCGTCTTCGGGACATTGCTCGACAAGGCGCTGAAATTCATCCGCGCTACTGACCGGCAACTCGGTATGATCGGCCATAACGACGGTTATGGGGAACGTAATTTCCGTATGGCGCTCCCCATCCTCGGCGGCATCGAATATGTCCTCGATCTCCTGCAGGTCAGGTACGGCAGCCATGGTCAATTCCGATCCGTTGGCGCTAATGGTATAAGGAAATTGGATGCCCAAACAGCTGGCACCGTCGACGATATTGTCGTAGGAGCCATCGTTGGAACTGGTATGTTTCAACATTTCTATGATGGACGAACTGGCCTCCAAGGTATGTTCGGAATCGATATACTCCTGAAACGGCTGCTCGTTTTCGCAAGAAATAAAAACGGTTGCTACGGCCAGTAGGATAGCGTACAGTGAGAATTTATAATGTCTGTACATGTAAATCTGTAATTTTCTGTAAAACAATCAATTGGAACAATACCCTACTTTTTCTGATTTTTTCGGATATCTTTGGGCCAAAAATAGCCCCATTGCGTTCGAAAGCTTCCCACAAAAATACGGCCGATGTTTGCGACGAGCAAGTATTCGGTACGCTATTCAAGGCCCATTCCAAGACCATCTTTAACTACATCTTCTACAAGTTCGGAAATGAGGAAAAAGCCTATGATGCCGTTCAGGAAGCCTTTGTCAAATTGTGGGAAAATTGTGCCAAGGTCGACCCCGGAAAAGCGAAATCCTACGTATACACCGTCGCCAACAACCTATACCTTAACGTAATAAAAGCTGAAAAAGTACGTCTGAAGTATGCGGACAAGTCTTTGCGGATCACCCAGGAAAACCCTGAATTTCTGATGGAGGAGCGGGAGTTCAAGGATAAACTGGACGCGGCGTTAAACGCGTTGCCGGAAAATCAGCGTGTTACCTTTCTTTTGCATCGGATCGATGGAAAAAAATATGCCGAGATTGCGGAAATGGAAGGCCTTAGCGTCAAGGCGATAGAAAAAAGAATGCACTTGGCGTTGAAAACCTTGCGGGAGGAAATTGATGGGATTTAAAACACCTGCTCCGCAATGGCCTTGATGTTATCCGATTTCCCCATGGAGTAGTAATGCAGTACGGGAACACCCGCCGCCTTGAGTTCCTTGGATTGTGCGACGCACCACTCTACCCCCACTTGGCGTACGGCCTTATTGTCCCTACACTTGTCGACGGCATCGATCAAGTCCTCCGGAAGGTCGATACGGAAAACCTGCGGCAACAACTGCAGATGCCGTTTTACGGCGATGGGCTTGATTCCGGGAATGATGGGGACGTCGATGCCCATCTCCCTGGCGGCATCGACAAACTTGAAATATTTTTGGTTGTCAAAGAACATTTGGGTCACCACATAATGCGCCCCGGCATCTACTTTTTCCTTCAGGCGTTTCAGGTCCGATTGTAGGGAAGGGGCTTCCAAATGCTTTTCGGGATAGCCCGCCACCCCGATACAGAAATCCGCACAGTGTTCGGTATCCGCCGTGTCGTGAAGGTAGTTCCCGCAGTTCAGGTCGTGCAACTGCCTCACCAGGCCTAGCGCATATGCATGGCCGCCGGTAGCAGGCTTGAAATATTTTTCGTCCTTCATGGGATCGCCCCGCAGGGCCATCACGTTTTCAATGCCCAGGTAATGGCAATCCACCAACACGTATTCGGTTTCTTCCTTCGAAAAACCGCCACAGAGCAGGTGCGGCACCGTATCGACA
>DASSWC010000188.1:0-13740 GCA_035705395.1 Pricia sp. | reverse complement strand
CTAACCTTTCGCTGCAATTGTACGGTCAAATGCTCAAGGTTGGCTATGTACGCAGCGATGGGGACTACGTGCGGGTCAAGAAATATTTTGATGCCCATTTGCCCAAATATCGGATGGACGATCTGGGTTTCCGTGAAAAATTATGGCTCTACAAAGCCCATTTGTGGTACAGTTTTCTGATTCAGGATTTTCTTTCTTCCTATAAATACGCCAGTAAATGGGTCGATCTTTTTTACGAACATGGGGAACAGATTCGGTTGAATCCCGTTTTCTTCTTAAAGGGAAACCACTATTTGCTGGAATCCTTGTTCTATGTGAAATATGCGTCACAATTTAAACAAACACTTGAACGTTTGGAAAAAGTTGTGAACAGTGTGGAATTCCCGAAGAACGACAATATTGCCTCCCTGAGCTTTCTGTATATCAACGCCAACAAACTCAACCTACACTTTTTGGAAGGGACGTTCAAAAAGGGACTCTATCTGGTCAAAATTGTCGAGTACGGTATCAACAAACACAAGGATCGGATCGATGCCCATCATATCATGGTGCTGTACTATAAAATCGCCTGCCTATATTTCGGAATCGGCGATAACAAGACCTGTATCCAGTACCTGAAGAAGATTATCAACAACAAAAACCTGAAAATGCGCGAAGACCTGATGTGTTTTGCGCGGGTGCTGAGCTTGGTGGCACATTACGAGGCTGGGATGGATTACCAGCTCGAAATTCAGCTGAAAAGCACCTATAAATTCCTCTTGAAGATGGACGACCTGCATGCTGTTCAAAAGGAAATGATCAAGTTTTTACGGAATTTGGGCAATATTTACCCCCATGAACTGAAGGGGGAGTTTCAAAAGCTGCATTCCGAACTGAAAAAGTACGAGGACCATCCTTACGAAAAACGGGCCTTTTTGTATCTGGACATCATATCATGGCTGGAGAGCCATCTGGAAAATCGGCCCGTGGCGGAGATCATCAGGGATAAGGCTATGGCGGTCAAACGGTAATATCAGCAAGCGTCCCATAAGGGGTCCGTGGGCGGTGGGGCTATCCATTCCAAAAATTTATTTTTTACGGGATGTACGAACCCAAGACGCCTAGCATGCAAGTGGATGCTACCGTTCTTATTGCTGCGGTCAAAGCCGTATTTCAGGTCCCCTTTGATGGGACATCCGATAGCAGCCAGTTGCGCCCGTATCTGGTGGTGACGACCGGTTTTCAGGTCGATTTCAAGCAGAAAGTAACGGTTTAGCTTTTGTAGCATCCGATACTCCAAAATGGCCTTTTTGCTATCAGGCACTTCTTTGACGTGGGCGTAGGATTTGTTCTGTTTCGGATTGCGCTTGAGCCAATGGGTCAAGCTATCCCTTTCTTTTTCGGGGTGACGTTGCACAATCGTCCAATACGTCTTCTGTGTCTGTTTTTCGGCGAATAATTTATTGAGTCGTGGTAGTGCTTTTGAGGTTTTGGCGAAGACCACAATACCCGAAGCCGGGCGATCCAATCGGTGGACCACCCCGAGATATACATTGCCGGGCTTGTCGTATTTTTCCTTGAGGTACAATTTTACCACCTCGTTCAAGGGCATATCCCCGGTCTTGTCGCCCTGTACAATATCACCCGGTCTTTTATTGATGGCGATCAAATGGTTGTCCTCATAGAGTACTTGAAGGTTTTGCGGGTCTGAATAGGTTTTATCGGTCACGGTATACAAGGCTTTTCACGGTACCAGAAGTTGGAATTTGGGGTTGGAATTTGGGGTTGGAATTTGGAACCCCTTTCTTAGTACTGCTCCTCATCACTGGGAAAATCCTTTCCCTTTACATCGGTCACATATTGCGAAATCGCCTTCCCCATATCCTCATATAAATTCATATAGCGCCGTAAAAACCGGGGATGGAACTCGTGGGTCATGCCCAAAAGATCGTGGATGACCAATACCTGTCCGTCAGCGTGTTTGCCGCCTCCAATGCCGATCGTTGGTATCGAAAGACTTTCGGAAACCTTTTTGGTAAGGGCGGCGGGAATTTTTTCCAACACGATTCCGAAGCATCCCAGTTTTTCCAGAAGATGGGCGTCTTTCATCAGTTTTTCGGCTTCCTCTTCCTCCTTGGCTCGAACGGTATAGGTTCCGAATTTGTAGATGGATTGAGGGGTCAGTCCCAAATGGCCCATCACGGGAATTCCGGCTTTTAGGATACGTTTTACGGATTCCTTAATCTCGACGCCCCCCTCCAGTTTGACCGCATGCGCCCCGCTTTCCTTCATGATGCGTATGGCGGAGCGCAGCGCCTCCTTGGGATCACTTTGATAACTCCCAAAGGGAATGTCGACCACTACCAAGGCTCGTTCGACGGCTTTTATGACCGAAGTGGCATGATAGATCATCTGATCTAAGGTAATCGGCAAAGTAGTCTCGTGCCCAGCCATGACGTTGCTGGCCGAATCGCCCACAAGGATGACGTCTACGTTCGCCGAATCGACGATTTTGGCCATGGAATAATCATAGGCCGTAAGCATGGAGATTTTCTCCCCATTCTTTTTCATCTCGACCAGGGATTTAACCGTTACCCGCTTGTATTCTTTTTTGACGGTTGACATCTGAGATTGTTTACTAGACCTCCCAACCTTCTCGGTATTGGCGTCCCACAAATTGGTTGGCCTCTTCCAGGTTGGTTATCCTCATATTCTCGCCGTCCCAAAGCAGTTTTTTGCGTCCGAAAAACTCCATTTCCCCTTGTTCGTTTTCCCGGCGCAATAGGTAGCTACGAATGGCCAGATTGCCCATCAGCACAGTTTCCGTCATGGGTCCGGCATAGTCGAACGAAGAGGTCAGGCCCTTGTGTTCCTCACTGTCAAAACCGGCCTTGCAGGCGTTGACCCATTTGCGCTGGTGGCCGTATTCCGGTTCGAGATTGGGCTCCGTTTCCGGACCGAATTCCGTCGTCCCGTCATTCAGGTAGAGTTTCGGGGTCAGGGGACTGCTATCGTTGATGTTCGTTGAAATAATTCCCTTTTCACCGATGATAAGCACACCATTATAGCTTCCCGGTCCTCCGATATCGTGGTCTGCTGGAATGATATCGGGATGTGCGGGACGGATGCCACCATCGCTCCAGGTCATTTCTATGGGGGACTTGGACTTGTTTGTTGCATCGAAGTTCAAGGTAATAAAGGAGGATGCCGGGCAGCCTTCGGGATGGTAATCGGGATTCCACATCTTCGAATATACCGAGCCGACGCTGCATTCCGCTCCCGTGGGATATTTCAGGCCCAGGGTGCGAAAGGGGATATCGATCAAGTGGCAACCGACGTCGCCCAGGGCGCCCGTACCGTAATCCCACCAGCCGCGCCAGCTGAACGGATGCAGGTTGGGGATGTAGGGTTTTTTCTCTGCGGGACCCAGCCAAAGGTTCCAGTCCAACGACTCGGGCTTCATGCTCGGATCCGGGGCCGGCATGGCACCTCCCTGGGGCCAAACCGGCCGGTTCGTCCAAACCTCGACTTTCGAAACCGGGCCGATAGTATCGTCATCGATCCATTTTTGCACCATGTTCAAAAGCGCGTTAGACCCGCCCTGGTTGCCCATTTGGCTGACAATTTTATGGTCACGCGCCATTTGTGTGAGGGTACGGGCCTCGCTGATGTTATGGGTCATCGGCTTTTGTACATACACGTGAACACCGCGTTCCATGGCGTATTTCGCCGCCGGGGCGTGCACATGGTCGGGAGTAGATATCGTTACCGCATCGATTCCTTTTTCCTTATCCAGCATTTCCCGATAATCGGCGTATTTTTTGGCCTTGGGAAAATTTTCGACGGAGGTCATGGCCGAACCTGCAAAGTCCACATCACAGAGGGCGCTCACTTTTTCGCGGCCGTTCACCGAAGCGTTCTTGATGTCGCTGGCGCCTTTTCCTCCCGCGCCGATGGCGGCCAGATTCAGGCGATCGCTCGGGGCCATATAGCCGACCCCCCCGAGCACGTGCCGGGGGACGATAAATATCGAGGAAGCCAAGGCCCCTTTTTTAAGGAACGACCTACGGGACGCATTCGATAGATTATTTTCCTTTTTCATGGTAGAATGGTTTTTTATGGATTAATAATAAGGTGCAATTTTAGGAATGAATTTTTCAGGTTTCTAAAGTACTGAAATTTATGGAACCGAAAAAAATCATTGCAAATTATCGGAAACTAACGTAAATTTTTTGCCTGAATCTGGACGGATGGCCTATATTTAGCATTCAATTTCAAACATACATATAAAACACCTTACAAATGAAAATCCATTTAAAAACATTCGTTGCCCTTACGATCATTTTCCCGACCTTGGTTTTCAACCTCAAGGCGCAGGAGAATAACCCCCTGGAAGGTAAGTGGGACCTGGTCATCGAAAAAGACGGGGAGCAGCTTCCTTCATGGTTGGAAATAAAACATTCGGGCCTAAATACGTTGGTAGGCCGGTTCGTCTACGCCAATGGTAGTGCCCGGCCCATATCCGAAGTGGAAACACAGGGCGGTAAATTCAGTTTCGAAATCCCTCCGCAATGGGAAGACGCGGATACGGACCTGGAGTTCGAGGGACAACGGAAGGGGGAAAGGCTGGAAGGCACCTTGGTCTATACCGATGGAAAAACGTATCCCTGGACGGGCACCCGTGCTCCCAAACTTCCGTATACCGAAAATCCGAAATGGGGTGAACCCATCCAACTTTTCAATGCGAAGGATTTGACGGGATGGAAGGCCAAGGGAGAAAAAAATCAATGGGTCGTAGAGGACGGGATACTGAAAAGTCCCGAATCCGGTTCCAACCTGGTCTCCGAAAAAGAGTTCGAGGATTTTAAGCTTCATGCGGAATTTAAAATTCCCGAAGGCAGCAATAGTGGTATCTATCTTAGAGGGCGCTATGAGGTCCAGATTCAGGACGACAAGGGAAAAGAGCCTTCCAATGTGCTCTTTGGCGGCGTTTACGGCTTTTTGACCCCGAACGAGATGGCCGCCAAGGCTGCGGGCGAATGGCAGACCTATGATATTACGCTTATCGGCCGTCGTGTTACCATCGTGGCCAACGGTAAAACGGTTATCTGCGATCAAAACATCCCCGGAATTACTGGTGGTGCGCTCGACAGTAAGGAGGGAGAACCGGGGCCTTTCCTGATCCAGGGCGACCACGGGCCGGTGTCTTTTCGAAAGTTTGTGGTTACGCCACGGGTGGAGTAATCCTTTTTTTAAGCTTGAAGAAAACCAACCATAAAGAGAATAGGCCCAATACAATCCAAAGCACATCGACCAACACGGCATCGTGAAAATTTCGGGCCAGGTTCGTACCGATCCAATTTCCCGAAAAAATGGCGTTGACGACGGGTACCATTAGGCCCAATATGCCACCCCAGAGAAGACACTGCCGGTTGGTGAAGGCGTTGTCCTTTTTGAGGATGAACAGTGCGCTCAGTATCCCCCAGGGGATAAAATAGATGAGGTACAAAAACGAACGCCCGGAATCCGGAAAGGCCTTTACGAGAATAAAACTTAATGCGGTAACGGGGTACATGCTCAGGCAAATGGCCAGGTACCAGTGGCCCACGGCCCGGTAAAAACGTCTCTTTCTGTCCGGCACATTCTTCTTGTCGCGCGCCGATACCCAGATCAAGATCCCGGATAAGATCACGAAGCAGGAGATCAGTCCGAGCACGAAATAGATGACCCGTAACGCGGTACCCCCAAAATCGCCAAAGTGCAGGCGGAACAAAAGGTTTTTGACCCCGTCCAGATAGCGGTCGTTCGTTTCGGGATTTAGCGAGGATACTACGGACCTGTCCGACATCCTATAGATAACATGGCCCGAACTGTTCAGTTTACGGGAAGGTTCCAAATGGCCACTAATGGCCACGTGCATATTCGCATCCCCATAGTTAAAAATATGGGCTTCCTGTACTTGGAATCCGGGCCATTCTTGCTTGGTTCTTTGGATCAGGGGATTGATGGACGCTTTCCCTTCAAGGGGCTCGCCTTCCGGGGGAAAGACCGGATGGTTGTACTCCAGTTCGTCATAAAGCTTGCTCTCATCCCCGTTATATAGGCCTATTACCGACGGAAAAACGAAAATGGCCTTTAGCAGGAAAAAAGCACCCGTAACGGCGTACATGAACTGAAAGGGAAATCCGATTACGCCCAGTGCGGTATGGGCATCGGTCCATACGGTCTTCAGTTTTGCCCATGGCCTGAATACGTAGAAGTTCTTGACCATCTTATCCCAGTGGACGAGAATACCGGTAATAATGGCGAAGAGAAAAAAGAATGCCACCAGTCCCGCCAGAAAGCGTCCGTAGGGATAGGGAATCTGATCCAGAAAATGCAGGCGGTAGAGAAATTCTCCCAAACCGTAGGACTCCTCGTAGGTATGCTCCGTCGCGTCCTCGGGATTTAATGAAAAAAAGATTCCACCCCGTTGCTCCTCGGGCACCAGGGTATCCTGAACGGCCCCCATATTGACATTGATCCTTTTTTCGTTGTAATAACGGCTTATTTCGATGTCGCGATGCTTTAGAACATGGCTTTTTCCTATAGTTGCAATCAGTCCGTCGACATCCTCGGGAATCGCGTCGATGACGGCAGGTTGTTCGTCTCTTTGCCAATTGGTTATTTCATCCCTAAAAAACGAAAATGAACCCGTAAAAAAGATGACGTACAGCGCCACGCAAATCACGATCCCGCTGACGGTATGGGTATGGAAAAGGATGTTGTACGGTCGTTGCTGCATGTTTCAGTTTTCTGGATAGAGCGTGATTCCCAAAATAAAAATTCCGAATAGGACCACCGACACCAAAAAGTAGATCAGCCATACCTTCCAACCGTTTTTGCCTAGAAAGGCAAGTATCATAAGTGCGGCCCAAAGGATGAAGGTGGAATAGGTGCTTGTGATCAGTACGGTTTGCCGGTCGAACCAACCGGCCAGCGCCAGGTGCAACAGTACGGTAACCAGCCAACTTCCCAAAATGGCCGCGCTTATCTTGGCGAAACGCTGCCACGGTGATTTCGTCAGGTATTTTTTGTTCGCCGGCATATCAAAAATGGAGATTTTCAAAGGTGAGCATGCCGAGGAGTGCGACCAGAACAAAAATACGGTTTATCAACTTTAGGGGCGCTGCCAATAGGATCAGACTACCGATGGTCATTACCAGTATTAGGAATCCGAAGATGCCCGCGCCCAATCCCCAATTAACGATGCAAAGGATGCAAGAGAGCAACATTAGGGCAAGTCCCATACTATTTGAGATTTTGGCATGGGTGGCCGCCCAACCCTCGAAACCCAGTCCCTCTGGCGTTTGAATCCGCTCCGAGGTACAGTACTGGAAATAGAAGCCTGCGAAGGCCAAGAATGAAATTGAGGTTATCACGGTTCTATTCCTTGATACAATAGGTGGCGCAGTGCCAAATGAATTCATAATCCTTTCCCTTGTAGGTGCCGGGCACTTCCTCTTTTTTGGTGGTTTCCACAATGTATTTGGTGTCCCAGGGCAGTTCAAAGGTAATCTGGCCCTTTTCGTCCGTTTCCAAGGTTTTGGACCACAAGTCGGAAACAAATATTTTTGCCTCCTGCTCGGTAATAGGGGAATCTTTGTACAGCACTTGCAAGGTGACCTTTCCGCCGTCGTTGGCAAGTTCCTTTATGGCCAGTCCAGATGGATTTTGGACTTCAGTATCGCCTTCAGCGTTCCCGACCGAGACCTTGGCGGTGGAGTGGTAGTGGGTCTTGAAAATGCCAAAGTCGTATTGGGTATAATCGATTACCTCAATTTCGTTATTGTTCAGTAAGAGGGTATAGGTTCCATTTTTTTGGGGAACAAACGAAGCGGAATAGTGGTTTTTTTCCGCTTTGGTTTCCAACATCTCCTTTTCGCCGTCGGGATGTATGACCCACAACGTGAATAGGGACACCGCCGGAAAGGCCTCGCCGTTTACTTCCTCGATGACGCCATAAGTATATTCCCCGTAATGCACCTTAACCTTCTGCTCCTGGCCGACCATACCGTTCCTGGCGGTTTCGACCCATAGGTAATGCGCTTTTGCCGTTATGGGAGCGGCCAACAAAATCATGAAAATAAATAAATGTCTAATCATATCCTTGTATATTGTGGTTTTGGTTGCCCAAAAACCGTTATTAAATTGACCCGTACGATCGGTCGGGTCGCTAAAAATTGTAGGTAACGCCAAGCCGCCCGTTGATGCCCGGTTCCGATTGCCAATAAAGGTACGACCCATAGTTGGCCCCAGAATATAGGTACTCGTCCAAGAGGTTATTGACATTCAGCTGGACGCGTATTTTGTTGTTCGACCATGAAAGGGCACCATCCAGCCTAAAGTAATCGGGAAGGTCGGATTGATTCTCCGCACCCCAGGTCCAAGTGGCTCTATCGACCTGATACTGATATCCCAGGGAAGCCCCAAAACCCTTGAGGCCCGAATATTTCGGAAAGCTGTAGTTCAACCAACCATTGGTAACGTGTTTGGCATGGCCGGCCACCCTTTGGCCCACGTTATCGGGATTGGTATCCTCGGTAATCTCGACATGGGTATTGGCGTAGTTCAGGATTACGTTGAGTTCGGGGGTCACCTGTCCCTGAAGGTCGAATTCGATACCTTTCGATTGTATTTCGCCCAACTGAATGGAGAAATCGGGATTTTCAGGATCCCCGACCAATACATTTTGCTTGGTGATCTGGTAAGCGCCCAAGGATGTCCTGAGCCTCCCGCCAAAAAAGGTCTTTTTTAGCCCACCCTCGATATCGTTCGCCTCGATAGGTTCAAAAAAATCTCCCGATGCGTTGACACCGTTGGCCGCCAGAAACGACTGGTCATACAGTGCATAGGCGGTCAGGGTTGGCATGATGTCGACACTGATCCCGGCCCTCGGGCTAAGTTTGGTATCGTTTTCGGGCTTATCTACGGTATACAGGTTCGTATACCGCGCCGCCAAGGTCAGTCTGACCCTTTGGTCAAAAAGACCAATCTCGTCTTGGGCATAGAACGAGCGGTTCGTGTAGCCATAGGTATAGTTATCGGCCCGATCCCGCAACGGGACCGATCGATCGAATTCGGGGATCGCGGTATTGCCGTACACCGGATTATAGATGTTAAAGGGAATTTCGGTATCGACAATGTCCACCTGGTTAAAATCGGCCCAATAGTTACGCTCGGTATAGTCGAAACCGCCTAATACCTTATGGGATATGGATCCCGTACTAAAATCGCCAAAAAGATAGCCCTGGGCGAATTTGCCGAGTGACAGGGCATCCCAGATACTGACATAACGGATGGCATCCCCGGTATCATCGATGGAGGAAAGCCAGGCGGAATTGCCCACCTGATTGTACCTTAGGTAGGCAAATTTTCCGGAAACGCCCCAGTGGTCCGAAAAGTCGTGGGTGACGGTGGTAAAGAAAGTCAACTCCTCGATATCGGTGGCCGGATAATTGGTATCCACAAATCTAAAATCACGGTCGAGACTGCCATAGCCAGCTTCGACCGGGGCGAATACATACGCCGATCCGATGTAGCTTTCGGCATTTTGAAAGTTCATTTCGGTGATGATGGAGGTATTGTCGGTAATCGCATAGGTGAGTGCCGGTGCTACCCCGAACCTTTTGGCATTCTCATGGCCCCGATGGGTGTCACCAGTCTGGTACATGGCATTAAGGCGATACAACAGTTTGCCGTTTTTGGACAATTTGCCGCCCAGGTCGAAATTGCCTCTGTAAAAATCAAAACTGCCGCCCTGTACGCTTACCATGGCAATGTGCTTTTCGGTAGGTTTTTTGGTGACCACGTTATAAAACCCTCCCGGTTCGCCCGCGGACATCATAAAACCGGCGGGACCTTTTACGAATTCGATACGTTCGACAAAGGCCATATCTTCGGAGAGCGGCCCCCAGGAATCCTGCACGTTAATGCCATTTCGAAAGGCCGGCAACCGGAACCCTCGCATGTTAATCCGGGCGAAGTGCCCCCAATGCTCCAACATGGTGGCGCCACTGACATTTCGGATAACGCCCTCCATCATGCTAGTAGCCTGTTGGTCCCGTAACAGTTCGTTGCTGATTATTTGGATGTTCTGGGGCAGTTTGGCCACTTCGGTGCGGAGTCGGAGGGAGGTCGACGGTTCCTTTACCAAGTATTTGTTTTCTCGGCCCTCGACCACGACCTCGCCCAGCTGTTGGCGGTCTTCCGTAAGTGATACATCGATCTTTTTTGACTGGCCCTTTGTCAGGTCGACGGTCATGTACTCCGTCGCGTATCCGACGGATGAGAATACCACGGTGTAAGAGCCTTGGTCCAATCGGGTGATGGTATACCGCCCGTCGGCGCCGCTTACCGTACCTAGGTCGGTTCCTGAAATTTGGATATTTACGTCGGGCAGGGGAATTTTTTCCGATGAGGTAATTATTCCTTCTATTCGACCTCGGCCGACCTGGGCCGTTACAGCGACTGCGAATAGTAGGGTGAATAGGGTAAAGATGGGTTTCATGCCATTTATTTATAATAAGTCTAAATTAATTAGAGCCCAAATGTAGTACGGGGTATCGAAACCACCAAATTTTATTTGGACTTATTACAAATAAATATCATGACGTGATATTATTTCCTGAAACTTATGCAGCGCTACGGTACTAGCAATCACTCATATTGATTCCCACTGCCAACCCGCCTTCCGAGGTTTCCTTGTATTTGGAGCTCATGTCCTTGGCGGTCGCCCACATGGTTTCAACGACCTTGTCAAGGGGTACCTTGGCTTCTTTGGGGTCGGAGCCCAGTGCCAGTTCGGCGGCGTTGATGGCCTTGATGGCTCCCATGGAATTGCGTTCGATACAGGGAATCTGAACGAGACCGGCAATGGGATCGCAGGTCATGCCCAGATGGTGTTCCATTGCGATTTCGGCGGCCATTAGGACCTGTTCCGGCGAACCGCCCGAAAGTTCCGTCAAGGCACCGGCGGCCATGGCGGAGGATACCCCGATTTCCGCTTGGCAACCGCCCATGGCCGCAGAGATGGTCGCTCCCTTTTTAAAGATACTGCCGATTTCACTGGCTACGAGCAAAAACTGCTTGATGTGCCTGAAGTTCGACTCGTGATTTTCGATAACAAGATAATACATCAATACAGCGGGGATTACGCCAGCACTGCCGTTCGTGGGTGCGGTGACGACCCGCCCCAACGATGCGTTCACTTCGTTGACCGCCAAGGCGAAACAGCTGACCCATTTTAAGATCTGGCGGAATTTTACCTCGGAATGACGTATGGTTTCGAGCCATTCCTGTGGGGTTTCATAATCATGGTCGCTGCCCAGGAGGTCCCGGTTCAGATCGTACGCGCGACGGTGTACATTGAGGCCCCCCGGTAGTTGTCCTTGGGTATGACAGCCTAAGTACATGCTCTCCAACATCGTATTCCATATTTCGCCAATTTTTTGGTCGATTTGGGAATCGCTTCTGAGCGAAAGTTCATTTTCGAACACCAATTCGGAAATAGATTTGTTTTCCGCCTTACAAGCGGCCAAAAGTTCCTTGCCGTTCTGTACGGGAAAGGGAAAGGTGGCGAAAGTGGCTTTTTTGCGTTTGGCATTCTTGCGTTCCTTCGTAACTACGAATCCGCCGCCAATGGAATAGTAGGTGTGTGATTTCTTTTTCCCCGATGACAAGGTCGCCTCGAATTTTAGCCCGTTGGCATGGAATTCCAAGAACTTTTTGTGGAAGACAATATCTTCCTTCGGTTCGAAGGCCAGGGTACGTTCATTCCCAAAGTCCAAATTATGTTTATTCTGTATATCCTCTACAATGCCGTGAATATCCGCTATTGGAATTTCGACCGGATCTGCACCCGAAAGCCCCAACATCACGGCATAATCCGTCGCATGGCCCTTTCCCGTGAGGGACAATGAACCGTAGATATGGACCTTGATTCTTTTGACTTCCCCAAAAAGTCCCGCTTCCCTCAGTTCAGAAATCCACCGTTCCGCAGCCCGCCAAGGTCCCAAAGTATGGGAGCTCGATGGCCCGATGCCGATTTTAAGCATGTCGAAAATGCTGATGCTTTCCATTTTTTGCAGAAGCTTTGTTCAAAGATAGAGAATATCGGAAGTAATAAATTGGAATTTGAGGGCGAGTGCGTTTGAAATGACATCCTGTCAGTTTTATTCCCTTGGCATATTGTTTGACAATTTGTAATCGAATTCGAAAAAACAAACATTAATTAAATATAGAGAGCATGAGTAAAATAATAGGTATAGATTTGGGTACTACCAACTCCTGCGTTTCCGTGATGGAAGGTAACGAACCGGTGGTCATCCCGAATGCGGAAGGAAAACGGACAACCCCATCTGTCATCGCCTTTGTAGAGGGCGGTGAAATCAAGGTTGGGGATCCGGCCAAACGACAGGCGGTAACGAATCCTGAAAAAACGGTATACTCCATCAAACGTTTTATGGGCAACAAGTATTCCGAATGCGAGAAGGAGGTGGAAAGGGTACCCTATAAAGTGGTGAAGGGCGATAATGACACCCCTAGGGTCGAGATCGACGGACGTAAGTATACGCCCCAAGAGCTTTCGGCCATGATTCTCCAGAAAATGAAGAAGACGGCGGAGGATTATTTGGGACAGGATGTGACCCGTGCGGTCATTACCGTACCCGCTTATTTTAACGATTCACAACGTCAGGCCACCAAAGAAGCCGGCGAGATTGCGGGATTGACCGTAGAACGCATCATCAATGAACCTACGGCGGCCTCATTGGCGTATGGACTCGATAAAAAGGACACCGATCAAAAAGTGGCGGTATTCGATTTTGGAGGTGGTACGCACGATGTTTCCATTCTTGAATTGGGAGACGGGGTCTTTGAGGTATTGAGCACCGACGGCGATACCCACTTGGGGGGTGACGACGTGGACCAAAAGATTATCGATTGGTTGGCCGAGGAATTCAAAAAAGAAGAGGATATCGATTTGCGCAAAGATGCTATGGCCCTGCAGCGTTTGCGGGAAGCGGCGGAAAAAGCGAAAATTGAGCTGTCCTCTTCCACACAGACGGAGATAAATCTGCCTTACGTAACGGCAACGGCAACGGGACCGAAACACTTGGTTAGGACCTTGACCCGTTCGAAATTTGAGCAGTTGATCGACGACCTGGTCAAGAAGACCATCGAACCTTGTAAGACCGCTTTAAAGGCAGCGGGACTCTCAAAGAGCGATATCGATCAGATTATCCTGGTCGGTGGATCCACTAGAATCCCTGCCGTACAGGAAGCCGTCGAGAAGTTCTTCGGAAAAAAACCGTCCAAGGGCGTGAATCCCGATGAGGTAGTGGCCATAGGTGCCGCCATTCAGGGTGGGGTATTGACCGGCGACGTTAAAGATGTGTTGTTGCTCGACGTGACTCCCCTTTCCTTAGGTATCGAAACCATGGGAGGCGTAATGACGAAATTGATCGAGGCCAATACCACGATTCCCACCAAGAAATCACAAGTATTCTCCACCGCGGCCGATAACCAGCCTTCGGTAGAGATTCACGTGCTACAGGGTGAGCGGCCCATGGCAACGGATAACAAGACCATAGGACGGTTCCATTTGGATGGAATTCCGCCCGCGCCACGGGGAACGCCACAGATCGAGGTAACCTTCGACATCGATGCGAACGGCATCATCAAGGTTTCCGCGACCGACAAGGCGACCGGAAAGTCCCAAGA
>DASSWC010000187.1:0-4263 GCA_035705395.1 Pricia sp. | reverse complement strand
TTAAGAAGAACCCCATACGGTCTTAATTATTCACATTCCAGTACAGCCTTAAAAACCGGTTAAGATGGGGTTCGCCGAGGAAACCAAATAACTGAAAAATTCACAAAAGGGCATGGCGAAACTAGAGGTTTACCTATCTTTAGGCCTTAACCCTTGACCCGAAGCCAGACTTTGTTATGATCGAGCTTGCAGGAATCGTTGTACTGGGGATAGTTGCCCAATGGGTCGCTTGGCGTTTCAAACAGCCCGCCATTTTGCCTCTTATAGTGATCGGTCTTTTGGTGGGCCCCATTTCTACCATGTTTACGGAAGACGGCACCAAGTTGATTCAACCGATATGGACGGGCGAAAAAGGCTTGTTCCCGGGAGAAAGCCTGTATTATTTTGTTTCCTTGGCCATTGGGGTCATTCTGTTCGAAGGGGGACTTAATCTTAGGCGTGGTGATATTGCCAACGTAGGGCCGGTAATCACCAAGCTGATTACCGTGGGCAGCATCATTACCTTCTTTTGTGCCGGTTTGGCAGCCCATTTTATTTTTGACCTTAGTTGGCAGATTTCCTTTCTTTTTTCAGCATTGATCATTGTTACGGGCCCTACGGTCATTACCCCCATCCTCAGAAATTTACCATTAAAAAAGGATGTTTCGGCGGTTTTGATGTGGGAGGGCATTTTGATCGATCCCCTCGGGGCATTGGTAGCGGTCTTGGTGTTCGAGTTTATAAGTGTGGGCGAGGGGCAGGCCTATACCAAGACCGCCTTCATGGAGTTCGGAAAAATTTTGCTTTTCGGCCTTGTCTTCGGGTTTGCGTTTGCCCATGCCCTGATGTTCACAATAAGGAAAAAGCTAATTCCCCATTACCTGCTGAACGTGGTTTCACTTTCCACCGTTTTGCTCGTATTCGTGGTTTCGGATGCCTTTGCGCATGAATCGGGCCTTTTGGCGGCGGTGATCATGGGCATGGTCATGGGCAATTCGAGCCTGCCCAATCTGAAGGAATTGCTGTATTTTAAGGAGTCTTTGAGCATTTTGTTGGTTTCCATCCTATTTATTCTATTGGCCGCCAATATCAACTTGGCGGACCTGGAATTGGTCTACAATTGGAACATGGTCATCCTATTTGTCATCGTCGTATTTGTCATCAGGCCCTTGTGTGTATTTCTCAGTACATGGGGATCTAAGCTCAAATGGAACGAAAAGGTCTTTATAGGATGGGTCGGTCCCCGGGGTATCGTGGCGGCCGGTATCTCCTCCCTTTTTGGATCCAAACTGATTCAGCAAGACGTGCCAGGAGCGGAATATATTACGCCCTTGGTCTTTATGATCGTGCTGGGCACGGTGTTGCTTAACGCTACCACGGCGCGCTATGTTGCTAAAATGGTAGGGGTATTCCTGGAAAAATCGGAGGGTATACTCATTCTTGGGGCATCCAGGGCACCGCGTCTTATCGCGGACTACATCCATAGGAACAATCGGCACGTCGTTTTGATCGACAACAACCGGAACAACGTGGACAAGGCGAAAGAGTTGGGATTGGAGGCGCTGACAGCGAACATCTATTCCGATGCCCTGACCGATAACATCGAGCTGAACGATATCGGGTATTTGATGGCCCTTACCGGCAATTCAGACATTAACGAATATGCCATTGAAAGGTTTACCAAGCGGTTCGGGGAAAATGGGGCATTCCGTCTGGTAAACTCCGACGAGATGAACGATCCCGGCAACAACCCCAAGGAAGGCCTTTTCTCGCATACAGACGATTATATCAAGATGACCGAGGTCGCCAGACGGTATCCTTCCATTCATGAAATCGATTTGCGCGATCAGGAGCACTACGAGGGCTTGATCGAGATGATCAAAGCAGAAAACCAGACCATCCCCATCCTTTTAAAGACCCCCAATGGCGACCTGCGGATTATCTCCGCCTATAGCAAAGACGACTTTAACGACATTACGGACGGCTACAAGCTGGTATATCTGGGAAAGACCATTGACGTTGAACAATCGATGGACGAGGACGAGGACGAAGAGCGTGAAGTGGAATAGGGATTACTATGGATTGCTGTTCGGCCTGAACGATACATAAAAAAGGCACCCTGAATCGGGATGCCTTTTTACATAAAACGATATGCTTGATCGCACTAAAGAAGATGCGCAGTTAGTTGACCGCCTCTTCCGTTTTTAAGGATTGAATAAAGATAATGGCACTTTTGGGCAACAATACCTTGTCAACAACATGGGCTACACCATTTCTTGCAGATACATCGGGCGTCACGATCTTGGCGTTGACGTCGTTGGTGGCATCGCCGATTGTGACATGCTCGGTTCCAATGGAGTTGATAATCTCTATATCACTTCCGGAGACCGTTGTTAGGCTTCCGGCCTTTAGATCGGCACTGGCCACTTTGCCCGGGACTACATGGTATAACAGTATCTCTTTGAGAAGGGCCAGCTCTTTTTCAGTTTCGAAACTGGCGATACTGGTATAGTCATCCCCTAATATTGCGAATAAATCCGCGAAAGCGTCATCCGTGGGAGCAAATACAGTTGCGGACTTGAAATACGTATAGTTGTCCGGTGCACTTCGCTTTGCAAAGTCCTCGTCCGATTCGTCATCTCCCTGTACGAAGCTTTCGTTGGTCGCATCGGCAAAGGTCTCTACGAGTTTCGTAGCGGTCAGTGCCTCTTCGAGTACACTTAATTGAGGATCTGCGACTACGATTGTAGTGAGGTCATCGGTGTCTAGCAATGCTATAAAGTCCAAAGCCGCTTGGGGCAAAAGGATTTTATCGATAACCCGTACAGTCCCGTTTTTGGCTTCGATATCGGCGGTTACGGTATTTGCGTTGATATCGGTAGCGTCTCCGAAGACAAAACCACCGTTTTCGGAAATTACCTCAACCGAGCTGCCCTCGTATGCCGTTTCCGCTTTGCCGGCCAGCAGATTAGGAGCATCCAGAAGCAGATGGTACTTCATGATTTTGCCCAATACGGCAATTTCGGCCTCGTTATCGAAATCCTGGAGGCTGTTGTAATCATCGCCAAATGCTTCAAAAAGGCCCTGTATTGCTTGATTGGTCGGAGCCAAAACCGTGGCCGAGTCCAACCCCTTTATAGTTTCCGTGAGACCCGCCACCTCGAGTGCACTTACCAAAACGGACAGCTCTCCGGTAGCTTTCCCCCAATCCAAAATACTGGGGCGGATATCGATTCCTAAGGTTTCGATCGCCTTTTGTGGCAGAAGCACTTTGTCTACAAAATGGACGATTCCATTAGTGGCATCAGGATTACTCGCCGTAACTTTTGCGGCCGTCTCGGTCTGCGGCAATTCGGTGGCATCCAATAATTGGGTATCTCCATCCTTCGAGATAGCTACCGTTAGGTCAGCTCCAAAGGCAGTGGTCAGGATCGCGCCATCGGAAAGACCATCGGCGTTCGCGCCGGCCACGACGTGATAGTTAAGGATTTCCGAGAGCAGGTCGGGGTCAATATTTGTCAAAAGATCTCCCCCGCTTTTGTACCCCAGTTCATCGGCCAAGTCTTTAAACGCAGTATTGCTAGGCGCAAAAACGGTAAACGGACCGTCACCGTTTAAGGTCGCTACGAAATCGCCGGGAGCGTTTTCAAGGGCGAACCTTAAATTAGTCAATGAGCCCTTGGAGTAAACGATATCGGCCACTGTACCTTGGCTTTCAACGGCACCGCCAGAAGTGGCATCGTCATCATTACTGCATGATGTCAGCGCACAGAGCGCTGATACAGTAAGATAAATACTTAAGTTTCTGAATTTTGTCATTTTAAAATTGGTTTTGGTTATAAATGGTTTGTTCTACAACGGGCCTAAAGACGGGTTATTGTATTTACTGCAAAAAAAACCCACAGAAAACTGTTGTACGGATTGGGTAGGGGATGGAGGGGTCAGAAACGAATAGGTACTCCAAAAAGGAAGGTGCCGTCCGGTGTATTCGGGGTTAAGCCCGCCGGTGCACTTGGGGTCAGGATCGTATTAATGAATCAATCGTTCAACTTCAACACCGCCATAAATGCCTGCTGGGGAATTTCGACATTGCCGACCTGCCGCATGCGTTTTTTACCTTTTTTCTGCTTTTCCAAAAGCTTTCGCTTTCGGGAAATATCGCCACCGTAGCATTTGGCGGTAACATCTTTACGCAGGGCCTTGATGGTCTCACGGGCAATGATTTTTGCGCCGATGGCGGCCTGGATGGGGATATCGAATTGTTGCCGGGGGATAAGCTCCTTC
>DASSWC010000186.1:0-11630 GCA_035705395.1 Pricia sp. | reverse complement strand
ATGAAGGCATACGTAACGGTCAAATAAAAGCGGACAAACAAGGGAAGGACTTTAATTCCTTGGCATCCGATATGGCAGCGGAATACACTACTGCCGATACCCCGGGCCCGCCCATTCAAGTAATTACCGCGGCAGAGGTGTTTTTCCTTAGGGCGGAGGGCGCTCTTGAAGGTTGGACCATGGGCGGATCCGCCGAGGAGCTTTACAATCAAGGAATTGTATCTTCCCATCAGGATTTAGGATACGATGGTACCGACCTTTCCGGCAACGACTACGTAACAAGCACCAATACACCAGATTCCTTCAATGGCACAACCGAGGCCGTATCACAAATCCCGGTTGCCTACGATGCCACCGGTTCCGCCGAACAACAACTCGAGCAGATTATTACCCAAAAGTGGATCGCGCTATACCCGAATAGCGAAGAAGCCTACGCAGAACGTAGAAGAACGGGGTATCCAATTCTCTATGACCGGTTAAACTCCCTGAATTCGAAGTTGACAACCGATCAGTTGCCCAGACGCATGCCTTACGTTTCTAGCGAATACTCGACCAATGAAGAAGCGGTAATGGATGCCATTAACAATTTGTTGGGCGGTCCCGATGACGCTACCACCAAACTCTGGTGGGATGCCAAGAACTAACCCGCTTAGGGACTCTTTTGTTACATCAACAGGAAAAGACCGCCTCAAAAACGGTCTTTTTTTGTAAAATACAATCTATCATTACTATATTTAACGCTATCCGAAATCTAAAAAAAGTGCGTGCTATCCTTGCATTCATACTATTTCTTTTCGTCGCCGTATCCTGTCAAAAGGAAGACGACAGCCAACTTTTCACCTTGCTTTCCTCCCAGGATACCGGTATAAATTTTATGAACCGAGTTCAGGAAACAGAGGATTTCAACGTGCTTACCTATGGGTATCTCTACAATGGAGGGGGGGTTGCTATCGGCGATGTCAATAACGACAGTTTACCGGATATCTATTTTACGGGCAATATGGTCGGTAGCCATCTCTATATTAATAAAGGGGACTTCGAATTTGAGGAAATCGCCAAGAAAGCCGGTGTCTTCGCCGAAGGGCTATGGAATACCGGCACCACAATGGCCGATGTCAACGCGGATGGTCTTTTGGATATCTACGTTTGCCGATCGGCAGCACCGGACCCGGACAAAAGGAGAAATCTCCTTTTTATCAACAACGGCCCTTCGACCGGATCAAAACATGTGACTTTTACTGAAAAGGCCGCCGAATATGGAGTTGATGATTCTGGCTACTCCACACACAGCGCTTTTTTCGATTACGATAAGGATGGGGACCTGGATCTGTATGTGCTCAACCATTCCACCCAGGAATATGCCGGTTTCGGCAAGATAACGGCTTCCCTGAAACAACGTAAAAATCCCGCTTATGCCGATAAACTGTATCGCAACGAAAACGGGAAATTCCGGGACGTCAGTGCGGAGGCCCAACTCGTGTCAAACGTGCTTGGTTTTGGGCTGGGCTTGGCCATCTCGGACATCAATAACGACGGTTGGCCCGATATCTACATATCCAACGATTACAACGAACAGGATTACCTATATGTCAATAATCAAGACGGTACCTTCACCGAAAGTCTCGAAAAATTTATCGGCCATACCTCGCTTTTCTCCATGGGTTCTGATATAGCGGATATCAACAACGATGGCTTTACGGATATCATGACCCTCGATATGCTTCCCGAAGGCAATGCCAGACAGAAAATGGTCTCCGGACCCGATAATTACGACAAGTACCAGCTTTTGGTCAAATCGGGGTTTTACAATCAAACCATGCGCAACATGCTCCAAATCAACAATCAAGGGCTGTCTTTTTCCGAAATCGGCCAATTTTCAGGTATTTCCAATACCGACTGGAGCTGGGCCTCACTGATTACCGATCTCGATAATGATGGTTTTAAGGATGTATTCATTACCAATGGCTATAAGCGCGACTATACCAACATGGATTTTATGAACTATGCGGTTCAGGAAAAACTGAGGGAAAATAAAACCGGAAAACAAACGGCGATCATGGAACTTTTGGAAAATATTCCGTCTACGGTCGTGGAAAACTATACCTATCGCAACAAGGGCGACCTGACCTTTGCCAAAATGAATTCGGCTTGGGGCCTTGACCAAAAGTCACTGTCCAACGGTGCCGCTTACGCCGATCTTGATAACGACGGCGACCTGGATCTGGTGGTCAACAATATCGAGAAAGAAGCCTTCGTGTATCGTAACAATAGTGAAAAATTGACGGACAATAATTTCCTAAGGATACAACTGAAGGGCGATAGTAACAATACCTATGGTATAGGAAGCAAGGTGACGCTCAACGTCGGTGACCGAATAATTACCCAGGAAATGATGCCCTCAAGGGGATATCAGTCATCGGTGGGCTATACGTTGGTGTTCGGAGTGGGAGAGGCTTCTATGATTGATAGCATTACGGTTCAATGGCCGGATTTGAGGCAACAGAAACTAACAAACATCGTCCCGAACCAGACGTTGGCCCTAAGCCAAAGTGATGCCGAGACGGTCGAAAGGAAAACATCTTCAGGAGCCCCGACCTATTTTACCGACCAATCCATGGACAGTTTGATACCTTACCGGCATAAAGAAAATAATTTTATCGATTTCAAACGCGAACAACTCCTGCCCCACAAACTATCGACCCAAGGCCCAAAAATGGCCAAAGCCGATGTGAACAACGACGGTTGGGAAGATATCTTTATCGGCGGGGCAAAAGGAAGCACGGGCGCACTGTTGCTTCAACGACCATCGGGCAAATTCGAAGCATCGGCCCAAAAAGCTTTAGAAGCGGATAAAAATTCCGAGGACATGGGCGCGATATTCCTGGATGCCGATTCCGATGGGGATATGGACTTATACGTGGCCAGTGGCGGCAATGCCTTCGAAGGGGAGGCGCCCGAATTACAGGATCGGTTATACGTGAATGATGGGGAGGGTAATTTCCAACGTAAAGCTTCCGCCCTTCCCGTGATGCATACCAGTAGTTCTTGCGTTACCAGCGGCGATTTTGATTCCGACGGAGATGCCGATCTGTTCGTGGGGGGACGTGTCGTTCCGGGACAGTATCCGACCGCGCCGAAAAGCTACATCCTACAAAACGATGGCCAGGGCAACTATACTGACGTTACCGAAGGAATAAATCCTTCCCTTCAAAATATCGGTATGGTCACCGATGCCATCTGGACGGATTTCAATGGAGACAAAAAGGATGATCTTATCGTGGTCGGCGAATTTATGGGTATCCGGATCTTTGAAAATTCGGTTGGGAAACTCGTGGAGCTAAATTCGGATGTGGGAATCAAAGCATCCGAAGGCTGGTGGAACACCATTGAGGCCGGGGATTTCGATAATGACGGGGACATGGACTATATGCTGGGAAATTTCGGGTTGAATTCGCAACTCAAGGCCTCCCCACAAGAACCCGTTCGGATTTATGCCAAGGATTTTGACAACAACGGCTCGCTGGATCCCATCCTGACCTCGTACGTGATGGGCGAAAGTTACCCCGTCTTCTCCAAAGACGATTTGTTAGGGCAATTGGGCATCCTTAAAAACCGCTATGTGAATTATTCGGATTATGCGGACCAACAGATTACCGATATTTTTACGGAACGGGAGTTAGAGGATGCCAGAATCCTTATTGCGAAAAATTTCGCGAGCAGCTATCTGGAAAACTTGGGCGGAGGTGCGTTCAATTTGTCGCCCCTACCCTCTCGGGCACAGTTCGCCCCGGTGTATGCCATCCTGGTCCAGGATTTTAACGCTGATGGAAATTTGGATGCCCTATTGGCAGGCAACTTCTACGGTACCCGTGTGAAATACGGCCGATACGATGCCAATAAAGGGGAACTCCTGCTAGGTGACGGCCATGGAGGTTTCAACGCGGTAAACCAGGCCACCAGCGGTTTGAATATCAACGGAGAGGTGCGTGACGCCCTTCAGGTAGAACGGCCCGACGGAGGAAAAATAGTACTTCTGGCTCGAAACGACGATAGGCTCCTGACCTATATATGGAACACTGGGGAACAACCCGATGAAGCCAAATTGAACAACACCATGGAATCAAAATGAGCAACGCAATGGAACCAAAATGAATAACTCAATGCGCAATGGAACCAAAATAAACGACACGATGAGACCCTACGTTTTTTGGATGTTGCTGGCCTTTTTGATGGATGTACCGCTTGGGCTCGCGGCACAATCCGCACGTATATACGAAGAAACCGTATCGTTGACCACCTATGGCTTCTCAGACCCCGATCCGGTTCCCATTCTGGCCGACAATCCAAAAATTTTTCCCTATTTCAAATTTCATGGATATGAGCAGACCCCCCAAAAGAAAAATTGGAAGGTAGTTACCTTGGAAAACGAATATATCAAAGTATTCGTACTGCCGGAAATCGGAGGAAAAATCTGGGGCGCTATCGAAAAAAGTACCGGAGAGGAGTTTTTGTATAAAAACGAAGTGATCAAATTTCGCAATATTGCCATGCGTGGCCCGTGGACCTCGGGCGGCATCGAGTTCAATTTCGGACTGATAGGGCATAGTCCGCAAACAGCCACACCTGTGAACTATCTGACCCGCAAAAATGGGGACGGCAGCGTCAGCTGTATCGTGGGGACCATGGACCTTACATCCCGAACGACCTGGGGGGTAGAAATCCGTTTAGAAGCCGATAAGGCCTATGTCGAAACCCAGGTCCATTGGTACAACGGCACGCCCCTGAACCAGTCGTACTACAATTGGATGACTGCCGCGGCCGAGGTAGCCGGAGATCTGGAATTTTTCTATCCCGGCGACCAATATCTCGAACACAGCGGGGAAGCCCATCCTTGGCCCCTCGACCGGGAAGGAAGAAATACAGCCTTCTATAAAAACAACGACTACGGATCGGCTAAATCAAAACATGTGGTGGGCACATATCAGGATTTTTTCGGGGGCTACTACCACGACCGTCAGTTCGGGTTCGGACACTGGGCTCCCTATGAGGAAATGCCCGGTCAAAAACTATGGCTCTGGGCTCTTTCCCGTAGTGGAGGCATATGGGAAGACCTGTTGACCGATGCCGACGGGCAGTATATGGAATTTCAGGCGGGTCGTTTGTTCAACCAATATTCACCCGGAGCGGTCAATCCTATCAGCCAGGCCAACTTTGATCCCTATGTGATGGACCGATGGCGTGAGATTTGGTTTCCCTACAAAAAAATCGGGGGCATGGTCGACGCTTCCGAACATGGGGTGTTGAATGTGGTACAAAAAAATGGGGAGCTTCGTATAGGTCTCAACGCCCTTCAACCTCTGGATCAAACCTTGGAAGTTCACCTAGATGGTGAACTTGTACACTCGGAGCCGTTGGATCTAGGACCCATGGAAATTTATCAAACCGCTATTCCTATCGACGGTTCCCACGAATCCATTCGCGTAGCCGTTCCGGGCACGGATCTTCATTTTTCCAATGATCCAAAAGCCCTACGCCTTAAAAGGCCCTTCGATACCGATGAAACAATCAAGGTATCGAAAACCGAACAGCTGTACACCAGCGGATGGGAAGCCCTGAAATTCAGGGACTATCAAGGCGCGCGTAACTATTTCAAAAAATTACTAACAATAGAACCCTACCATCAGGACGGCCTGGTAAAAATGGCCGAACTCCGATTTAGAATGACCCAGTACGAAAAGGCGCTGGCCCATGCGAACACGGCACTGAAAATTGACACCTACAATCCAGGGGCAAATTATTTTGCGGGACTGGCTTACCGTGCGTTAAACGATACCATCAATGCCTTGGAATCCTTCGGTTGGGCGGCCCGTGATATCAAATACCGAACAGCGGGCTTTACCCAAATGGCGGAACTCTATCTGGCCTCCAAAAAGTACGGAAAGGCAAGGACTTATGGCCAAAAGGCCTTGAATTTCAATACCTTCAACTTGAATGCGAGGTATGTCATCGCTTTGGCCGCAAAAAAACAGAACGATACTGCCGTATTCGGCAAACAGATTCGCTCCATTCTTGAAATCGATGCACTGAACCAATTTGCGCTCCTGGAAAAGGCCCGTAGGGAGTCCCCCGCAGACATCACTTCCCTATCGCAGCATCTCACAACCGAATTTCCGGAGGAAACCGTTCTAGAACTGGCCTTGTTGTATTACCGATTAGGTCTAACGAACGAAGCTGCGGGAATTTTGGCCCAACGGTCCGAAACGGTCAAAAACAAGTTGTGGCGGGCTTTTCTGCTGCGCGCAACCGATAGTGTGAAGAGCCGAACACTTCTGGACGAGGTGATGGGGGGTTCCGACCGTTTTGTCTTTCCCTATCGGCGAGAAACGCTTCCCGTGCTCGAATGGGCGAACCGGCAAGCGGAAGATTGGAAACTTAACTATTATTTGGCCCAGAACTATTTGGCCGTAGGTCGGGATGACGAGGGTGCGGCTCTCCTGAAATCCTTGGAAAATACGCCCGATTCGGACGTATTTTATAGATTCCGAGCGGAAATCCTGGAAAATAGGCAGTTCGACAGGCGATGGAAAGATTACCAATACGCTTTGGAACTGAACCCATCGGACTGGAAGGTATGGGAAGAAAACATACAGTTTCTTCTGGAAAATGAAAACTATCAACAGGCGTATACCTTGGCTCGCAAAGCTTTCAAAAAATATCCGGATAATTACAGCATTGGCCTCGCTTATTCCAAGGCTTTAGTGAATACGGAAAAGTATGCCGAAGTAATCGGGATATTGGAGCGCATCAATGTCCTGCCCTACGAACACGCCCAGGAAAGTAGGGAAATCTATGAAAGGGCATACACGGCGGTCGCCCTCGATCAATACAAAAAGGAAAATTATGTAAAGGCCGCCAGAACCTTAAAACGATCAAAGAAATGGCCAGAAAACATCGGAGTAGGCAAACCCTATACTCCCGATGAACGGGAACAGGATTACCTGCTCGCTATGGTCTTGGAAAAATTGGGGAAATGGGACGAACGTCAAGCCCTATTGGCGGACATCGTGACCTACACTCAAAATAGGGAACAAAAGAACGCCATCAATCATGTGTACGGACTTTTGGCCGCGAAAAAACTAAACAATGGCAGTGTGAAAAAACTAAGGGCGCATTTACGGAATACGATTTTGGAAGACCACGCCCAAAGTAAAATGGCCTTGGCAATCTTTGAGGGGAATCAGGACAAGATAATGGAATATAAAGCCCAAGACATACTACCGCCGGATGTCATACATTTTGCGGAAACGCTCGCAAAACTATAGTTTTATATTGAACTTACATCGCCCCCCACTCCTTCAACGAATCGTTGTTCATTTTGACGTAGTCGTCGTTACCGGCCTCCTTGGCTTTCGCCAGTGATTTTTTCGCGGTCTCGATAGCCGCTTTCTTGTTCCCAGCCTTGGCTTGGATCAGCGATTGTTGGCGCAATTGCCAAAATGCCGGATCTTCGGTCATTTCCATAGCCTTGTCCATCCATTCCTGGGCCTGGGAGATATCCTTGTCCGTGCTGAAGTAGTAAACGGCGGCTGCGTAATAGTCCTCCCCTTTTGGGCTGCCTTCCATTGCCGTATCGATATTCCCTTGAACTTTTGCTTCGGTGGGAAACGCTATGGGCACGCCTACATAGACCTTTTCCCACATCATACCCAAAACCGCCGAATCGGTCTTCAAATCATCAAAAGAAATGGTAAACGTCTCGATATCCATGGGCAAGGTATAGACCTCGGCGGTCGTTTGAGCCGCGATTTTACTTTCGTCCCATTTCTCGGGCGTCCCGCCGCCTTCGGTCTCAGTGTAAAAAAACACTTCCCAGTTTTGCTTGCCGGGTTTGGTAAAAATAGCATAAGAGCCTGCCTTGAGCTCTTGTCCGTCCACCATAACATCATCACTGAATGTAATTTTGGTCCTGGCATTGGCTCCGGTACGCCACAATTCGCCATAGTCTTCCAACCCGCCGAAAATCGTCCGCCCCCGCATCGAAGGGCGAGAGTATTCTAAGCTAACATCGGTCAACCCGATTTTTTGTTCCACTTTGGTAAAGGGACTGGGTGCCGGGATTTCAATCTGCGCTTTCAATACAAATGAAGACAAGGCAATAACGGCAGATAGGATTACTTTTTTCATGGGAGTAAGACGTTTTAGTTGCGCAAATCTACCTATTACGCAGCATCGCAATCGTTAAAGAATTCTTAAATCCATCCCATCCCCGTAAAAAAAGCAATTGCAGCAAATTTTTTCGTGTTGGGAACCAAAATTGATCGAACTTTTCGGTACTATAGCGGGGAGTTCGCGGGAACTTCGTTTTACAACGGACTAGCAATAAAATGCTGGCAAGACGTGCCACATACCCTGCAACAAAAAACGCCTTTGCGCATTATGCCCAAAAAAATATCGATTTTCTGGTTCCGCAGGGATTTAAGATTGGACGATAACGTCGGATTCCTGCAAGCCTTGAAGGGGAATTTTCCCGTGCTTCCTCTCTTTATTTTCGACACGGAAATCTTGGACAAACTTCCCCGGGATGACGCCCGGGTGACTTTTATCTACGAAACCCTTCAAAAAATGCGCGGGCAACTGGAAGAGGAACATGATAGCTCTATTGCCATGTACCACGGCAAACCCGAGAAAATTTTCAAAGATCTGATGGAGCAGTACGAGGTGCATTGCGTGTATACCAATCACGATTATGAACCCTATGCAGGGGAGCGGGACGATACCATCAAGGCGCTTCTGGAAGACCACGATATCGAATTCAAATCCTTTAAGGATCAGGTCATCTTTGAAAAGGACGAAGTGGTCAAAGCCGATGGTGACCCTTATGTGGTCTACACCCCTTATAAACATAAATGGAAGGAACATTTTGATCCTTATGAACATCTGAAAATCCACTACACCAGCCAATATTTGGATAATCTCATCGAACATTCCCGTTTGCCCAACCTATCCCTTTCCGATATGGGCTTTACAACAGCTACGTTAAAAGTACAGGACTACACGGTCACCCCTTCCCTCATTCAAAATTATCGCAAGACCCGGGATTTCCCCGCCCTCGAAAACGGTACTTCCCGATTGGGTCCGCATTTGCGCTTCGGAACGGCATCCATCCGTAAAATGATGAAAAAGGCAGTCGCGGAGAAAAGCGAGGTGTTATGGGACGAACTGATATGGAGGGAATTTTTTATGCAAATTCTTTGGCACTTTCCGTGGACGGTGGAAGAGGCTTTCCGAAAAAAATACGACCGTATCGAATGGCGTAACAACGAGGACGATTTTGAAAAATGGAAAAAAGGGGAAACGGGATTCAAGCTGGTCGATGCCGGTATGCGACAGCTAAACGAAATCGGGTATATGCACAATCGGGTGCGGATGCTGGTAGCCAGTTTTCTCTGCAAACACCTATTGATCGATTGGCGTTGGGGCGAGGCCTATTTTGCCGAAAAATTATTGGATTACGAAATGAGCAGCAACGTGGGCAATTGGCAGTGGGCCGCAGGCAGCGGGGTCGATGCCGCCCCATACTTCCGGATATTCAACCCCATGACGCAAGTGGAGAAGTTCGACAAAGACCACAAATATATTTCGGAATGGGTGCCGGAACACGATACCGACGACTATCCGGAAAAAATGGTCGATCACAAAGCGGCGCGGGAGCGATGTCTGAATATCTACAAACAGGCTGTGGGATAATGTGGGTGACAAACTGATTTTTTTAAGTATCTTCATGCCCTACAAAAGATTTATAAAAGCATGAAAACACCTCTAAAAATACTCCTGCTGCTAATGGCCATGGCGCACTCCACCATAATCCATGCCCAATCGTTCGATTTCGGTTTCGACCATTTTGCCATTGTCGTCGAGGATGTGGACAAGAGCGCGGAATTCTATGCCAACGTGCTGAACCTTGAAGAAACGCCCCATCCCGATAGAACCCCGGGCTTTCGCTGGTTCGTTATCAACGATAAGACCCAGATCCATTTGATACAAAAGGAATTCGCCCCGTTCGAAAAAAACAAGTCCATGCACTTGGCCCTGGCTACCCAAAACCTCGATCGGCTGATTGCACACCTAAAGGAACAGAAAATTGCCTTCTCCGATTTTGAGGGCAAAGAAAATACCATCAAGCACCGCTCCGACGGGGTGGATCAAATCTATATCCAGGACCCGGACGGGTATTGGATCGAAATCAATACGGTGGCCCATTGAGGGACCGAGCATTCAATAATTTCATTTTTTCCCAGATGGACCCAACAGCTCCATCAAGTAGCACGTGTCCCGAAGAAAAGGCTAGTACCTCGGCACTTTGAACTCCCCTTCCGAAACCACCACCGAATCTACAAACTCATTGATTCCAGTACTGGTGTCGTACCATATCAACGTGCCGGAAAAAGTACCGCTAATATAGGTGTCGGCAATTTCAGGGAATTCCACAAAAGCGGGTTCATAAAGATTGCTGTACAAAGGGTTATCGCCGAACGCAGCGGCACCGTAAGAGTTGCCTTCGCTGTCAACATACCCCATTGAAAAGAGAAGATCAGGGAAATCATCGCCCTCCCCGGGAATGTTCGAATAAGTCACCCCTGTGGAAATATCTAGGGAATCGCTGACAAAAATGCTAAGGTAATTGGTGGTTCCCGGTTCAAGAATATTCCCAAACCCTGCTATATTTATTGCATAGATCTCCTTATTTTCATCCTTTTCATAAATCCCGGTCAGGTTAATATAGGAATCCGGTGTAAATTCATACTCTATTTCCACCCCATCGACCTTGAACCGAAAATAATATTCCGAAGTTTTAGGATCCGGGGCACCATTGTCGGTCGAACACCCTTGAAAAAGAAAAGCAATAAAGAGCAAGAGGTAACACAAATATCTCATAATTATCTTATTTAGGAAGGTTGTTGTTAAATTTTGTCCGTTTCTTTTTTGTCCATAAAATATCCTATCGCCCCGCCCGCAATCGAAAAAACCACGATACTCAAAAGAACGTTGAGAACAATTTCCCAACCGCTGCCCACATACTCATTGTAGTCGTCAACCGTCTGGGCGAAATTTTTTAGGTAGCTGAACATACCGCTGGTTTCCCCAATAAATTTTACGATGTCGGACTGGAAATAATAACTTAAAGGGATGCCCAGCACTGCCCCCAAAAGCCCGAAAGTCACTATTTTGCTTTTCTTTGGATTGATTATCAGGTAAGCGATGACGTAAATGATAACGCCCAGCGGGATAAACAAGAGTGTGAGAATGATCAGCGCTATTCTCAAAGCTACGGGAGGCAGGGATAATTTCTTTGAGAGCGAACTGCAGACCCCAAGAAGCGATTTTTCGGGGCGTGTAAAAAAGTGGGTTATGTTTTGAAGGTCCATGGCGTACGTTTTATTGTTCTTCCCCAAAACTAACCCCTTCTACAAACGAATAAAACCCCGAATGATTTTCTGTTGGGGCACAATGATTTAATGCGGCCTTTGCTTTATTTTCTGTTGAAATATTTATCTTTATTTGCCTTTAGCTTTTGATTGTGAAAAATTTTTTAATCCTTTTTTTTCTGCTCATTGCCTGTTCTATGGCAA
>DASSWC010000185.1:0-2030 GCA_035705395.1 Pricia sp. | reverse complement strand
CGATATGGCGTACCGAAGACGGGCAGGAAGAAATCATCATCGGTTCCGTGGCCGAACTGAAGCAGGAAATGATCAAAGCGGTCGAGGCCGGTGTGCTGAAAAAGGATATTTTCCCGGATTTCGAGGTGGGCGATCTATCCGACGAAAACTACGATAAAATTGACCTGCATAAGAACATCGTCGATGTTATCACCCTGGTTTCTCCCTCTGGAGAACCGATGCAGCGGGAAGCCGACTTGATCGACGTATGGTTCGACAGCGGGGCCATGCCTTATGCGCAGTGGCATTACCCGTTCGAACGTGGACCGAACGGAGCCTCCGAAAACAGGATCGATCCCGTTAAGGATGGCCATCCAGAAAAAACCATCCCTTTTCCGGCGGACTTTATCGCCGAGGGCGTCGACCAGACCCGGGGCTGGTTCTATACCCTGCATGCCATCGCTACACTGGTCTTCGATTCCGTAGCTTATAAGAACGTGGTCTCGAACGGCCTTGTACTAGATAAAGAGGGCAAAAAGATGTCCAAACGCCTGGGCAACGCGGTGGATCCGTTCGTTACCATGAACGCGCACGGTGCCGATGCCACCCGCTGGTATATGATCTCCAACGCCAATCCCTGGGACAATCTCAGGTTCGATATGGAAGGTATCGTCGAGGTCAAACGCAAGTTTTTCGGCACTTTGTACAACACCTATTCCTTCTTCGCACTCTATGCCAACATTGACGGCTTCGATTATTCCGAAGATGATATTCCGTTGGCAGAGCGGCCCGAAATCGACCGCTGGATTTTGTCCGAACTTCATTCCCTCATCAAAATCGTCGATACCGCCTATGCCGATTACGAACCGACCCGGGCCAGTCGGGCCATCTCCGATTATGTACAGGAAAACCTGAGCAACTGGTACGTACGCCTGTGTCGGCGGCGTTTTTGGAAAGGGGAGTACCAAATTGACAAAATTTCGGCCTACCAGACTTTGTATACCTGTCTGGAAACCGTGGCCCGACTTTCGGCTCCCGTGGCGCCCTTCTACATGGACCGGTTGTTCCGGGATCTGATAACCGCTACGAAAAGGAATGCCTTTGAGAGTGTGCACCTATCCGATTTTCCGGAACATGAACCATCCTTTGTGGATAAGGCCCTGGAGAGTAAGATGAAAATGGCACAGCGCATCTCCTCCCTGGTTTTATCCATCCGCCAAAAAGAAAAGATAAAGGTGCGACAGCCGTTGCGGAAAATAATGATTCCCGCTTTGAACGAAACCCAGCAAAGGGAAATCGACGCTGTGGCCGACCTTATAAAATCCGAGGTCAATGTCAAGGAAATCCAGATGCTGGACGATGCCTCGGGAATTTTGGTCAAACAGATCAAACCGAATTTCAAGGTACTGGGCCCGAAATTTGGGAAAGACATGAAGAAGATTGCCCGGGCAATAGGTGAATTAGATCAAAAAGACATTCAAATAATAGAGCGAGAGGGAAAAATAAACCTCGATATTGAAAATAAAATCGTTACATTACGGTTACAAGAGGTAGAGATTTCCTCTCAGGATATCGAGGGCTGGTTGGTCGCCAGTGCCGGTCCACTAACGGTTGCGCTTGATGTTACGATCGATGAGGCGCTAAAAAAAGAGGGTGTCGCCCGCGAGCTCGTAAACCGTATCCAAAATCTCAGGAAGGATTCCGGGTACGAAGTAACGGACAAAATAGACGTAAAAATTCTGAAAGACGGGTGGGTCGAAAAGGCGGTCGAAAGCAATATCGATTATATCAAGGCCGAGACCTTGGCGGCGGACCTGGATTTGGAGGAAAAATTGGAAAAGGGTACCGAGGTAGCCTTTGATGAAGTAAACACAAAATTATTCATTGTAAAACATTAAGAGCATGGCACAGGATTTAAAAGTGAAGTATTCGGATAAGGATCTGGCCGAATTCAAGGAGCTGATCGAAGAGAAAATCGAAAAGGCAAAAAGCCATCTAGAGTTGCTGAAAAGTTCGTATATGAACGATGGCAATAACGGTACCGACGACAC
>DASSWC010000184.1:0-4876 GCA_035705395.1 Pricia sp. | reverse complement strand
ATTGGAATGCCACCACGATCGTCAAAAAAGTAAAGATAAAGGTGGTGATGCGGGCCGTCAGCAACGAGGTCTTTCTATTTCTGAATTTTTTGGAAACGACCGGAAGTATGTCCCGCGTAATGACCGCGGAGATCGTATTGATATCCGAAGAAGTCATCGACATGGTATTGGCGAACAAAGAAGCGATGACCAAGCCGATAAGTCCGTTCGGCAAAAGTTCCCGAATCAAAAGGCCATAGGATTCGGAAGGATCCTCTATTCCGGGCAAAATAAGGGGGGCCGCCCACATGGGAAAGAACAGGATCAGGGGCCATATCAAATAGAGGATCCCCGATAGATAGGCCGCTTTTGAAGCCTGATGCTCCGTGTTCGATGAAATGTACCTAGTAGCAAGGGGCCAGCTACCGCCATTATAGCTCAGAAAATTTATAAACAGGAATACCATGGCGAAACCTACGGTGTAGGGATCATTGAACAATTGGCTATTTTCCGGTGGAAGTTCGTCCCATATTCCGAAAATGGATTCCCAGCCCCCGAACTGGCTCAGTACGACTATGAACATGGCGATACCCGCTACGATCTGCACCACAAATTGCGCCAGATCCGTTAAAATTACTGCCCATAGCCCGCCTACCGTTATGTATACCAAGGAAACACCACCGGATATCAATATCCCGTACGTGAACGGAATTCCAGTGGTAACGGTCAGAAGAATTGCAATGGCCGCCCACTTGGCCCCGACATCGAAGAGTTTCAGTGTTACCCCTACCCAGGCGATACTCTGCTGGGTCAAAACATTATACCGAACGGCCAAGTACTCCAACGGGGACTGGATTTTAAGATTTTTCCGCAAGCGGACCCAATAGGCAGGGAAAATCCTGGCGGTCGCTATGATCCCCACACCGATCGTAAACGCCCACCACACGTATAGGGAAAATCCATGGGTATAGGCAAGGGCGGCATAGGCTACAAAAACCGCACCGCTATAGCCGGAGACATGGTGGGAAATACCGGATAGCCACCAGGGCAGGTCGCCCCCGGCAACGAAAAAATCCTCCGAGCTTTTGTTCTTAAAATAGGCATAAACACCGATAAGGATCATCGATAGAAAAAAGATACCTATTACCAGATAGTCGAGGTTGTTCAGTTCCATTGAAATTCCATTACATTACATTCATAGCATCGACGCTGCAGCGGCATCAAGGAACAACCGGGTTTCCGGATGTTCTCTCAATATCGTCGCAGGGCATTTGGGGCTTATCGGATGATTAAGCGTGTCGTGGACCGCTCGGGCCTTTCTTTCTTCGGGGACCACGCAACTGATCGCCTTTGATTTCATTATGGCGGGTATGGTCAGGGTAAGGGCCTGTTCGGGCACCTCCTCCAAAGCAGGGAACCACCCTTCGCCCAGTTGTTGGTTTCTGCAGTCTCTGTCAAGATGTACCAGCTTTACCAGCTTCGGATCGTCAAAATCGGCCACTGGCGGATCGTTGAACGCGATATGTCCGTTTTCCCCGATACCGATACAAGCGATGTCGATGGGATGATTTTCAAGTTCCCTAGCATATCGTTGCATTTCTTTCTCGATATCAACGGCATCCCCATTCAAAAAAAATGCTTTCAGTGGTGCTACCTCGTCGAGGATGCGTTCCTTTAGGTACCTCCGAAAACTGGCAGGATGCGTTTCGGGAAGGCCCCTGTACTCATCCAAATGGAAAACCGTAATTCTCTGCCAATCGATTTCCTTTTCTTTCAGGGCCTCTAAAAACTTAAACTGTGACGACCCGGTCGCCAAAATTAAATTTGCGGCACCTTTGGCGTCAATTGCCCCGTTCAATTTACTTTCCACATAATTGGCCGCCGCCCTTCCCATATCAACGGCTCTTTCATAAATGGATACCTGCATTTGGTCAATTTTGTTGCTTAACTTTCTCCTTTTATTTAATCAAATTCTAACTTGGGCAACCCCTCCACAATATCGACCGTCTGCATACTGACATTAATAATGCTTAACAGCAAATCAAAAATATAACTGGGGTTGTCATGTTCTTTGCTCCAATCGTTGGGGTCGTTCGTAATGCCGGATTTCTTATCCGTCTTTACGCTGTAGCGCTCCATAATCCATTCGATGGCGCTTTTACCGTTGACAACATATTCGTAAGCCTTTTCAGGGATATTTTTGAAAGTAATGCGCCCGTTGTAGAGGATAGTCTCTTTTTGGTCTTTCTTGGGAAACCGCATTTTATTGACCCTGTAAAATTCATAGGCATCCATTTTGATAAGGGCCTCCTGACCATCGATTTCGACGCCTTCATAGGGCGGGACACTTTCGTAGTTGATATGCAGGTCCGACAAGGCACGGCCGGCTTTGCTGAATTTCCAGAAATCTCGAGGTTCATCTACCAAGGGAATGCGCGGTAGCATTTTTTTAAGGTCGTTCTGAAAGGTTTCGCGGTATTCGGGACTGTGCAGAATGCCGTAGACGTAATAAAAGATGTCTTCTTTGGATACGCTTTTGCCGTATTGTTTTTGGGCGCGGTCTAGGATAAAATCGCTTATGCCATCTCGACGGATGTAGTTGGACTCACTTTCGCCATCGAATAAACTGCCCTGTACTGTTTCTTTTTCTCTGTAATAATAAAGTGGGAAACATTGTGTTCCGGAATCTAAGCAATTCAAATCAGGAACTAGATTTGTGATTAGGTTGCTATTTCGCTTTTTTCCACCCAAACCCGAAACACAAATGACGAGATTTTCTAATGCTGGAGACGGGAAAAACTTATCCATTCTCGAGACCACATTATTTTGTTCTCTACTGAAATAAAGATTTTGTCTGAAAAAAGGGCGATACAGAGCGGTTGCGATTTCTGTTTCACGGTATTTTTTCGGTCGATTCGCCTTAATATCACCCAAAAAAGCTCTAGACCAACTTATTTTTTTCTCATCAAACTTCACGATTTTCTTAGGGTCTGAAATGTCGTCTGATTTTGACACTTTTATATATTGATCAAGTTGAGCGTTAAAAAAATCAATTGAAATTTTCATATTATTAGCTAATTGATTTTTTGAAGATTGATAGACCCATGCATCTCTGGCCGTTTCCAGACCTCGACAATAAATGCCTGAATTGAAGAAATTGTCGTGTGAAGATTTATCTCCAATAGGAATATATTCATCAAAATCATCGTTGCGCTGATTGATCCAATCTCCATGTTCATTGGGATTAAGAGTTTTCCAAGCCATTTCCTGGTTCACAACCGATCCGAATTTTGAAATGATTTTCAGTTTATCTTTTTGGCTTAGATAATCGCCTATATCATGATAATGGATGGTCGCTTTTTTGTTCTGGCTACTGGGATTTTTTACTAACAACGTTATGGCAATAGGGGTACGCGACCCGGAACCAAAGATTTTACCACCCTCCTTTCTCGAGCGTTCCCCGCTTGTGCGCTGATTTCCCCTTAAATTGAACACATAAATAGAAGAAAACTCTTTTTCAAGCACTTTTCTAAAGCCATCCTGTGAATTACCGTCCAACCAAGCACCATTGGAGACAAATGCCAAAACACCACCTTTGTCGTCAGACAACCTGTCGGTTGACCATCGAAATGCCTTGATATACGAATCGTACAGCGAATTTTTGTTGGTGGCGTTGGTTTCCTTAGCATAAGTGGCAGCAATACGGGCATCGAGCTTTTCGTATTTCATGTTCTGGGCATTGTCATTGGCCGCCTTTTGTCCCACGGAATAGGGCGGATTTCCAATAATCACGCGAATCGGTCCCTTTTTCTGCATTTCCAAGCGCTCGGAGTTCTGGGGGAACATCTCCGAAAAAATAACACTGTCTTTCGTTTCGCCCAATTGGAAGGTGTCCGTAAGACAGATGCCATCAAAAGGCACATAGTCGCCTTGGTTACCCATTACTTCGTGATATGCGTTCTCTATGTTGACGTCTGCGATATAATAAGCCAAGAGTACTATTTCGTTGGCATGCAGTTCGCTTTCGTATTTTCTGGGGAGGTCTTTCTTTTTGATCAGTCCCGATTGTATCAAACGGGTCATAAACGTGCCCGTACCGGTAAAGGGATCTAAAACATGTACATTTTCATCGGAAATGCTCTGCCCGAATTCCTGCTGCAGCACATCGTTGACGGAATGAATGATAAAGTCCACTACCTCCACGGGAGTATAGACAATCCCCAATTGCTCGACCATCCTAGGGAAGGCGGTCTTAAAGAACTTGTCGTACAGCTCGATGATAATACGTTGTTTGCCCTCCGCATTGTCGATACCGGCGGCGCGCATCCTTACCGATTCGTAGAATTTGTTCAGGGTCTTGGTATCCTTGTCCAAGGCCCCTTCTTCCAAAAGGGCCACCATTTTCTGCATGGACCGTGAAATCGCGTTGTTGTCCACAAAGGAATAGCCCTCGAATAAAGCCTCGAACACCGGTTTGGTAATCATATGTTGGGAAAGCATTTCAATGGCCTCCTTATCCGAAATACTGGAATTGATATTCGATTGCAGACCCTTTAAAAAGGCATCGAAGGCTTTCCGATGTTCCGTTTTTTCCGAGACCAGATAGCTGATCCGCTCCATTTGGCGTTTTGCGATTTCCGCGACGTTGTTCGCCCATTGCTCCCAATACCGCCTATCCCCCACTTTTTTCACCAGTCGGGCGTACAGTACCGATTGCAGGGCCTCGAACTGCATGGCGAATTGTTGGTTGCGCTTGTTGTCTTTTTTATAGTCCTCGCCGCTTTCGTTGATATAGTTGCCTTCCTCGTCAAAGGAATAGTCCGGCCGGCCTATCAATATCTGGTCCGGCCGCTTTTTGTTGAGCTCTATTTTATTGACGGTGGCATTGAACCTATCG
>DASSWC010000183.1:0-3236 GCA_035705395.1 Pricia sp. | reverse complement strand
GGCGGAAGTATCGATAGTCGTTTCGTCGGGTTGATCGTTCGTATCCGCTCTGTCCAAAATACCTACGAAGAAATCGGCGGACAGATTTTTTTGCTGGTTTTTATAGGATTTAGAGCGCACTTTATCGATAGCGGCATTTCTGGCGATGTTCAATATCCAAGTGAAGAAACGCCCTTTTGACGGGTTATAACTGTCGGATTTGTGCCAGATTTTAATAAAAACGTCTTGGGCGATCTCCTCGGCCAAAAATTTGTCCCTTACCACAGTGTTGATCACACCGCAGATATTTTCCCAATACATCTCATAGAGTTTTTCAAAGGCTATGACGTCTTTTTTCTGAAAGCGCAATACTAATTCATCTTGATCCATTGAGATATATTCGGTTAGATAGATTAATCGGTGTTAGGATTTAGAAGGGGCCCTATCGTTTCAAAAGGGGGATAAAAATATTAAAAAAACCGCCTCGTTCGAGGCGGTTTTAAATGAATCGGTTCTATTCGGTAATTTCACCGCAACTGACCCGCGATCCCGCAGCTCCGCTGGGCTGGGAGGTGAAATCATCTGCCTTGGCATGAACGACAACCCCGTGGCCGATTAGGTTCTTATTCTCATCATCGCATCCAATGCACCACTCCTGCGTAGAGAATTCCATGGTAGCATTGCCGTCGGCGTCGGCGGTCATGTTGCCAATATCCCCTCCGTGGTATTCTTCGGTAGATTCTAGTTTGCCATGATCCATACTGGCCGGATTCCAATGTCCACCGGCAGAGGTCGCGTCATCGGCGGAGCAGTCCGCATTCTCGTGGATGTGAATGGCATGTTCGCCTTCGGTAAGACCGGTAAATTCAGCGTTCATCGTTACCTCGTCACCATTTTGGGTGAATGTGACCGTACCCTCGGCCTCGCTGCCGCTCTTGGGCATCATCTGTACGGTAAGGGTTTTCTCCGTCATATCGGCTTGCATGTCAGTGGCTTCCTCTTGCATGCTTTCTTCCATGGGACCCGTGTCCTCATTGGTGTCCTTTTTTACTTCTTTACAACTGTAAGAGCCTATCAATAAAAGCCCCAGTACCGTTAATTTTACTGTTTTCATGGTCTTAAGTTTTTAAATTTAGTCAAATTTAAGAATTTATTGGTAGCTACCTTGCTCAAACCGATTTGATTTTAACAGTATCGGATCAGGTCTCAAGATTGGGATGGCATAGAATGTCGCTATTCCCCCTTATTTTTTAAGGCGATTTTTTTTAACGTTTTATCGATTTCTGCTTTCGGTATCCATTTTCCCCGACGCATCACTCCTGAAATTTGCGCCAGGGCACCTAAATCTTCCAAGGGATTGGCGTCGATTAAAATCAAATCGGCATCCAAACCTTCTTCAATTTGACCAAAGGTATCCTCCATATTAAAATAAATGGCCGGATTGATGGTTCCCGATTGGATGACCTCGAGGTTCGACATGCCGGCATTCTTCATATCCTGCATTTCCTTATGGATCGAAAATCCCGGGACGTTGAACAATTGCGGGGCATCGGAGCCCAGTAGTATCCCGTGCCCGTTTTCGCTGAGTTTTTGGATCAATTGCTTTCGGATGGAATCGAATTTTTCCCATTGCTGTTTATCGAAATCACTACCTTCCCCGGTAGACTCCTCTTTTCGCCGTTTCCAATCCTCAAGGGTTTCCGGAGGCATATATTTCATCTCGGGAAGTGCCAACATGCTATCCGCATCGGTGGGCGCGAACCATTTGGTGAACAGGCTTTGGGTGGGCACGATCCAGACCTCGTTTTTCTTGGCGAGGGCCACCAGTTCATCGATTTTTGCAGTGTCCGCCAAGGATGTAAAATTATAGCCGAAAAATCCGTTTTCATCGGGCGCCACGTCGGCGGATTCGGGAACCAATCCCTCCAAAAACCCGTCCACATGGTCTATGGAAGCATATTGGCTTTCGAGCGCATGGCGGATGCCCACCTCGACGGGTACGTGACCGGCGAATTCGATACCGACTTCGTTCGCCGTTCGTACCAGCTGGTCAAAGGCCTCCAAGGGCACGCCCGGATGTATTTTTAGGAAATCATAACCCTCCTTTTCATAGGCCCTGACCTTTTTTTCGGCCTCCTCCGCGGTGGGAATCGTGCTACCGTTCAACGAGGGACTCGAAGTGAAAATTCTGGGACTAAGAATAGCTCCCTCTTCGGCCTGCCCGCGAAGTTCTAAATGTTGCGGGTGGCCCAGCATGCCCCTGATAACGGTAATGCCGTTTGAAAGGTAGAGGAAAAGTACATCCTCTATCCGCTCCCCCGAAGTCGATGGCTGCGGAATATGGGCGTGCATCTCCGCCAGACCGGGCATCAGGTACTTTCCCTGTGCGTCAATGCGATTCGAATACGTCTCCGGATTTTTGACGGAATCCGAAACGGATTTAATTTTTCCAGAATCCACAACCACCTGCCGGTTTTCCAATATTTCACCCGATCGGACGTCGACGATATTGGCGTTGGTAATCAAGGTCGCGGTCGGACTCACTTTTTCCTGGGCTTCGTTACAGGAAGCCATCAATAGTAGCGCAGAAAGTAAAATCAGTTTTTTCATGGTATCGGATTTTACCGATGTGGGCTTACATCGGTTCTCGGCATTAAGGTATAAAAAAAACAATAGTTCTTACTACCTTTCCAGCCTATGAAACAGAAAAAGGCAACGTGGTACTACCTCGTCCTGTTGATCTTGGCCGGTGAGGCCGTATTCATTCTGCCCTTCGTTTTACCGAGGATTTTCAGACCGACCGTACTTGATGTTTTTGGAATTGATAATACCGAATTGGGACTCTGTTTTTCGGTTTATGGGATCGTGGCACTCATATCATACCTCTTGGGAGGGCCTTTGGCCGATAATCATCCACCCCGAAAACTAATGGCCATCGCTTTGTGGATGACCGCTTTGGGAGGATGGCTGTTTGCTGCCTATCCAAGCTTTGAAGTACTTCAAGTATTATACGGATATTGGGGCTTTACCACAATTTTTTTGTTTTGGGCACCCATGATAAAAGCCACCCGGGTCTGGGGCGGCACCACTTCGCAAGGCAAGGCATTCGGACTTTTGGATGGCGGCCGGGGACTTACCGGGGCACTGTTCGGTCTGCTGGGCGTATTGGTTTTTTCTTGGCTCATTCCCGATAATGACCGGACTACCTCGCTTTTGGATAGAAAGGAGGCGTTTACCTACGTCATTTACTGCTCGTC
>DASSWC010000182.1:0-8008 GCA_035705395.1 Pricia sp. | reverse complement strand
GCAAGCACCAGTCCGTAAAACTTACCTTAAACAAAACCAATAGTTTCTCTTATGAGAAAAGTGATAAGCAAATAGTAGAACAGATTCTTTCTGAGGAAGGTATTGACTTTACAATTTTAAATTGGCCGGAATACACCCATGAACAAGTAGCACATTACGCAAGTACGAATTGGGACTTTATTTTGTCGAGGGCAGATACCAATGGACTGCTAGTTTTTACGGGGGAAGATGGACTTACCATTGGACCTCCAGATCTGGATCGGCAAGAAGTTCTCAATTGCGAGTACGGCGCTAACGTACTGGAATTCGAGGCCTGCATTAATAACGAACATCAGCGCCATAAAGTAGAAAGCAAGGCGTGGTCCCCTGACGAACAGGAGATTCTGGTTACCGAGGGAACCCCAAGTTTTACCAACGTATTGGGGAATCTGGATTCCACCACCCTTGCCGAAGTCTGGGGAGAAGAGTCTTCCCGTTTTCAGCATACGGGCAATATTTCCGAAGACGAACTCACCGCTTGGAGCAATGCCAGGGCCACCAAAAACCAACTTGCCAAGGTTATAGGACGGGTTCGGGTCAAAGGCACCCATGAGGCACAGGTAGGGGAGGTCATTAGCCTTTCCGGATTCGGAGATCGTTTTGTAGGCAAGGCCTTGGCGACCGGCATTCGGCATGAGTTGCAGAATGGAAATTGGACCACCGATATCCAATTCGGAATATCCCCGGAATGGTTCCTCTCAAAAAGCAAGGTTTACGGAGGAGCTGGGCTGGTACCTTCCGTACAAGGTTGCCAGATAGGGGTGGTAACACAATTGGAGGAAGATCCGCTGGGAAGTTTTAGGGTAAGGGTCAAAATCCCCATAATGGATAATGAGGAGGAAGGTATCTGGGCGCGATTGGTAAGGCCCTATGCGGGTGATGGATATGGGTATTGTTTTTATCCGGAAATAGGGGATGAGGTGGTGGTCGGGTTTTTAAGTGAAGATCCTCGCCATGCGTTTGTGCTTGGATCCGTTCACAGTAGTGCAAGACCGGCTCCCGAAAGTGGTACGGACGACAATCATTTAAAAGGCATTTATACCAGAAGCGGACTTAAAATGACTTTTGAGGATGATGAGAAAATCATTGAGATAGCAACCCCTTCCGGGAACACCATAAAAATTGATGAGTCTGGCCAGACCATCAAAATAACGGACGAACATTCCAATTCCATCGAACTGAAATCGGACGGAATTTTTCTCGATAGTAAAAAAGATATCAACCTAAAAGCGGTAAGGGATATAAAGCTCGAAGGCGTGAACATTGCCTTAAAGGCTTCCGGAAAATTTGAGGCGGAAGGTGCCGCCGGAGCCGATGTGAAGTCCAGTGCCATTGCAGTACTCAAAGGTTCGTTGGTTCAAATAAATTAATAGGATTATGCCGTCAGCAGCAAGGTTAGGGGACATCAGTACCCACGGAGGGATCATCACAGGACCCGGTGTGGCCACGGTCCTCATAAGCGGTATACCGGCGGCGGTAGCAACGGATATACATACCTGTGCCCTGCCGCCGAATGCACATCAGCCCACGGTAAGCCCTTTTCCCATGGGCAGCGTTTCGGTGTTGATCGCAGGGAAACCGGCTCTGCGAATGGGCGATGTATGTATCTGCGGTGCCGCCGCCGCCATAGGCGATCCAACGGTACAGATAGGATGAGGGGGCGCCCGCCTTCCTATGGGCAGCTTCCTTTCGTGCCGAATCCAAGAGAGTTCATAAATAAAATAGATACACATGAAAGATAGTACCAATTTTTTAGGCCAGGGATGGGCATTCCCGCCGGATTTTTCCTGGGAGCAGGGAGGTGTTAAACTGGTGCGGGAGGAAGAGGATATAGAGCAATCCCTGATAATTCTGTTCTCCACACAATTGGGCGAGCGGGTCATGCAACACGAATATGGTTGCGATCTGCAATCGATGGTCTATGAACAATTTGATATGAACGCCATCACGTTTCTAAAAGACACCTTAAAAACCGCTATTATTTATCATGAACCCCGGATAAAACTTCTCAATATCAGTGTCAACGAAACGCTCGAAAGAGACGGATCGATACATTTTGATATTGAATACCTTATCCGCACTACCAACACCCGAACCAATCTTATTTATCCGTTTTATCTGTTTGAAGCTACCCAACACTTTTATGAATAGCGATGAATCAAGGAACCTCAAGAAATGAAAGGGCGTTAAGCACATTGGATCCCTCTTCCGTCAAACTGGACAGTAGGACCTTGAAGGATATCTTTGAGGATACCCGAACGTTTGCAAAAACAGTGGTTTTTGAGGGAGAAGGTAAATCCTACACTTGGAAGCCCCTTTTCGATGAAGGCTTGTTGTATTTGGAAGGAATAGAAAGTGGATCATTAAAAGAACGGGCAACTAAAGAGTGCCCTCCCCATCTCGCCTTATTTTTTTCTTTTTTGAATTTATTTTCATCGGTCCAAAAACAACTTAATTCCCTGAACAGGGAACATCTTCTATTTTTTTATAAAAAAATCCTGAGGCAAACGACCTTTCCGGTGGCTGCGGATCAGGTCTATACATTTATGGAACTGGCCAGAAATAACGAAAAGTATCTTTTGGAGAAAGGAACCGGTTTGCTGGCAGGCAAGAGTCCCAATAAAAAAGACATCGTTTACAGGACACAGAAGGATGTTTTCCTGAACAAGGCCCGAATAACACAATGTAAAGGAATATATAATAGCAAAAAGCCATGGGAATCGCTTTATGTTTTTGAAGACCTGCCACGCATGTATCAAGAATTTGAAAGTGCAGGCCACCAAGAAGTTGGGGTAGCCAATACCGGATGGCACCCCTTCGGAAACCCAAAACTATCAAAGCGTTCCGCGGGCATGGGATTTGGGGTCTGTGCGCCCGTCCTTCTACTGAATGAGGGCGATAGAATTATTAAAATAACCCTTACTCTTGGCGAAATGGATATAGTCCCATTAAAAGAAGACCCATGGGACCCAAGATTATGGGAAGTTCATCTCTCCACCGCAGAAGGGGTGTTGATCAAGGCGTTATCGGGACTCACATTTTCAAAGGACCAACTCGTTTTTACGGTGGAGCTTGGAAAAATGGAACCTGCCCTGATGCGCTCGGAGAAAACCACGGAGGCGGTGCCATTTTCACCATCCCCCTATTTGAAGTTTGTATTGGCACCAGGATATAATCATGCCCTTTATGAACTGTTGCAAAAAGTAAAGGTGAAGCAGATAGATATTAGGGTAGAAGCAAAAGGTCTTGAAAACTTGATCGTAAACAATGATTATGGGATCCTGGATATCGGTCAGGCTTTCCAGCCCTTCGGTTTTACCCCGGTAGTAGGTTCCAATATGTATGTGCACGCTTCCGAACTGATCAGGAAACATATCACGGGTGCTTCCATTTCGCTTGAGTGGAAGGGCCTACCAGAAAATTTAAAGGCATACTACGAGGGTTATCTAGGGCAGACCAATAGTCTGGTCGAGCGCAAAGAGGACTTTAAGATTACTATTGCCGTTCGTAAGAATAAAGAATGGATTCCCGTTTTAAACGGGAACGAACCCGAGTTCAGTCTTTTTGGGGATAGCCTTGAATTTCAGATCGATACAAAATACCTCAAGCTTTTTAACGAAGGTTACGACTCGGGAAACGGACGTATCAAAATCACGTTTTCTTCGCCCAAGCGCGCCTTTGGCCACACTATTTATCCTTCGGTCTACACCAAGGCCATTATGGCACAGGCTCAGCAAAAGGACGAAGCCATACCCAATCCTCCTTATACGCCCGCCGTGGAATCCATTCGCGTGGACTATGAGGCCCACGAGGAGTTTGATTTGGGTGAGGAAGTCAATAATGGACAGCAGTTTTTCTATGTAGAACCTTTTGGGTATCAACCCTTGACCACTTTAAAAACACCATTTTCCCTGTTACCTCCAGGATATGGTTCAGGTGGACAATTGTATCTTGGGGTGTCTGCCCTAAGCCCACCGGAGCAGCTCTCTTTATTCTTTGAAATACTTGAGGAAAATGTGGAAAAAAAGCCTGAGCCCCTTTTGAGCTATCTGGGTGTCCGCGGGTGGAAAAGGTTCTCCGCAAACCAAGTACTTTCCGATACCACCCAAGGCCTGAAACAAACGGGTATCATTACGTTGAACATACCGGCCGATGCAACGGATAAGGGAACAAGGATGCCGCTGGGTTTTCATTGGTTAAAACTGGAAACAAAAACGCATCCCGAACGTTTTGATCGGATTATCACCGTACGGACCAATGCCGTATTATGCGTGTTGAACACGAATGATATTCACCCGGCATACCCGATAAATAATTTAGCTCCCGGTAGCATTTCCTCCTTTACCCATAAGAAAAGTGCGATCAAAAAAATAGAACAGCCTTACCCAGCTTTTGGGGGAAGGCCGCCAGAATCCGATTCTGACTTTTATACCCGGATTAGTGAGCAACTGGCACATAAGAATAAAGGTATTAGCCCCTGGGATATAGAACACCTTGTATTGCAACAATTTCCCGATATCTATCAGGTAATTTGTAATGCGAATACGAACGGACATGGCGAAAGAACCGCGGGTGCCATCCATATTATTACCATCCCAAGGGCAGGCCGTATTAATTTAGAGGCGATACAAAAGCCCTTGGCTTCCGCTGCTTTGCTGGAACGCATCCGGGAATTTTTGTCAGCAAGGATGTCCCCCCACGTATCGCTCAGTATCGGAAACCCTTCTTACGATGAATTGCAGGTGCATGCCACGGTAAGTTTTAAAGACCGGGCAGATGCAGGATTCTATCTCAAAAAACTCGAAAGCGATCTCAAGCGATTTTTATCTCCCTGGGCCTTTGATAGGGAAAAAAAAATGGAAATGGGTACTACACTCTACAAATCCTCCTTGATCAAATTCATCGAATTACGCCCCTATATTGGTTTCATCGCTCAAATTAAGTTATATAAAAACAAGGTACCTGTAGAGACCGATGAGATATTCACGGACCGGCACACTATCCTTATATCGTCCGATACACATCGTATCAACACCGTCGAACCGGATACCATACTATGCCAGACCAACCAGGGAATCGCTCAGATGATCATAGATATTAATTTTCAAGTAGAATAACAGTAAGCCTCAGAAATGGAAAAGAACACAATTAAGCAATATTTTAGAAGGGGTAGCAGGCCGACGCAAGAACACTTTTATTCCTTGATAGATGCTTGCTACAACCAGAACTATTCCGTCTATGTGTCCGGTTATGGGATAAAAACGGGGACGGGGGATCACAGCCTTGTGAAAACAATTTCCATGGAGGCCGGAAAGACCTTTCTAACGCCCTGGTTTAAAAGGATCAACATTCCACATACCCGAACCTATCACTACTGCGTTCCCTGTTGCAATCTGGGGCCGGAACTTAGGATCCACAGAATACATATGGAACTGCAACTTCCACAAAGCAATACGTATGAGGTCAATGACAAAAAGAGTACCGTCAAAATAAATCAGACGGTCACTCTTGATTCCATCGTTTTCCATAATGGGACAGAAGCCTTTTTAACCCTGTCCGGAGCAGATATTCCTGAAGGGCCCCACAAGGAATTTACAGCAGATGCACTAATGGATCAATGGAAAGGGATAAATGTAGATATTACGGTGGGTTACGACATAAAATCGAATATCGCGGTTTCGGACCAATTTGATATTACGGAACGGAATGCCGACGAATTGCTCCATGTATTCGGCGGGATGGGATGTGAATTTAAAGCGGCCGTATCATGATCGCGGAAAAAGGCATATCGGGAAGCCCTCCTTCGGTAAAATCGATGGACTTTAAGTTCCTCAGGGAGCAGGGAATTGCAAATATACAGGAATTGGCCGGGGATATTTGGACGGATTATAATCTTCACGACCCCGGGATTACGGTATTGGAAGTTCTTTGTTACGCGCTTACCGACCTCAGCTACAGAACGGAACAACTGCGGAATGCCTTTCGATCCAAGGTGCCTATTGCAGATTCCTTTAAAAAAAAGTACCTTTTTGAGTATGAAGAACTTATCCCATCCCTGCCGGTTACCGCCAACGATTATGAATCCTTTATCGAAAACAACCATGAGGCGGTAATTTCCGCTTGGGTAACCCCTTTTCCGTTAATGGAAGAGAATGAAATTGTAAAAGGGGGATATGAAGTGAGCGTTTTTCTACAAAATGACCCGAACTACAAAAACCTAAATTCCGATGTAATAGAAATAATCCCGGAGGGAAAGAAAGTACGGATACAGGTTATTTTATGCGACGGAGACAATCAGAGATTACAATGGGACCAAATAAGTCAAATCAGAAGTTGCACGCTGGCAGCCGGGGTTTCCGAAACTTTCTTTCAATTTGAAAAACACAACGCACAAGTACTGCTGGATCTAGACCTGAAATTTGCCCAAAAAAAGAGATATGAAAAAACTACGGTCAAGGCCAGGGTGACCATTACCGGGGTAGACCGGCCTTTGTCCAAAAATACCTCTATCAAACGGTACAAGGATGCTGTTCTGGAGGCTTTTGGGACCAAGGATTTTATAGATTCGCTGAATCACGGCTTGGAAAAGGAACACCGAAAAAAGGGAATTTTAAATAAGATCAGGCATTCTTTATTGCCAATTAGGAATCTGTGCGAGGATTTTACGGCGTTCAAAGTGGTAAACCTTCAGGAAATCAAATTACACATTCAGCTTACCCTGGAACCCGATGCCCCAAAGAACGGGACCCTATTGCAAAAACTATATGACCATCTGGATGCTTTTATACTTTCTTTGCTGCGAAAATCCAAACACCCCGAACATCGTGATCGTAAGCAAATTCTATACACCTCCAATATAATAGAAGAACTTACGGGGATTGAGGGCGTTAAAGCGGTACAGATCGAGAACCTAAACTTGTTCGTAGACGGTATTCCCACCATTTCCTTACAGGATGAAGGCGCATTTGATTGCCTGCATCTTCAAAATTTCGCCCGCTATGTGCCCCGGATCAGTAGGGAAAAATCGGTGGTGGTAATCGTAAGGAACGGAATACGTAATACGCTCCGCGCCTCGGAAGTATCCGCACCTTTTACCACGCGATCGTTAGCGGATTTTTTACAGGGTCAAAAGACCAAACAGAAGCCATCGGTTGTAAAAGAAGGCTTGGATGAGGATTTTTTCGAGGAAATCGATTCCTACGTTTCCATTCAGGAAGATTTCCCCGGGAATTATAGGTTGACCCCTGGATCGATTCCCGAAAAAGCTAAGGATCAGGTAAAGAAGCAACAAAAAAGGTTTAAATCGTACCTTTTATTTTATGAACGCTTGCTCGTAGATTATCTAGCCAGATTATCCGGGGTAACGGAACAGCTAAGCTTAAAACCTGAGGAAGATCTAACACCTTATAACCTAAATGATACCTTGGCAGATACACTTCCGGATATCAAAAATCTGGAACTTATAAAGGATCACGGCAATACCTCTGCCTACGACCCACTGGAATTCTATCAACGCACCTTGATCGAAAAAGATAGGATGCTGGATCACCTTTTGGCCCGTTTCGGGATACGTTACAAAAATCTGGAGAGCCGGTCGGGGGCCAAAACCGAAGATCATGTTAGGGCAAAGATCAGATTACTTAAGGATATTCCGAAAATTACCAGGGGAAGAGGCCTGGGCCTGCCCCTTTTACCCGAAGAACCTGTTGTTTGGGGAACAGGGATTCTATCCGGTCTGCAGGCACGGCTCTATAGATTACTTGGAATAGGGGATAAGGAACTTCTCCATGAAAGACTTACCAAGACGAAAAGCAACGATCCCAAAGGTTTTTATCTAGTGGAACACCGGCTTCTGGTACCGCGGGAGGAGTATCAGGTTTACGACAAAAAGTTGAATCAAGCTTCGTCCCTGTTGGTTGACTACCTGAACGAATTACGGGATGTTTCGGAAGGCAGTTTTCACTACTCT
>DASSWC010000181.1:0-4943 GCA_035705395.1 Pricia sp. | reverse complement strand
CACCGAGGGCAAAAAGCCACTGCCCCATACGCTTTTTCCGGCACTGGGAGCTTTGCCCCCGGAGGTCAGCACCACGAAACCGGGGAGGTTTTGGTTTTCGGAACCCAGACCGTAGGTCACCCAAGAGCCGATACTCGGCCGGCCCAATCGCGGACTCCCGGTATGCATGAACAGTTGGGCCGGACCGTGGTTGAACTGGTCGGTATGTACCGCTTTCAAAAAGGCGACCTCGTCGATTACCTTTTTAAAGTGCGGCAGGTTGTCGGAAATCCAGTTGCCCGATTCCCCCGCCCGTTCAAATTTGGCCTGGGGGCCCAACAGTTTGGGCGTACCCCGGATAAAGGCAAATGTTTTCCCTTCCAAAAGGGATTGCGGACATTCCTGGTTGTTCAGTTTTTGCAGCTCGGGCTTGTAGTCGAACATTTCAAGCTGCGAGGGGGCGCCCGCCATATGCAGGTAAATGACATTTTTCACCTTGGGGGCGAAAGGAGGCGAAAGCGTCGCCAAAGGGTGCAGGTCTCTTTCGGAGAACCCCGATCTTACGGTGGACACCCCATTCTTATCCCTTAAAAAGTCACCGCATCCCACAAAGATAGAACCGAGCGCCAGTCCCCCTGTGCCCATCGCGCACTGTTTAAGAAAATTCCGCCGGGTCTTGGCTTCCGCTTCCCGGATTATCTTTTCCTGAATCAAACGTTGTATCTTGTCTTTCACTGCTTTTTCGTTTAAAAATTCCGGCTGCCCTAGTCCTTTTTTTGTTCTGTTCCTTTCTTTTTCATCCTTCACGCCTTTACGCCTTGCTCAAAAATTCGTCCAAGTTCATTATCGCGTTCGCCACAACGGTCATGGCGGCCAATTCGGGGGTCGGACGTTCGCCGATCGTAAAAAAGTTGCCGTCAATGGTTTCCTGATCGTGGAATTCCGTTAGCGCTTCTTCATATAAATGCATCAGGGCCGCCAGTTTTTCCGGGGTTATTTGGGAATAGGTCGCCTTTTCATAGCCTTTTGAAATAGCCGCTTCGGCATCGGTCCCATTCATGGATTTCGCCAAGGTGTAGGCCGCCTCAAGATAGACCGGGTCGTTCAGGGTCACCAAAGCCTGCAAGGGCGTATTGGTCACGGTGCGACGTATGGTGCAGACTTCGCGGCTACCGGCATCGAAGGTGACAAAGGAGGGATAGGGGCTGGTGCGTTTCAGATAGGTATAAACGGCCCTGCGGTACTGGTCCCCGCCTTCACTTTCTACCCACTTAGCATTGTTATAGACCGATTGCCAAACACCATCGGGCTGGGGCGGCATCACACCGGGACCGTACATCTTATCGCTGAGCAATCCCGAAACGGCCAAGGCCTGATCGCGGATCATTTCTGCCGAAAGCCGTCTGCGTGGACCGCGGGCATAGAGTTCGTTATGGGGGTCTTTTTGGTAGAGTTCAGGGCTGTTTTCGGAGCTTTGCCGATAGGTGCCGGACATTACGATATCCTTGATCAGGGCCTTCATATCCCAATCGTGCCGGTGCATAAAACGAAGCGATAGCCAATCGAGAAGTTCCGGATGGGTGGGTGGGTCGGATTGTGTGCCCAAATCCTCGACAGAGGCCACGATACCCCGTCCGAAAAGCTGGTGCCAAACGCGGTTGACAAAGGTACGGGCCGTCAGGGGATTTTCTTTGCTCACGATCCATTTCGAAAGTCCCAATCGGTTTTTCTCCCAATCGTCATTCCAATCGTTTAGGGAATTTGGAATCCCGGGCTGCACGGTATCCTTTTTGAGCATCCAATTGCCTCTGTCAAAGACCTGCGTGGCGCGCGCCATATAGCTATGGTTTTCGGCCATGATGGGCAGGGTGGGCGTCTCGGCGTTCAACAGTTCCAGAAAGGTTTTGTTGATATCCCGATAGCCGGATTGCGATTTGCCGGGCATATCCTCCAAAAACGCAAACCAGGTAATAAAACTGGTGGATACCTGATTTTCGATTCGGTCATTGTTGGTCTCAAAATACAGGTCCACCGGGGTATCGATAGGTTTGAAGGGGAATTTTTTGATGGTAGTGCCATCCGTTTTGTCAATCGTAAACCGTGCGAGAATCTCACCCTCCGCATCATTTTTTCGGATGGTCATACGCGTACCGTCGATACCCGACCGGTAATTCATATACATAAAGCCGGCACCACGGGTATAGACGTTTTTTAGGGTGCAGGAACCATCGTCCCAAAGGGCCAGCCATTTGGTGTCCGCCAATTCGCCATTGGTAAAATCCTCCGCATTGTGGGCCAGATATTTGGGCTCCTTAAAGGATAAAAAATCGGCATAGAGTTCGGCCACTTTTTCCGAACCGTGCGTTTGGACCCAGGCGTTGACACGGGCTACTTCTTGCCGCTGCCTTTCATCGTAAAAACGGAGATTGGGACTCTCGTCGGGGGTGTCCTCGTCCCGCGAGTTGTTGAAAAAGGACATGGCTTTGTAGTATTCCTTATGGGTAAAGGGGTCGTAGGGGTGGCTATGGCACTGCACACATTCCATGGTGGTGCTTTGCCAGACGGAAAAGGTGGTGTTGACGCGATCGATGACGCTGGCCACCCGGAATTCCTCGTCTTGCGTGCCCCCCTCGTCGTTGTTCATCGTATTCCTATGGAAAGCTGTGGCGATCAATTGGTCCATCGACGGGTCGGGTAACAGATCGCCCGCCAATTGTTCTATGGTAAATTGGTCGTAGGGCATGTTTTGGTTGAAGGCTTGGATCACCCAATCTCGATAGCGCCACATGCTTCGCCCCATATCCTTTTCATAGCCTTTGGTGTCGGCGTACCGGGCCAGATCGAGCCACCAGCTCGCCCATTTTTCACCGTACCCCTTTCGGGCCAACAAGGTGTCGACCATGCTTTCATAGGAGAGCTTGCCGGCGGTAAACGCATCGAACAGTTTTTGGTCGGGCGGCAAGCCCGTGATATCCAGGGCCACCCTTCTGGCGATAATATGGTTCTCGGCGGGGGGATTGGGCCGTAAGGCCTCGCTTTTTAACCGGGTGAGGACAAAGTTGTCGATTTCGTTTTGGAGGAAGGGGGATGGATCGTCTAAGGTAGCACCGGCCTCCATGGAAAATCCAGCTTTTTGGGATGCAGAGGTTGCCGTTTCCTGCGAAATAGTGGGCACTTCCACTTTTTCGGGAAGCGAATATGCCCAATGCTGTCCCCATTCCGCCCCTTGATCGATCCAGCGGGTCAACAAATCGATTTCTTCCTCGGACAAGGGCGGTTTTTCGTACGGCATGCGCAGTTCCGGGTCGGTCTCGTTGATCCGTTTGATCAGCTCACTACCGGCAGCATCCCCAGGAATAATGGCCGGATGTCCCGATTCGGTATCCGCCAGGGCCTCCTTTTCGAACAACAGGCTGAATCCCCCGTTTTTCTTGACCCCACCGTGGCACGTAATGCATTTGTTATTAAGGATGGGCTTGATTTGAGTACTAAAATCGACACGGTCGGATTCGCCGCAGGATTGTAGCAATCCCGCACAAGCGAATAGGGCAGCCGCCAATACCGTTCTTAAAATAGGACTCATTTTCTTCTTCATCACTAAAAATATAGGCATTTTACCTCTAAAATACCTTAAAAATACTGACGATCTAAAAATAAGGGTTTTTGGCGAGTTTTAAAATGGACAATGATATGGGATTTATGGACGATTCGATTTTTTCAAATGCACCGTCTTGGAATCCCCGTCGACCACCACCTGGGCCAACCCGTGCTTGGCAAGCCCCTTCATGGATTTGTCCCACTTCTTGTTGCTGAGTCCCGATTCCGCCTTTAGCTGATCGAGGTCCATGCTTCCGGTAGGTTTTAGAAAGCCGAGGATGACCTTCTCCTCGTCGGTCAGGTCGATCGGTTTTTTCTCCGGCCGCATTTGCGGAAAGAACAGCACCTCCTGTATCGATGGATTGTCGGTGAGCAGCATGACCAAACGGTCGATACCGATGCCAATACCCGAAGTCGGGGGCATGCCGTATTCGAGGGCGCGCAGAAAATCCTGATCGATGAACATAGCCTCGTCGTCCCCCTTTTCGGAGAGCTTTAACTGTTCCTCGAAACGCTCGCGCTGGTCGATGGGATCGTTGAGCTCGGAGTAGGCATTGGCGATTTCCTTGCCATTGACGAACAGTTCGAAACGCTCGGTCAGGGCGGGATTGCTTCGGTGTTCCTTGGTAAGGGGACTCATTTCTTTCGGGTAATCGGTAATAAAGGTGGGCTGGATATAGTGGTGCTCGCATTTCTCCCCGAAAATCACGTCGATCAGTTTGCCGACGCCCATGGTATCGTCGACCACAAGCCTTAGTTTTTGGGCCGTCTGTCGCAGGGTGTTCTCGTCCATACCGGCCAGGTCGTATCCCGTATGGATTTTGATGGCTTCCAGGATGGGCACCCGCGGATAGGGCGCCTTGAACTCGATCTCGGTCTTCCCGACGCTGATCTTGGAACTTCCGTTTGCCTCGATGGCGACTTTTTCCAGTAGTTTTTCGGTGGTGTCCATCATCCAGTTATAATCCTTGTAGGCTACGTAGAGCTCCATGACCGTAAATTCGGGATTGTGGGTGCGGTCCATCCCTTCGTTCCGAAAATCCTTCGAAAACTCATAGACGCCGTCAAAGCCCCCCACAATCAGGCGTTTCAGGTATAACTCGTTTGCGATACGCAGGTACAAGGGAATATTCAATGCATTGTGGTGGGTCAAAAAGGGACGTGCCGCCGCGCCCCCGGGAATGGGCTGCAAGATCGGGGTCTCGACCTCGAGATATCCCATATCGTTATAGAATTGGCGGATGGTGTTCGTAATCTTCGTACGCTTTACAAAGGTCTCCTTGACTTTGGGGTTGACAACCAGGTCTACGTAACGTTGCCGGTAACGCTGTTCGGGGTCGTTGAACTCGTCGAAAACCTTCCCCTCC
>DASSWC010000180.1:0-4918 GCA_035705395.1 Pricia sp. | reverse complement strand
CTGCTTGAGAGCGATCGCACCATGGTGATGAAAAAGGAATATCTTTTAGTGGAAATGTCGTACCTACAGCCTCCTATCAATTTTGAGGAAGCCACTGCCAAGACCGCATCAAAAGGCTATTTCCCCATTCTGGCCCATCCGGAACGCTATGGCTTTCTGCACCATCGCATGCGCAAATACAGGGAATACAAGGAACAGGGTATCCTTTTTCAAATGAACCTGCTGTCGCTTGGCGAATATTATGGCAAGGAAGTGCCCAAAGTAGCGCTGGAACTTTTGGAGGAAGGCCTAATCGACTTTGTCGCCTCGGATGTGCATAACCTCGAGCAACTGGACGCCCTCAAACAGCTTAGGCTCAAGAAAAAAACTGCGGAAAAACTACACCCGGTGATTGACAGGACGATTGAGACATTCTATTGATGGAGCCCCAAAACTAAAGCCTCCACCACTTTTTCTGGATCTTGCCGTAGCCGTAGCCGTATTTGCCGCCGTACCCCAAATTCGAGGCTTCGACATCGTTCACTACAAAAGAAAGCCCTCTGATCTTGCCCTCTTCCTGTAGTTTAATAGGATAATTGAGTGCCTTTTTTTCCGTAACCCCGGCCCGGGTGACATAGATCAACAGGTCGGAGTAATCACTGATCAGCAAGGTATCGGTGACGACCATCAACGGGGCGGTATCGACAATGACATAGTCGTAGGTCTCGGAGGCCTGTACTAGGAGTTCCTTTATACGGCCGCTCATCAAGAGTTCGGCCGGGTTGGGCGGTATGCGGCCCGAATAGATCACATCGATGGTATTGTGGTGGATCAGCATGGGGTTGATGATATCCCGCATTTCTATGGTGTTATCATAGAGGTATTCGGTAAGGCCCGCATCTTTGTTCCGGGAAGGCTTGGCCATCTTGTCGACATTGCTTCCCGTAAAAAAGGTATACAATTTCGGGTTTCGGATATCGGCACCGATCAAAAGGACTTTCTTGTTGGTACTGGCCAAGATCATGGCCAGATTGGTGGATAGAAAGGTCTTACCCTCGCCGGGCACGCTCGAGGTGACGTACACGATATTGCTTTTGCCCGGTTTATCCTGTTTGGCCTTGATCAGGTAATCGAGGTTCGTACGGATGATGCGTAGGGATTCGGCCAATACGGAACGGTCTTCCTTGATAATGAATTTCTTGTCTTTTTTGTCCAATCGCGGCAGTTCGCCCAGTACCGGTACGTTCTGCACCAGTTTTTCAAGGGATTGCATATTGTGCACCTTGTTGTCGAGCAGGTCTTTAGCGTAGATGAGGGAAAAGGGCACCAACAGCCCCAGGATAAAGGAGGCCAAATATACGAGGGACCCTTTTGGGGATACCGGAAACTTGCTGACGGAATAGGCCCTATCGATAATCTTTGATTTTGGGGAACTGGATGCCGCGGAAATCTGGGCTTCTTCGCGCTTTTGCAAGAGGTACAGGTACAATGATTCGGTAGTCTGCTGCTGCCGGGTAATGTCGCGCAATGCCCTTTCCTTGGCGGGGGACGAATACAGTTTCTGGTTGAACCGTGCCTGTTGGCTGCTGAGGGAGTTTACCGTTAAGCCCAGGTTATTGACGGAAGTGCTCAAACTGGACTGAATCGTTTCCTTAAGTCCCGCAATCTGTTGGTCAAGGTTTTGGATGACCGGGTTCTTTTCGTTCGAGCTTTTCAATAGGCGCTGTCTTTCCAATACCAACATATTGTACCGATCCGTGGCACTGGCGGCGGCCCCATCCGGTAACATATTGGTAGGCAGGGTTTCAAAGGAATCCTGTTCCTCTAACAGCTGCTGCATGGATGATGCAATATTCAACCGGTTTCGCGCATCGGCCAATTCCTGTTGGTTGGCGACCCCGACATTGAGGTTTACGTTGGCCTCCGCGGCGATATCGGTGACCCCTTCCTCGGTCTTGAAATCCTGCGCGGATTGGTCAACACTGGAAAGATCCGAAGAAATTTCCGCTATCCTTTCATTGATAAAATTGGAGGTACGGTCGGCGATGATCTGCTTGTCCTCAATGGCATTTTCGTTGTAGATCCGGGTCAGGGCGTTGAGAATATCCCTCGCCTTTTCGGGAATGGCATCCTCTAGGGTAAGGTTGACGATATTGGAAAACTCACCGGGATTGGCGACCTGTACCTTTTTTCTATAGCTCTGGGCCACAGTTGCGATAGGGGTCACCGATATGCGTAAATTTTTATCTACATACCTCTCAAAAACCGGCACATTGGGCGTGATGACAATGTCGCCGATCGGCGTGGATATGGTATTTCCAAAGGCAAAGATTTTGATCGGTTGACCTTCCTCTTCGGTGTATGCAAAGGTTGTGGCCGAAGAAATGGTAATGAAAAACTGAAAACTGGATTTGTTGATAACAGAATCCGCGGAAATAAAGTTCAGGTTTACCGGGGGGTTGTTGTAAAGTTCGGACTCGATGATGTTGCCCTGTACCATTATTTTGGTATTCAGGTCCAATTCCCGGACTACTTCGATAAAGTTCGAGCGGGAATTTACGATATGCATTTCGTCTTCGACCTTGTTCTTACCGCCTCCCAGAAAATTAATTTCCTGGAACAAATCGAGTTCGGAGCCGGCCGATTTGTCCTCCAGAATCTGGATCTGGGTCTGCACGGCATATTTGGGGGTCGTATACCGAAGGTAGAGATAGGCCAAAGCCAAAGCAAATATCACACTCAGCACGAACCATTTCCAGTGCACCGTGTACGTGTTGATGACCTCCTTTAAATCGACCGATTCGTTCGTTTTAGGATTTTGGGGCGTAGTACTCATGGTCTCTTTCTGGTTTCCTTTGGATTAATTCCGCGTAATAAGAATAACGGTAGAAGTGATCAACACCGAGGCAATCGAAATCGCAATGGTGGCACGATTGTCCAATGAGGATGCCGTAATGGCCGATTGATTGGGTTCTACGTATACGATATCGTTTTGGGTAAGGTAATACACCGGGGAGCTCATGGCCTCTTTTCGTTTCAGGTTGATGCGATGGTACACTTTGGTGCCATCGAAATCGCGGATGACCAAGACGTTTTCCCTTTTTCCCTTAATAGTGAGATCGCCCGCCATGCCCAAGGCCTCCATAATGCTGATGCGTTCCCCGTTGACGGGATAGGTACCGGGCCGGTTCACCTCGCCCAACACCGAAATGGTAAAATTGCGCAAGCGTATGTTGATAATCGGGTCTTTGAGATATTCAGAAAGCTCTTCCCGGAGCAGCATCCGCAGTTCTTCGGGGGATAGGCCGGCCACCTTGATCTTTCCGATGACCGGAAAATCGATTTCACCTTGCTTATCGATGATGTAATCGACCTGCTCCGGGCGTAAGCCGCCGCCGCCGGATCCTGTCGGGCCGTCGTATCCGCCCCTAAATAAATTAAAGGGTGCACTGGCCTCACTGTTCAGGGAAGAGACGTAGATACTCAAAACATCGTCTACCTTGAATTTGGTCGTAAAGCTGTTCTTATCGACCAGGGTCTCGAAATCACCTGCATTCTGGAAGTAGACAACATCTTCCTTGGAAGCGCAAGAAGCTATCAAAATCGCGCATATCGCCAAAAAAGGAAAAGCCTTGAGAATTCGTTTATGTCTGTTTGTCATCTGAAAAAATTTAGTGCAATATTACAAAAATTAAACGGCGAGGTATGCAATGCCCAACGAAATATCCGGTACCCCTACATCACTTTTGTCAGGGACCGGTCGGTCGGGGTTTGTTTCCTTTTTTTGTCCAATTCGCAGAGTTCGGAATTGTTGGAAATGTATTCCGGTACGATTTCTTTCATAAGACTTATCGTACTCCCGTTAAAGAACATGTTCGATACGCAGAGTTCGTCGATCTTTGATCGTATTTTGGTGTAGTCCATTTCACGGGTTTTGCTGATCATGATTTTTTTATGATAGGTCGGCAGGGTGCTCTCGCCATTGGCTAGCAGTTCTTCGTACAATTTCTCCCCGGGCCGCAAACCGGTTATTTTGATATTGATATCCTCGGGATAGCGCAATCCGGACAATTTGATCATGTTCTTGGCCAGGTCGTATATTTTTACGGACTCGCCCATGTCGAAGATAAAGATTTCTCCCCCATCGCCCATGGCTCCGGCTTCCAGCACCAGTTGCGAGGCCTCGGGAATGGTCATAAAATAGCGGGTAACATTTTCGTGGGTGACCGTCAACGGACCTCCCTTTTCGATCTGCTTTTTGAACAGGGGAATTACGGAGCCGTTGGATCCCAGCACGTTGCCGAAACGGGTGGTAATGAATTTGGTTTTGCCCTGCTGTTGCACGCAGCCCACGTACATCTCGGCGATCCGTTTCGTGGCCCCCATGACATTGGTGGGGTTGACCGCCTTATCGGTAGATACAAAGATAAACTTGTCCGTACCGTGACTGACGGCCAGGTCGGCGACTACCTTGGTGCCGGCGATATTGATCTTGATGGCCTCGTACGCGTTGTATTCCATCAGCGGTACATGCTTGTAGGCAGCGGCATGGAAGATAATGTTCGGCTTGTGTTCCTGAAAGATGTTGTTCAGGCGGTTCTTGTCACGCACATCGCCGACAATGGGCAAAAAGTTATGGAATCCGTTTTGCTTCAGTTCTTGCTGTAGGTCGTACAGGGCCGATTCCGACTGGTCGATAACGATCAGGGATTTATAACTGTAGGTACAGATCTGCCGTACGATCTCGCTACCGATGGAACCCGCGCCCCCGGTCACCAGGATGACCTTATCCCTGACCTCTTGCAATATCTTGGAATTCCGGATGCTGATCGGCGCCCGGTCAAGCAAATCCTCGATCTGGATCTGCTTGATCTGCGAGGCCTTCAGCTCGCCGTTGATCCATTGTTCGACCGGAGGTACGATCTTGACCTGCACGGGG
>DASSWC010000179.1:0-2784 GCA_035705395.1 Pricia sp. | reverse complement strand
AAACCATCTGCAAAACATCACGGAACTCCTCGCCAAAAAAGGATTCGTTTCGGGAATTGTCACTACCGATGAAATATTTGGAGCGACCCCATCGTCATTTTACGCCCATAGACAAGACCGTTCGATGTCGGAGGGAATTATGGAGGACCTCACCGAAAGTGCCCTTTCCCTTTTTATTTCCGCGGGAAACTTCACCGGCACCAAAGAAAACGCTATCGGCGATTTCACGATGCTGCCCACCCTAGCAGAGATCGGAAATAGCAAAAGGGACAAAATAGCATTTCTAATGTCAGGGAAAACCACATCTGCCGAATCCGATAGCGGACTGGCAAAGGCTACTGAAAATGCCCTACAATTCTTGCAGAATAAAAACAAACCGTTCTTTTTGATGGTCGAGGGTGCGAAAATCGACTCTTTTGGACATGAAAACGATATCGGTGGCGTCATTTCGGAGGGAATCGCCTTCGACCGTGCGATTACCGAGGCCTTACAATTTGCGGACCAAAATGCCGGCACTTTGGTCATCATCACCGCCGATCATGAAACAGGGGGGTTGACCCTTCCGCAGGGGAATCTCGGCCGAAATGAAATTGAGGGCGATTTTACGACGCATGACCATACCGGTATAATGGTACCTATTTTTGCCTACGGTCCGCAATCCTATGAATTTCAAGGGACATACGAAAACAATGAGGTGTTTCGGAAGATGGTCAAAGTATTGAGGGTCGGGGAGTAAGGAAGCCATGAAAAACCAATTCATCCCATACTATTTTTGGGCCTTTGGAAAGGAATGTTCGTCTGGTGTTTTGAAAACAAATAAAACGTGTTAAATCATAAATTTTTCATAATTTCGTGAGTAAATCATCACTACACTAAGCCATCCTATATGAAAAGCCTTAAACTAACGATGCTCATCGGTTGCTTGATCCTCACTTCGGCCGCATGGGCGCAGACCACGGTCAGCGGTACCGTAACCGACCCGGAGAACATACCCTTGCCTGGGGCTACGGTACTCGAAAAAGGTACCACGAACGGTACGACCACTGATTTCGACGGTAATTACACGATCGACGTCCCCGAAGATGCCGTTCTCGAAATATCGTATCTGGGCTATGCCACCCATGAAGTATCCGTTTCTGGGCAAACGACCGTAAACGCACAGCTGGCGGAAGATGCCACCCAATTGGAAGATGTAGTGGTGGTCGGTTACGGAACGCAAAAAAAATCGGATGTGACCGGTTCGATCGGTTCCATAAAAAGCGAGAACTTCAACAAAGGGGTGGTTTCGAATCCCGGTCAGTTAGTCCAAGGAAAAATTTCGGGAGTGAACGTTACTTCGGTCAGTGGTGAACCGGGTGCGGCCCAGAATATCGTGATACGCGGTCTCGGCAGTTTCCGGGCGGGTACGACTCCATTGTTCGTGGTAGACGGTTTCGTTATCGACAACACAACTACGGGGGTGGGCTCGAACCCCTTGAACTTTATCAATCCGCAGGATATCGAATCGATCGACGTACTTAAGGATGCCTCCGCCGCTGCCATTTACGGGGCGAGGGCCGCCAACGGGGTCGTAGCGATTACCACTAAAAAGGGAAAGGCAGGCAAGGCACAAATGGATTTGTCGGTATCGACGGCCTTCGCTACGTTTGCAAACCCGATGGATGTGTTCACCGCCGATGAATTTCGGCAGCAGGTGACCGCCATAGGTGGCGACCTTGACGATGGAGGCACCACCACGAATTGGCAGGATGAACTGACGCGGACGGGTATCTCCAAAAATGTCAACTTCTCGATGAGCGGAGGGGTCCAAGATAAGTCCTCCTACTATGTGTCGGCCGGTGTAGACGACCAAGAGGGGGTTTTGTACAACAGTTCTTTGACCCGGTATTCAGGCCGGATCAACTTGAATCAAAAGGCCTTTAACGGTCGTTTCAACGTCGATTTGAACCTGACGGCGTCACGGACGGAGAACGAACGGCCCGATATCGGCGGTATCGTACCCGACATGTTGCAGTCGAACCCGACTTTGCCCGTATTTAACAATGGGCAGCCGACTATGTTCGACAATCGGTTGAATCCCATAATACGCAATCAAATTTACACGGATTTCAGTAATCAGAACCGCATCTTGGCGAATATTTCCCCTTCCTTGGAAATCGTTGACGGCCTGACCTATAAACTGAATCTCGGGGTAGACTATTCCTCTACCGACCGCGATGTACAGTCCACCCCATATGCGCTGCTGGAAGGTCTTGAGGATGGGTCCTTGACAACCACTTTCACCAGAAACAGGAATACCCTGGTCGAAAATACGCTGACCTATACCTATAGCACAGACATCCACAATCTCACCTTTTTGGTCGGCCATTCCTACCAAGAGATATACTTTCAACAAAAACGATTCGAACTGGAGGGGTTTGCAGATAACGATATTGAGCCCCGGTTTCAGGATCAGATCAGTAGTCAAGAGAATCCGACGTCCCTGAATTCCATCGCCGAGAAAAACGAATTGCAGTCCTTTTTCGGCAGGCTCAATTATGGGTATGCGGATAAATATTTGGTGACCGCGACCATTCGTGCCGACGGTTCCTCCAAATTCGGTGCGAATAATGAATACGGATATTTTCCGTCTTTGGCCCTGGCATGGAATATCGGAAAAGAGGATTTTTTGGCCGATAATGCTGCGATCAATAACCTTAAACTACGGGCAAGCTGGGGCCAGACCGGTAATCAGGAAGGGATAGACAATAAGGTTACCCTGGCCAGTTTTACGGACAGCAAAGC
>DASSWC010000178.1:0-4745 GCA_035705395.1 Pricia sp. | reverse complement strand
GTCTGGCCGGGCATGGTGTTGGTTTTTACGATACTATTCCTCGGCGGTATCGGCACGGTCCAGGCCCAGGATTTTCAAAGGGGAGACCTTATGCTGGGGACGGACCTGGGAAGCGGCCTCGTAAACTCGGCCAGTAATGGCCTGTTCGGTCTGAACATCGGACTCAACGAGGGTGCCGGATTCAACGTGGGCATCAGCCCCAAGGTCGGCTATTTTCTCAACGAAAACTTTATGCTCGGCGCAGCGATAAACCTAGGTTTTTCCGAATCTCCCGAAAGCGGGGGCGAATCGGTCAACACGTTTGTGTACGGCCTTCAGGGGTTGACACGGTTTTACATAAACCCGGCCGACGTAGAGGCAGAGGAACTGGCGGGCCGGAGCCGATTTTTTCTGGAAAACAATGCAGGCGTGGCCGGTATTAATGTAAAGGATGGACAGTCGACCTTCGGGTTTGCCTTTGGTTTCGGGCCTGGAATGGGCTATTTTATAACCGACAATGTAGCCCTGGAGGCCACAGTCAAGTACAATGGACTTCTCGGTGATGACACCATCGATTACCAGAATAGTATCGGTATTAACCTCGGGGTGCAAATCTTCCTTGACGGGGCGAATTCCGTGGAAGGGGTTATCGAGGGACAGGAATAGGCGGAAACATTTAGGTTGGCTGAAAAAGGCAGGTGGTGCGATGCCTTATACGCTTCCTTACCACGGGATGTTCGCCATGATTGCCGTTGTTTATTAACACGTTGCCCCTAATTTTCTTCTTTCCAGGTCTGATAGGCCGAAAACTGTTCGGAAGAAAGGATTTTTTTTAGTTGTCTTTCCCTTTCGTCCGACAACGAGCCCATCATTTCACCGCTAGCAGTGCTTTTTTGTTGGGAATAAAAATCCCGCAAGGCCGTTTCAAAATCCTGTATCTGGGCATCGGTCATATCCAGTTCCTCATACATGGCCAAATAGTCCAAGTTCTCGCTCGTGGGCGCGGCCGTAGGATCGGCATTGACATTGGCATTGCCACCGGTCGATCCGTTGCGCGTCTGTACGGTAGTGCCGGTGTCTTCGGTCGCGTCGGTATTGGAAGCGTCCATGCCCCCATCTTCGATGGCGGATTCATCGCGTTCCGTATCGCTCGGACGCTCATCGGTGCCCTCGGCCATTATCTCCTGCTGATTCTTTTCAATTTTTGATTGGGTACTTTTTTTTGCCCCGCAGGCGACGCAGGTCAATATGGCTCCTATGGCGAAAATTTTGATGCTTGTTTTCATATCGTGATGTATTTAAAGGAAAGAACAAATTACAAATTAAAATCCACATTCTCAATGGATGCTTCCCATTATTACGATCTTCATGCCAATTTCTGCAAACGATATCGGTCAATAACTCTCCTCGATAATCTTTCGTGCCAATTTTTCGCTGGCGGAAAGTCCGAACGGACTTTTGGATTCCTTAAAAGGGTTGGTATCGGGCAGGCTTTTTTCATCGATACGGTTGAACAGGGCGGGGTGCACATAGTAATTACGGCAAATACTGGGGGTATTTCCCATTTCGGCAGCGACCAGTTTGATAACGGAATTGCTGAATTTCTTCCGGCTACCGTTTTCCAGTTCCTTCAACGCCAATGGATAGCATTCCACTGCCAAGCGGTTGGCCGCCCACGTACGAAAATCCTTACTTGAAAAATCCGCATCCATATACTCCGCAATGTATTCATTGACATCATCGCTATCCACATCGTGGAACTGGTTTTCCGCATCGCGGTACCGAAAAATTGAGTAGCCGGGCATGCTGGCCGATTTCTTTATAAAGGGCACCAGCTCTTCGTTGTCGATATGCACTTCTTGTTCCTTATTGCTTTTTCCCTTGAAGGAGAGAATGAGATCGTCATCCTCCAGGCTGATATGCTTTCTACGTAAGGTGGTAAGTCCGTACGAATCGTTTTGTTTTTTATATTCCTTGTTTCCGATCCGGATGCCGTATTCATCGAGTAGCAAAATGATCAGGGCCACCAACTTGTCCTTCCCCCAGCCTTTGGCATTGAGATGGGCATACGCTTTTTTGCGGATTTTAGGAAGCAGTTTTGAAAAAGCAAGCATTTTCTTGAATTTCTCTTCCTGTCGCCGCTTCTCGTAGAGCGAATGGTAGATATACTGCTTTCTATCCTTGGCATCGCGGCCGATAGCTTGTATATGGCCGTCGTCGAACCGGCAGATCATAACGTCTTGCCACATGGGAGGTATTACCAGGTCTTTCAGACGTTTTAAGGTGGTTTTGGCCCGTATTAGTTTTCCGTTCTCGTCATAATAGCTATAGCCCTTACCTCTCTTTTTTCGCGAGATGCACATGGCGGATTCGTCGATTTCCCTGATGCTTTCCGTTGTTTTGGAACCAAATGCATTGTCCTTGCCCATTCCTCTGGATTTTATTGAGGCGAAATATAGGTTCCGCCTGCCCAACCCTTTATCCCGAAAAGGGGATTTTTTAGCTGCATTGGAAAATGGGATAGCGGAGTTGATGAAGTTTTTATATCTTTCGCCGGGATTCGACACCTAAAAACCCCGATAACCCAATACTTTTCTATGGCCTCAGGATTTTTCGCATTACTCGACGATATCGCCAGTTTGATGGACGATGTCGGTGCCATGACCAAGATTGCGGGCAAAAAGACCGCCGGTATCTTGGGCGATGATTTGGCGGTCAACGCCGAGAAAGCCTCCGGGTTTGTATCTTCACGTGAAATTCCCGTGCTCTGGGCGATTACCAAAGGATCGTTCCTCAACAAACTGATCATTTTGCCTATCGCGTTTCTGCTGAGTGCTTTTGTGCCGGTAGCGGTTACGGTTATCTTGATATTGGGAGGTTTGTACCTGGCCTACGAAGGTGCCGAAAAAATCTATGAATTTTTCGTTCCCCACGAGCATGCCGAGGAAAAGGTCAGAACGGATTTGACCGAAGAACAGATTTTGGCATTGGAAAAGGAAAAGATTAAATCGGCGGTCGTCACGGATTTTATACTTTCCATCGAGATTGTCATCATTGCCTTGGGCACGGTGGTCAAGGAATCGATTACGACACAGATTCTTGTGACCTCTATTATCGCCCTTATTGCCACCGTCGGGGTATACGGTATTGTCGCTTTGATCGTACGTATGGACGATTTGGGCGTCCGGCTTATTGATTTCAATGAAAAGGAAGATAGTTTCTCGGACACAATAGGACGTTTTCTGGTCAAGGCGCTTCCCATCGTGGTGCGTAGCCTTTCCGTCATCGGTACCATTGCCCTTATTTTGGTGGCAGGCGGCATATTTGTGCATAATTTGGACGTTCTGCACGATTGGTTGCATGCGCTGCCTTCCATTTTAGGAGAGTTTTTGACGGGCCTCGTGGTAGGGTTTGCCTGTTTGCCGATTGTCAACGGACTTAAATGGGGATGGAAGAAGATAAAGGGAAACCAAGGCTCCGGCCCCGAGGCCTGAGTCCAGAATGTGGTAACCAAAAAATGCCCGCAATTAGATTACGGGCATTGAAATAGGTATGAAAGCATCTTACATCCTATCGATCTCATCCTTGAGTTGCTCTTTGGTCTTTCCGGTTCTTTCCTGTAGCCTACCCAGCATTTCGTCGAATTTTCCCTCGCTATAGGTGACATCATCGTCCGTCAAATCCCCGTATTTTTGCTTGAACTGCCCTTTTACCTGCTTCCATTTACCTTCTAACTGATCACTGTTCATAACCTTTGTATTTTAAATTAGTACTACGCTTCAACTTTCTACTGGTAAAAGTAAGCTGTTAACTAGTATAGGGTGAGCCCTAAACCATTGAATTTTAATTCAAAAAATGGGAATCAAAGTCCTTCTCAGCGCATAAAAAAAGCGGTTTCCGAAAGGAAGCCGCTTCAAGGTTTTAGCTTGCTTTTAAGCCGTTACATGGCCGTAACAGGTTCACCTGTCTGTCCCTGGGCCTTGTCCGGAGCCTTGCGGTTGCGTACCCAAAACCAGAGAATGATAAACAAAACGATTAGTATGGCCGGGAAAGAGACCATGGTCCCCAAAGTATCCTGTCCAGCGACAAGCTGCAGCTTATCTCCGCTAAGTCCTTCCGCGGCCGCTTCCGCTTTGTCGGTATCGATCCATCCCCCGATGATCGGTTGAAATATCGAGGTGGAGAACATACCAATACCCCCCATTATCGAAAGGCCCAAGGCCCCACTTTTAGGAATTTTATCCGCAATAAAGCCCAGCATGTTAGGCCAAAAATAGGCAACCCCCAATGCGAAGAAAATAGCGGCCACATAGGCCATGGCTCCTGTTTGCGTGCTGAATAAATAGATGCCTATCGTCGTCAATACCGCACCTCCCAGTAGCACACCGGTCTGGTCGAACTTTGCGACCACCTCACCTCCGAAGTATCGGGCCACCGCCATCAAACCGGTAACCAAGGCCAATACCAGCATGGGTTCAGCCCCGCTTTCGGCCAAAATCAGCCCTACCCATTGTTGGGGGCCAAATTCGCTTATGGCGGTAAGGGCCATACAGCAAGCCATGAAAATAAACAACGGAGATATCATGGCCTGAAAGTTACCCGATAAGGTGGAGGCTTCCTCCACCTTGGCCTTCGGCCATGATTGTCCGAAGAAAAGGTAGGCGTAAATCACCGTTGGTATCATGATGACCCATATTTGGCTTTGCCAGCTCAGTCCCACATCGGTCATGAGTTTTGAGATCAGGCTACCGAGTACGATTCCACCG
>DASSWC010000177.1:0-20402 GCA_035705395.1 Pricia sp. | reverse complement strand
AAAATGGGTGTTGCATACCATATTGGCAACCAGCAAATGCTCCTTCTTTTTTATTTTCCGGATTTTGAACGCAGCTAAAATCTCGGGGAAATCACCAATTTTTGTGGCCGTAAACTGCTTAATGTGCAGAAAAAGAGGGTGTTCGCTGTATGTCTTATGGGTGTCCGTTTCCATGTGTCAAATTTACGAAAATGGTAACTTGATTTTTTTGTTCTGACAATGTATAATGCTGTCGGTTTTGTTCTATCACAAGCATTTCCCAAATGCTAGTTTTGCCCGAAGGATGTTTTTATCCTTGCGGATTTGGACAATTGGGACGAAATCAAAACTCAAACAAAATGAAATAGTTATCGGTGGTTTGCTGTTTTCCGATTATTGGGGAAAAGGTTTTATGCAAGCGGCATTTGAACTGTTAACAGAAATTGCGAAGGAGGAGCTGCATGAGCTACAGCTATCCGAACGCACGTTCGTGCGAAAATTCAAGGAATACGTGGACATCTCGCCAAGGATGTTCGACCGAATCTGTAAATTCCACTCCTTATTGGGTCAGTTGCAGTCCGCGGATTATTCCAAACTCTCGGATGTAGCCTCCGACCACGATTTTTCGGACCAATCGCATTTCATACGGACTTTTAAGGAGTTTACGGGTATGACACCTACCGAACACCGATGTATCAAAACTAACTTCGCCGAAAAGGATAAAATTTTCTTAAAGCCTTATTAGATATGTGATATATTTCTAACTTTGTGTTAGAATTATATAACATTAATATTTTAGCAAATGAGAACTTCAAAACTTTTGTTCCTATGCGGACTTGTCGGTACGATAGCGTTCAGTATCTCATTTTACAGGCTTTCTACCTTCATAAAGTTGGAGACCGCCCACTATTTCGTTTTTGCTCTGGTGCTATTGACAATAATAGTCAGTACCCTGTTCTATTTAAGAAGGCTTCGCGACGAGAGGAAGGGTATTCCCGCCGATGACGAATTCTCCCTCGCCCTGAGCAAAAGCGCGGCACGGAATTCATTTCCGTATTCCTATGGATTATGGGTCGTGATACTCATTTTCGCCATGTTCTCGGGCCAAAATGTAATCCCGATCGGAGTGGGAATCATCGGTATGGCACTTATTTATGCGCTTTTCTGGCTGTACCAAAAGCGGAAGGGGCTGAGCAATGACTAACCGCATAAAGGAGCTAAGGGCTAGAGATGGCCTGACCCAAAAAGACTTGGCCCAAGCTGTCAATGTGCGCAGGGAAACTATCGTATTTCTTGAACAGGACAAATACAATCCTTCTTTGAAACTGGCCTACGACATTTCACAGGTTTTCAAGATGGGTATTGAGGAAATTTTCCTATTCGAAGACTAAGCATAGGAATCATTAGAAATTTTCAATTGAAACGAAAGAATTCAATAAATGAAACATCTGCTAAATCTTAAAAATTAAAAAAATGAACACAATTAAAACAAGCGTACTTGTTATCACGCAATGCGTATGCATCATCTAGGCGCTGGTTGGCAACAGCGCCTATGCCCAAGAAGGAAAGGTAACGGCAAACGGTATAACGATTGCCTATGAAATGGGCACAAGAGCTGACCTCACACCTGGAAATTCAGGCGGACCAATGTTTGGGTTTTGGAGCAACGGTCCCTATGTGGTAGCGGTGGCTTCTAGCGAAACTCCGAGCCAAAACTGGTGCTCCGGAGGTTCGTGGCTGACCAACTTGGTAAATCATGCAAGGAACGAGAATCCTTGATTAAAGGGTTATTTTAATTAAAAGGCAATTTACGATTTAGTACGTAAATTGCCTTTTTTTTATAGTATTACTGTTGCCTTAACCTTATTGTGGCCTAAAAAATGTAGCTTTCCTGTAATTCACCCAATTAACAAGTCAGAGTCCTTATCTTTAGGAAAGTTCAAAAAAACGATTGACAATTTCCCTTTTTAGTACCTCGCCGGCTTGCCGGACAGGACCGAGTTCAGAATATGGGAATCAAAGCGTTATAGAGATGTCACGTATCCTTCTAAACAAAGGGTACGGTGTTATCATTATCCTGACAAATACCTATAATAGGTATCATAGACCGAATTAAAAATGGATTACACTATTAAAATTACATGAAAGATTCTGAAAAGACCTTCGATGCCATAGTAATCGGTTCCGGTATATCGGGCGGATGGGCCGCCAAGGAGCTCTGCGAAAAGGGGCTGAGGACATTGGTGCTCGAACGGGGCCGCAACGTGGATCATATCAAGGACTACCCTACGGCCCACATGGATACGTGGGACTTTAAATATAGGAAACGCATGAGCCGGGAGTTCTATAAAGCGAACCCTCTGATTACCAAAGCGTCGGGGTTCGACGACAGCACGGATCATTTTTTCATCCGGGATGCCGACCACCCGTACGTACAGGAAAAACCTTTCGACTGGATCCGCGGCTATCAGGTCGGCGGGAGATCGTTGATTTGGGGCCGGGGATGCCAAAGGTGGAGCGACCACGAGTTCAAGGCCCCCCACAAGTTCGGGTACGGGATAGAATGGCCCATCGGCTATGACGATGTGGCCCCTTGGTATTCGCATGTAGAAAAGTTCGTCGGGATCTGCGGGAACAAGGACGGACTCGAGTCCATGCCCGACGGTGAGTTCCTGCCCCCCTTCGATTTTAACTGTGTCGAGGAACACATGCGCGATACCATCGACGAGCACTATCCGGATCGGCATTTGGTTCACGGGCGGTGGGCCCATTTGTCGGAGCCCAATGAAATACATAAGGAACAGAACCGTTCAAAATGCCAAGCACGCGTTTTGTGTATGCGCGGCTGTCCGTTCGGGGCCTATTTCAGCAGCAATTCGTCGACGCTGCCCTGGGCCGCCAAGACGGGAAACCTCACCATTAGGCCCTTTTCCGTCGTGCATTCCATTCTATACAACGAAGAGACCGGAAAGGCCTCGGGGGTAAAGGTAATCGACACCAACACGCACGAAGAAATCATATATAAAGCCCGGATCATTTTCCTAAATGCCTCGGCACTCAACTCTGCCCTTGTCCTGCTAAATTCAAAATCGGAGCGTTTTCCCGACGGATTGGGGAACGACAACGGTGTATTGGGAAAATACATCTGTTTCCATAACTATCGGGGCCATTTGAACGGAAAAATGCCCGGATATAAGGATGTGTATATGTACGGGAAAAATCACGTGGAATCGATAATCGCGAACTACCGTAATTTCAAAGATCAGGAAATGGACTATATGGTCGGTTTCACTACGTTTTGCGGGGCATACCGGCCACGGGCGGACGAACGGGAAGACGGCGACGCACAGATCGGTGCCGATTTCAAGCACGCCATAAGCGAACCGGACGACTGGCATATCTATATGTACATCCAAGGGGAAACGATTCCCAAAGCCTCGAACCGCGTATACCTAAGTTCCGACAAAAAAGATGATTGGGGCATCCCCCTTTTGGTCACCGACGTAGCCTACGATGAAAACGACGAAAGGATGTTGGCGGATTTTCTGGAACAAAGCAAGGCCATGATGGAAAAATTCGGATGTACCGAAATTACCGTAGAGGACAACGGACAGGCCCCTGGACTCGACATTCACGAGATGGGGGGAGCCCGGATGGGGAAAAGCCCCGAGGATTCGATTTTGAACGAATGGAACCAAGTACACCATTGCAAGAATGTGTTCGTGACCGACGGGGCCTGTATGGCAAGTACCGGAAACCAGACCCCTTCGATCCTTTACATGGCGCTTACGGCACGTGCCGCCAATTACGCGGCGGAGCAGTTCAAAAAAGGAATATTATAATTGGAAGGATATGGAAAAAATAGCTGGTAACACGACAGGATGGAGCTTCGTCCTGAACCAATAACATAGCATGAAACGAAGAAAGGCAATGGGCCTGACGGCCACAATCTTGGGCGGAACGATCATCGGACCGGAACTTTTACTTTCGGGCTGTACCGACAAGGCAGAGCGCAAAGTGTCCTTTTCCGAATCCGATATCTCCCTCTTGGACGAGATTGGCGAGACGATACTACCCGCGACCGAGAACTCCCCTGGGGCAAAGACTGCAAAAGTCGGTGCTTTTATGAAGACGATGGTAAACGATTGCTACAGCGAAAAGGAAAGGGAAATCTTTTTAATGGGAATCGGGGAATTTGAACGATTGGTGGAGGACACCTATTCGAAAGGGTTCATGGAACTCGACAAGGGCCAAAGGCATGAACTGCTGGTCAAACTGGACAAAGAGTCTGAAAGGACTAATGATGGAAACGATCCTCAATTCTATCCGATGGTGAAAAAACTGGCCATCATGGGATATTTCACCTCCGAGCCCGGTCTTACCGAGGCATTGCGCTACAACCCCACCCCTGGAAAATATATCGGATGCGTGCCCTATGTCGAAGGGGAGGGCTATATAGGGGGATAGAGAGGGCCCCATCCAATTTCGCGGAACGATTCGGATAGGGTACAAAATAAAATTCCATAAGAACCCGGTACCGTGAAAATAAAATACTGTACGGATTACGAAGAAATGTCCCTGAAGGCCGCAGGTTCAATACTCTCCGATCTAAGGGAGAGAAAGCACCAACGAATCTGTACGGCCACGGGAAACTCGCCGATAGGAATTTATGAAGCCTTGGTCCGGGAATATAAAAAAAGTCCCGTGTTGTTCGCGCAATTGAGCATCGTCAAGTTGGACGAATGGGGAGGGATCCCAATGGGGTCGCCCAATTCCTGCGAGACCTATATCCAAGAGAAAATCCTACGTCCCATGGAAATTCCCGACGAACGCTATATCTCCTTCAACAGCGATACCCGAGACCCGGAACGGGAATGCGGGCGGGTGCGGGCCGAAATCGATCAAAGTTCAATAGACACCTGTATTTTGGGACTGGGCAGGAACGGTCACATCGGTTTCAACGAACCTGCGCAAGTACAGGAACCATATTGCCATGTCGCCCGATTGTCCAAAGCATCGCAAGGGCATATAATGGTAGGTGATCTGGCCGAAAAACCAATCTATGGATTGACGTTGGGAATGGCCGATATACTCCGGTCTAAAAAAATCGTTATTTTGATTACAGGAGAAGGCAAGCAAAAGGTCACTAAAGAGCTTTTAAGGGCCAAGATCGACCCACAATTGCCTGCATCATTTTTATGGCTGCACCCCGATGTGGAATGTTATGTCGATTCCAGCAGTTTCCAGCACATCATTACCGAACCACAAAATTAAATATTTGGGACTCTGACTCATTGCCGGCGCTGTCTCGGGTGACGACATACCAGTAAAATGTGGCAACGGAAACCTGAATATTTGTGACACTGCTATTTTGGGTGTTATCGGCCAATTTGTTCACGGGTGGATTTTGTATTCCAAAGTATACGTCATATCCCGTGATGTCGTTATCGACGTCTGATCCCGACCATACCAAATCGACTACATGAAAATTGTGTTCACCGTTGTGCGCGGGGGATACCACTTCCGCCGGAAAAGGTACATGGCTTTCCGTTCCCGGGCCTTGGTTGTAGAAACGCCATACTTCACTGTTCGCGGTAAAACTTACGGAATTTGATTTCGAGGTCACATACCATTCGTAGGGTACTCCACGCTTTAAACGCACTGCCAAATTCTCTTGGGTAGCGGTATACCTTTCCTCAACATAAATGTTCAGGTTTTTTACGACTAGCTCGTATGAATCGGTATGATCAGCTTTTTGCCATTCAAACGTGACGGTACTTTCATCTTCGGTGATATCGGTGCCCTCTTCGCATTCGGAAGCGTGAAAAGGAAATACCAATGTAACCGATTCGGGATTTTTAAGGGTCGTGCCCTCTACTTCCTCTTCTTCTCTTTCTCCTTCCCCTTCTCCTTCTCCCACGGGTTCTTGAGTTGCAATGGGCGGGCTATCATCTCCGCGGCTACATCCCAAGATAAATATGGACAGCACTAAAAATATCCGCACTATTTGTTTCATTTGATGATGTCTTTAGATTGAACTCATTCATTTGATTCGAGGGTTTGCCCACCGAATTATTCCTTAATAACTTTTACATTTTCATACAGCTCTCCATCGGAAGCTATGACTTTTAATATATACATGGCATCCGGCAAATGTTCTAGATGCAATGGCAGCTCAATACCGTTTTGCTCGATTTGTTTTGACAGCACCATTTTACCGTCGGTAGTATACAGTTGTAGCACTGAGGCATCGGGCATGTCCGAAGGCAACAGAATCATCAAATTTCCATCTATGGTCGGGTTGGGATAAACCTTCACGTTGTGGGGGAGGTAAAAACTTTCTTCGTAGATACCCTGACAATCTTTACTTGACCGTATTGACAAGTTGTTTTTACCTGGCCTTAAGTCGAGCTCAAGTTGGCTGCTATGTGTAATGATTTCCTCGCCATTCAAATTGACCCAGTATTTTTCACCTCCGGACAATTGCACGTTGAGTTTACCATCATTGGCCGTTTTGGATGCGAAAACATCCAAATCATCGGGCTCGGTAATAATGACCGTGTAACATTGTGAAAAGTCCAGGGAATTCTCGACACCGATGCAAAGTCTATACCTCCCCGCTTCTAAATCACTAAAAAAGGTGGCTTCGGCAAATGAGGTAGACGAGACAAATTGTCTTTCCTGCCCGCTCGCATCCCTTTCTAAAAGGGCGGTATACTCGATTCCATTCGCCGATGTTGAAATATTGATGCTACCATTATTGGAACTTCTACAGGATGCGTTCCGTGATGTGATCTGGAACTGATCCGTCGGTATGGACATACAGGTTACCTCGGCTTCCCATCCCAAACCAACCACAGAACCATCAGAAGTAAATCGAAAGGTCAACATGCCTGAAGGATGTGTGGAAGTCAAGACAGGAGGCAATTGTCTTCCATTAAATCGGCCAATAAGAGGAGCATTAGTATCGGGCCCATCAAATACGGTCAGGAAATCGCAGCAGCTCTCAAGTTCAACCTGTAAAAATTCTACGGTCACTGGAGTACCGTAAATTTGCGGTGAGATGGTTTCGGTGTAATTTTCATTACTTCGATACATTTGATCAGCCCCGCCCGAATCGTAAAAACGGTCGCCATTACAATAATTGGAGTAGGTTTTTACGGTGTATGGCTGTTGTATTGGACTGATAGAATCAGCATTACAAGTGCTGTATACATAAAAGTCGTATTCCGTATTGCTTTCTAAACCGACGATATCCATCTGGGTCTGATCGGATAATGCCGTTATCCCATTACCCGGAGCAAAACCTTTCCGGCCGTATTCTAGCCTCCAACTAGTAGCACTGCCTATTTCCCGCCATGAGAGGGTTACCGTAGCGAACGATTTTTCGGTTTCCACCACATTAAAAACAGGAGGCAGGCAACTTGGGATTTCACCAATGTAAACATCATCAATGGCAAGGTCATCGGTATCTCCTTCCCCTAGTTCATCGACTACAAAACGTACTTTGATCGGGCCCGTAATGTTCAGATCAGAGAAATCAACATAGAACTTTTGCCATGCCAGTGTATTGGCGCTGCTTTCAAAAACGGCTTCATTCCAAGCCGACCCGTCAAAAACATCTACGGAAAAGTGAACGTTGTCGCCCCCTTCATTATCACTGAGCAGGTAAAAGCTCAGGCCAGGGTGGTTTACCATGGAAACATCGATCAAAGGCGTTTCTAATGCAGTGCCCAAACTGTGTTCGTAGGAATCATCGACGAAGGCAAAGTACCTTCCACTTTCGGTCTCGCCTAAAATTCTTCCATTATCCCCCACATGATTGTCATAGGGTGTAAACATCCAAGATTCAAGGTTCTCTTCGCCCTGCTGCCAACACCGGGGCATGTTGTAGCCAAAGGGTTCCACGAAGGGTGCATGATACGGTTCACAACCTGTCTTGATCAATATTGGCGGAGCTACATCGCTGAAACCTTCGTTCGGAGCGCAAGATGCCCTTACATAAATTTCATAATTCCTTTCAGCACTCAGGCTTGAAAGTTGAAACGTTGAATCGTCGGCCGAGACTATTGTGCCTGTACCGAGCACAAACCCTGGAAATCCATATTCAATTCCCCAACTTTCGGCATCACCATTTTCTTGCCATTGTAGTTCCACTGAATTGTAAGAAACGGCGAGCGCTTCCAAATTGGAAGGTGCCGGACAGTTGGGTTTTGGTTCGCAGATAACCTCGGCTTCCCAACCCTGGTACGTGTCATAGGCATTTGACGAGAAAGAAAACGTGAGCGCACCGGTTTCATGGGTTGAAAAAAACCAATCTTGAATTTGGTATCCTGTAAACTCCCCTAAAAGCGGTGCGTTTTCGTCCGGACCGTCATACACCCTCAAGTAATCATTGTATCCTACCGAAAAACGCAAGAAATTCACCCTAATTCGGTCTCCTGCATTTTGCGGCATTATGGTTTCGGTGTAGGCTTCGTTGTTCAGATACTGATACGTCGGCCCGCCACTATCGTAAAAATGATCTCCGTCACAATACACCGGCGCCGTTCTGACGGTAAAGGGTCCTTTTCGTAACTCGTTGTTCGTATCGCAGGATGCTTTTACATAAAAATCATATTGCGTATACGATGCCAAATCAACCAGTGTAGTGTTGGTGCCACCCGCGGTGGTCGTTAAACCGGAACCAGGTGTAAATCCAATTTCGCCGTATTCAATTTCCCATTCATCTGCACCCGTGCCCACAGGGGTCCAATTGATTGCAATACTGTTCGTGGTTACGGAGACCTGACTTTCCGAAATGTTCGGTGGATAACATGCTCCAAAATCATCTATTTTGACATCATCGATAGCCACATCATCGAAAATGCTTCCTTCATCACTTTCTTCTGCAATAAAGCGTATTCTAATGACCTCAGTGGTTGCCGATAAGAAAGATAGATCCACAAAAATCCTTTCCCAGCCTATGGTGTTCTCGGCACTGGTAAACACCTCTTCAGTCCAAGATGATCCATCATGAACATCGACCGAAAAATTTTGGTTATTCCCACCTTCATTGTGACTATTCAGAAAAAAGGAAAGGGCAGGACTGGTCAACGAGGAAATATTAATGGGTGGGGTTTCCAGTATAGCCGTCCCATAAGAATAACTATCATCGATATAGGCAAAGTTTGACCCACTTTCCGTTGCTCCTGTGGTCTGGCCACGTCTACCCAAATTACTGGTATACGAATTAAATTGCCATGCATATTGGGCTTCATCGCTCTCCCAGCAATCGGGAGTTTGCCTGTATGTCGAAAAAGGCTCCGAAAAAGGTGCGTTGAAAGGCACGCACAAGGTCTCGATCCTTATAGAGGCACTCTCCGCACTGTTTCCGCCATCGGAACAAACCGAGCGTACGTAAAATTCATAAGTGGTGTTGGGTTCCAAGGTGGGAACAGTGCCCGTAATACCTCCTGCGGACACCTCGGTGCCCGTACCCACGACAAATCCTGGCAGGCCATACTCGATACGCCACCCCGTCGAAACACCAGGTTCGGTCCAGCTAAGCGTTACTGTATCCGAGGTACGGTTCTGCATGACCACATCAATGGGCGCTTCACAATTGGGCTTGGGCTCGCAGGTAACGGTAGCTTCCCATCCGGAATACGTAGCACTACCATCGGAGCGGAAGACAAAGGTCAGGGCACCCGAAGCGTGGGTGGATTTCAACAAGGGAATATTCACATTACCCCCAAAGGATCCTATCAGAGGAGCGGAAGCCGTATCACCATCGTAGACTTGGAGAAGGTCACAGCAACTTTCCAAGCGAAAAGAGGTAAACTGTACTTTCACCCTATCGGCAGGGCTATCTGGGGCGATGATTTTTGAATAGTTCTCACGATTGGCATAGTTGCCGTCCGGCCCGCCACTGTCATAAAAGTGATCTCCTGAACAGAAATCTTCCATGGTTTTTCCTAAAACCGGATCTGAAACCTCACCGGTACCGCCTAGATCGCATACGGCACGAAGGTAAAATTCATACGGAGTAGACGATGTCAGCCCTTCGACAGTAATCGAATCACCAATGGCCGATTGCACGGTACCCGAGCCCACCTCAAAACCGACAGCACCATATTCAACTTCCCAACGGTTGGCACTATCACTGTCCCACTGCAATTCAACGTATGCCGTACCCGTGGATATTAGCCTGAAATTTGACGGCGCAGCACAAGCGGTGGTGAATGAGGCCACCGCGGTATACCCGCTTTCTGAACACGTATTGATGCTTTTTACCCTGTAGTAGTATTGCGCGTCGTAGGTCAAGGAAGATGCCGTATAAAGCGGTTCTTCGGTAACGTGGGACTCAACAAGTTCCGTAAAATTGGCATCTGTAGCGATGTCAATTTGATAATTTTTCGCATTATCATCGGCTGACCACTGAAAGATCAGGTTCGGTGCAAGTCCGATATCCCCATCTTCGGGTGTAGTGACCACCGGGGTATTTACATCTTCTTCAAAAACATGTAATGATATTGGAGTTTTTTTTACTATCGACGCCGCGGTACCTACAACATTGAACTCATAAGCACCGGTGGAAACGCCTGCACTGCCCGTTATTGTCAAACTGACGGAGTGACCCGTAGCTTGTTGCCCGGATACGGTTTCAGGGGCAAACGTTGCCGTCAACCCTTCCGGTAGGTTTTCAACCGAGAAGCTAGTGGTTTCATCAAAGTCTAAAAACGTCCTGTACACAAAGGAATATGCCACATCTTCGCCTGAGCAGATATCCCTTGAGGTTTGATCAAGGGCCATGATAAATTCAGAAGACTGTGTCGTAAAGTTCGAAGGGTTTAGGGCAAAAAATATATTGTCAACTGCCTTTAACATCAGTCTCGCGGTGGTGGAGGAGGGTAAGGCGGGCAAAACAAAAGTTTCTTCACCATCATTTGCAGTTTCTTCAAGTATCGGGATTTGATACTGGTATCCATCGACCGAAAGAAATAGTGAAACCAGGCTCGCATTTATCGGGGCTTGATTGGTTCGTGAAACATTCCAGTTTACCGTGACGGTTTCGCCAGATTCCCATATAACGTTCGTATTCGGACTTGTCAACTCAAAAGGACCCGAACCTCCATCTACCGTTACCTGCATCAAATCCGACGCGGTTTGCCCCCCAGTTTCACCGTTGTCACGAACCGTAAACGCAAATTCCATAGACCGTGAAACGCCGGGCAAAACTTCCCAAGTCGGGATGAGGTTATTTTGAAGCAAATCGGACATCTGGGGTAAATGGCGTACGGGGGAATCGACCGGGGGTCTTGATCGAAATATGGCGCCTTGCGTCCAACTCGGAGATGGAGTGCCACTTGACGAGGGAATCTCTGGGTCATTTTGCTCCCAGCAATAGGTCAAACCTTCCAATCCGTCGGCATCGGTCGCAACCCCTGCCAAGGTAAAAGGGGTGGATTTCGGGATGGTATAGTTAGTACCGGCATCTGCGGTTGGGGCGTTATTGGTAATTGAGATCAATTCGGCACAATCACTGTTCTCGATGGTCCAGATACCCACGTCCCTGAGGTTGACATAGTTGAAATAGTCATCGGATTCAGACTGTACATTTGGGTAGCAAATACCGGCATAACTCATAATAGTACTACCGCTGCCTGGTTCAACCTCACTGTTAAAGCCACTTCGACAGCCGCCTCCCATGGTATGATAGCTTCCGAACTGATGGCCCATTTCATGCATGACCAAACGATTGAAATTCTCTGTCTCGGGAGCGTTATGTGCGGAAAACGCACTTCCTTTTTGCCCATCCCTACATACGCATGCGATGCAGCCGGCATTACCATGTATGCTAGAAGATAAGACAAATACGTGACCCACATCATAGGCATCGGAACCTATATTGGCATCCAAGGTACTTTGTAGTTGTCTGTTATACGAACCCATATACGGGTCCGTACTGGCATCGAGATAAACAATCTCGTCATTGTTGGCTACGATTTCCATAGTAACCCCAAAATCACGCTCAAAAACCATATTGACGTGGGTCATGGCTGAAACCATGGCCGCCAATACTTTTGCTTTCCTAGCGGTATCATCGGCTTCGGTGCCATCTAAAAAATAGTGTGCGTATTCCCCAGTTGTAGAAAGTGCCAATCGGTATTTTCTTAGATACCCATCATCGGCATTACGGGAGGTATCGGACGTGCCTAGCTTTGTTTTGTCGGCAACATCTTCTACCAGACATTCAAAAGGTTCGGAAGAACGAGGACCTTTTGAAAGCAAATACTGATTTTTGGATCCTTGTCCTGAAGGTGATATCGATACTGATTTTTGGTCAGGTTGAACCAAATAGGCATGTAGACCGTCATGCTTGGAAAAGCTAAAATGGATTAGATCGCCTTTGGCGGATTTCCCTACAAAGGATTCGATGTCGGGGAATTTTTTGGCCAGTTCAGGGTGCAATATTTGACTCTTGTAAATTGCATAATCCTTAAAGCCCCCCTTATTGTCAGGGAAACTCATGATTGCTTGCGATGTTTTATTATCCGTTCTACGAGGAGCTTTGCTACAGGTTCTTTCAAACAGGTCCTGGTTCAAACTAAAAATTTCCCCACTAGATTTATGGGTATCGGTGGCAGATTTTGACCCTACTTTTTGCCAAGGATTGACCTGGGCCGAAACGGAAAAATGGGAAAATATAAGGCATAGCAATGCCCATGTCAGAATTCGGGAATTCGTCATGTCGCAATTCGTTGTAAAAGGTTGAAATAAGCCTGGAAAAGTAACTTGGTTATTGGTTCAACGGCTTAATTGACCGCAAGATATGTAAGGTGAGGCCCCAGCCCGTTTTATTTCGACGTACTACTCCGATTATGGATGATGTGGGTTAAAATTCACTTTATACCTCGTATGGATGCTTAGGATAATCTTGGAATATACCTATCCGGGGGATGCTGCGACGAACGGTCAATTGTGCCGACAATAAACGGATGGCCTATGAAATGCGTACTTTAATCAGTATCTTCATGGTCCTCAAAAAAAATTGAAAAATGGAAAACAAAGGCCTGATCTTTATACCGGATATCAGCGGGTTCTCCCGGTTCGTGACCGAAATGGAGATCGGGCACAGCCGCCTCATCATAGGCGAACTACTCGAAATCCTGATCGATGCCAACCGTACGGACCTTACCGTTTCCGAAATCGAGGGGGATGCCATTTTATTCTACAAATTCGGTGAACGCCCGGCCATGGAAGAGGTGTACGGGCAGGTCAAGGGAATGTTCGAGGCCTTTCATAAAAACCTGATGGCCTATGAAAACAGGCGCTATTGCCAATGTAAGGCCTGCATGAGCGCCATTCGCCTTACCTTAAAGGTCATTACCCACTATGGGGAATTTACCGGGTATCAGGTCAAGAATTTCAGTAAACTGATCGGCAAGGATCTCATTGTGGCCCATCGCCTTCTTAAAAACGATATTGAAAACCACGAATACTGGTTGGTTACGGACGAGCTTGCAAAAGACGATTCGCTTTTAAATCTGGTTAATCTGGCGGATTGGATAACATGGAGCAACAGTACAAAACAGACCGATGAAGGGCCGATAGCGTTCCGTTATACCCAACTGGCGCCCCTTAAACGCCAGCTTTCCCCCGACCCTATCCAAAAACTGGATCTGGCCAACAAGACTAAGGCGATTGCCCTTACAAGGGAATACGAAACGGATATGATTACCTTATTGCATGCCGCTGCGGATTTTAGTTACCGTTCCCGTTGGATGCATGGCGTAAAGGAAGTGGAGATCGAAAATCATTTTCTTCCACGTATTGGGGTACGCTGTAAGATTATTTCGGACCAAGGGGCAACCTATACCTATGCCAACCATTATTCCTATCAAAAAGATAGGGTTGAATTCAGCGAGGTCGATGAGGATACGGAAACGCTTTCACATTACACATTGGAAAAACTGGGTGACCGGAAAACAAGGCTGACCCTTGACTATTATATCGAAAAAAAGCCACTCTCGAGACTCCTATTCGATCTGGGAACCAAGAATAAGGTTCGGTCGGGCATGACCAAATCCCTACAAAATCTCGATAGGCTCATTGGACAGATAAAAGTGCCTGAAACCTCCGTAGGGATGTAATGGATGCGTATAGGCATATCACCGGTCGCTCTTTCAAAAAAATGATCAGGTTCATAGGTAGACATCGTATTTCAGGCCCGAGCCATTTTTTATGCTAGGTTTTTTTCGCCCTCAAACTTGTTTCACATTTTCAAATCACCATTTGTTCGGCTGGCCTTTGCCTTCCTCGATCAAGTTACGCAAACTGAGATTGATATAGTTACCCCAGGCATTTTGGCAGGGTTCGTAGCTGTCGAGCGTGGGGACAAGGCCCAGATGAGTGAAACGAAGTTGGGCTCGGCCCTCTTTTTCCAAAATTTCAAAGAGGACCGTGGTACCCTTCCATTCCTGTTTTTCGGTGTTTCTAAAATTTTGGTCCAGCACCAGCCATACGATCCGTTCAAAGGGAACCGATTCGATAATCCTACAGTGAAACTCGAGCCTTTTTCCTTCATAAAATTTGAATTCCCCATTGAGGTTTGCCGTATCGCCCTGTATATCCTCCAGCCACCATCCACGAACGTTATTGACCGCTTCATATACTTCCCGGGCAGATCTATTTACCGTGATGGAAGTGGTAAAGGAGGCATAGTCATAGGAGATGGGATCTCCCTTTCCGGTCTCGATAAAATTCTTGAGACTGGTTGTGATAAAAAAGCCCCAGGCTTTTGAACAGACCTTATGGCATTCAAATCGGGGAGTCAAGCCCTCGTGCGTAAAGTCGATATGTGTCCTATTACCTTTTTCCGATATTTCAAAAACAATTCTTGTGCCCTCCCATTCGTGCAGGTTGTCCAAAAACATATTGTTATGGCTAGATACGACCTCCCAAACGATTTTTCGTTGTGACAGTTCGGTAATCTTGAATGTCACAATGAGGTACCTGTCACGATGCGTGAATGTGCCGTTAAATTCATCGGTCTTGCCTATTAGATTCTCGGACCACCATCCTCGTACATCGTTTATGGCAGTGAATACGTCCATTGCCGGTTTTTCTACTTCCGTAGCCGTGTTGAAACTTTTGTCTTTCATGGGATAATAGTGTTTATGCGCAAAAAATCGGCGCTAGTTCCAGTTGTCTATCTTTATATCTTGGGGCGCGGGCTTGCCCTCGCCCGTTTCCAGAAATTCTTTGAGGCTCAGCAAAAATATGGCCCATTTCATACTGCAATGGGCTGTGAATTCCACGGCCTCACGCCAGTTTCTATGTCCAAAGAGAACGATGGTGTGATCCTCTTCCCAGTGTATATGGAATATCACGTCCGTGCCGATCCACTCCTCGGGCCCCGAAGTAAAGTGCCAATGTACCTTTTTATTGGGTTCGAGGGCCTCTACGACCATGCCCATCCTGCCGACCTCTTTTCCTTCTTTTGAATGAAAGCGTACGCCTATCGTTTTTCCTACCGCCGATGTACCGGAGGTATTTCGGGTCCACCAGCTCGCAATACCTTCGACCGATGATAATGCCTTATACACCTCTGAAACCGGGGCCTTAATACCTACCCTGTGAATGATATCCGCCATTTTGCTGTTTGTTTTTCTGGGTTAAAAATCGGTTCCTTGTGCCACTAATTCAATAGTTGTCCTTTTCTACGACTAGTATTCGGTTCAAAATTAGTATCTAAAAATAACAATATAAGGCTGTAATTTAGACTTTATGGCGGGTTGATTTGGACATCCAATATCTTTATCTTTACAAAAAGATAAAATGAAACAGCTGACCATACTGGTTCCCGAAGGCCAGAACAATCTGAGCAGTATCGTAGGCCCCTACAAAATATTTACCAGGGCTAATGCCCATTGGAAAGAAAGGGGCAAAAAGGAAGTGTTCACCATAGATTTGGCGGGGACGTCCGAAGAAGTGGGCTTCTACGACGGACTGTTTTCAGTGAAGCCCCGGACGGATATTGCGACCATCAAGAAGACCGATTTGATCATCGTCCCTTCACTGAACCATAATTACGAAACGGCCATAACAGGGAACCGATCGCTTATCGACTGGCTACGTCAGCAGTATAAAAACGGAGCGGAAATAGCGAGCATCTGTACGGGAGCATTTTTGTTGGCAGCGGCAGGCTTGCTGGATGGCAAAATTTGTTCCACACATTGGGCGGCCACGGAAAATTTTAGGCAAAGGTTCCCAAAGGTAAACCTGCAGACCGACAAACTCATTACCGATGAACATGGAATCTATACCAACGGGGGCGCCTATTCCTTTCTGAACCTAATCATCTACCTTGTGGAAAAATATTATGACCGTGCAACGGCCATTTTCTGCTCCAAAGTCTTTCAGATTCAAATGGATAGGCAACGCCAGTCCCCGTTCATTATCTTCAAGGGCCAAAAAATGCACGGAGACGAAATGGTGGAGGAAGCCCAGGCCTATATCGAAAGCAATCCGCAAGAAAAAATTTCGATTATGAAATTATCTTCCAGATTCCCGGTCAGCAGGCGACAGTTCGACCGGCGATTTATCAAAGCCACGGGAAACACCCCGTTGGAATATTCACAACGGGTAAAAATAGAGATTGCCAAGAAAGCCCTCGAGACCACCCGAAAAACGATTAGCGAGGTGATGTATGAGGCAGGGTATTCGGACGAAAAGGCATTTCGCGAGGTGTTTCGAAAAATTACCGGCCTGAGCCCGTTAGATTATAAGGAGCGGTACAACAAGGAAATGCTTATATTTTCGGAGCCGCAAAATTGACGATAACCCCATACCTTATCCGTTGCATTGATCTGCGATCTAAATTCAAAGCGCTTTTTTTTAGGTATTTTTATGGACTGACTAGCCCTTACCCATTAAAATGTAACTAAAAAACAAAATAAAAACGAAAAAAGTGAAAATTCCTCTTACAATTGTGCTTCTAATCGTATTTACGTTAGTAAGTTTTAGTCAAGTCGAAAATCAGGATTATCCCGCTCCAAAAAATACGCCCATATTTACCAAAGTGATCTATGAGGGTAATGATCAGGTATATAATGATTACGCTTTGGAAAGCGATGAGTTTTTCAATCCAATATTACAAGGGTGTTATCCAGACCCGGCAATAACACGAAAAGGGGACGATTACTATTTGGTATGTTCCTCGTTTGCAATGTTTCCAGGCGTGCCTATCTTTCATTCCAACGATTTGGTGAACTGGAAACAAATAGGACACGTTTTAGATAGACCTTCACAACTGGATGTGCATGATACCGGTATAAGCCAAGGGGTTTATGCTCCGGGAATCACGTATAATCCTAAAAATGACACATTCTATATGATTGTTACCGCTTTTGCTGGTGGACTGGGGAATATCCTGGTCAAAACCAAAGACCCGATGAAAGGTTGGAGCGATCCCATAAAATTAAATTTTGGCGGCATTGACCCTTCAATTTTCTTTGACGACGATGGCAAGGGATACGTTATTCATAATGATGCACCAGACGAAGGAAAAGAACTATACAAGGGACACAGGGTCATTAAAATCTGGGATTATGATGTAGAAAACGACCAAGTAATTGCCGGTACGGATAAAATTATAGTTGATGGTGGTGTTGACATTACCGAAGAACCAATTTGGATAGAGGCACCGCATATCTATAAAAAGGATGGAAAGTACTTCTTGATGTGTGCAGAAGGAGGAACTGGTGACTGGCACAGTGAAGTAGTCTTTAAAAGTGATAGCCCCAAAGGCCCTTTTATTCCCGCTCCCAGTAATCCCATCTTGACGCAGCGCTACCTTGAAAAGGATAGAAAGAATAAAGTTGATTGGGCAGGACATGCAGATTTGGTAAAAGGACCTGACGATAAGTATTACGGAGTTTTCCTTGCCATTCGCCCCAATGGTAAAAACCAGGTGAATACCGGTAGGGAAACATTTATATTACCGGTGGATTGGTCAGGTGAATTTCCTGTTTTTGTAAATGGCTTAATTCCTATGGAACCAAAACTTAAAATGCCGGAAGGGATAACCAATAAAACAGGTCAAAATGGTTATTTGCCAAACGGAAATTTTACCTATGAGGAGGATTTCTCTTCGGAAAATCTTGATTTCAGATGGATTGGGCTGCGTGGGCCAAGGGAAGAATTCATCAGAAAAACAAAAAATGGATTGGAAATAACTCCATTTTCCACGAATATCAAGGAATTAAAACCAACTTCAACGCTGTTTTATAGGCAACAGCATAAAACCTTTTCATTTACCACCCGGATGCAATACACCCCAAAAACAGAAAAGGATATGGCCGGAGTGACCGCATATCAGAATGAAGGTTCCAATTTTGTATTCGGTCTTACTAAAAAGGGAAAGGACAATTACTTGGTATTGCAGAAAAATAGCCGACCTGATCGAGGTGGGGGGATTAAATCCGAGATTATCGGCAGTGCCAAAATTGAACTCAAAAATACACTGACATTACGAATTTCCGCTTCTGGAAACGAATATAAGTTTGAATTTTCAACCGATGGAGACGACTTTATAAAGGTCGGGGGAATAGTAGCCGGTGACATACTTTCTACGGATGTGGCAGGAGGATTTACAGGAGCAATGCTGGGGCTGTATGCGACGACAGGCAATGATATTTTGCTAAAATAACAGATTATGAAGACATCCAATGAAAGGCCGAAAAAGCATCACAATTTTTGGAGTAGGCAAACTATTAAATTCAATTTTATGAAAATGTCGAGAGTATTAATATTGGCATTGTTTGCCTTGACCATGAGCTGTAGCTCTAATAGTGATGATGGACCTACTGTTGGCGGGCCAACAGATGGCGATGGGTCTACAGGCGGTGAGGATGATACTACAGATGATGACGTGGTTGAAACGGTTTTTTTGAAAGATGTAGCCGATTTTCCCATTGGCAACATTGTGTCAGCTTCAAAACTGGCCTCTTCAAGTTCTGATAACATGAAGTTTAGATCAGTCTTGTCCGATGATTATAACAGTATTACAGCTGAAAATGACATGAAAATGGCCAATATGTTCACTGGACCGGACACCTATGATTTCAGCGACGGCGATGCAATAGTAGCATATGCGAAAGAGAACGGCCTTCGCGTACATGGTCATGCATTGGTATGGCATGCATCGATACCAGAGTGGCTCAACAGTTTTAACGGTACCGATGAAGAATTTGAGGCTCAAATTGAAGGCTATGTCAAAGCCACAGTGGTTCATTTTGCCAAAGAAATTGACGACAATGGCAACCCTATAGTGACCGGATGGGATGTGATGAACGAATATTTCGATGGTGGAGATATAAGACAAAGTCTTTTTAGGGAACGTATGGGAGATGGTTATATTGAAAAGCTGTTTACTTGGGCCCGTGAGGCAGACCCGGATGTAAAACTTTTTTACAATGATTACAATATTGCGGGTACTCCCGAAAAAAGAAATGCTATCATTAGTATGGTCAATACCTTTCAGGCCAATAATATCCCCATAGATGGTATCGGAATGCAAATGCATATGAACCACGAATGGCCTACCAGTGACCTGCCCCTAGCTATAGAGGAAATTAGTGCTACGGGACTTTTGGTACACGGCTCTGAACTTGACGTAAAGGTAAATTCCAATAATGATATCACCTCATTTACAAATGAAAGGGCACTGGCACAAAAAAGACAATTTCAAAGGGCTTCGTATTACTACACCACCATTGTACCTGAAGCACAGCAATATGGGATGACGATTTGGGGCTTTAGAGATCAAGATAGTTGGTTATATGATGGTGGTACCGATTGGCCATTACTTTATGATAATGACTTCAACACCAAGATGGCCTATGATGGTTTCATGGCCGGTCTTGAAGAACAGAATCCGGAATGAGATAATAATTCTTAAAAGACAAGTATTATTGTTGAAGACAATAGAATAAAATGAATTCAAAAATTCTCAAATTCCTCCTTGTTGCTGTTTTTCTTTTTGGCTTACAAAAGATAATAGCCCAAGTACGACTGCCAAAGCTCATAAGTGATGGGATGGTATTGCAGCGAGAGGCCAACTTAAATATTTGGGGATGGGCGTCCCCCGATGAAAAAGTGGAGATGTCCTTAATGGGCAAAATCTATAAAACAACTGCGGACCAAAACGGAAATTGGTCCATTCGATTGACCCCACAAAAAGCCGGTGGACCTTTTACCTTAAATTTTAAAGGAAAGAATCAGGTTACGGTAAAAAACGTTCTTTTTGGGGATGTTTGGTTGGGTGCCGGTCAATCCAATATGGTGTTACCCATGGAACGGGTAAAGGAAAAATATCCTGATGAGGTGGCCAACGCCAATTATCCGGAAATCCGGAATTTCTTTATCCCAACCCTTAC
>DASSWC010000176.1:0-8893 GCA_035705395.1 Pricia sp. | reverse complement strand
GTTTTCCGAAGTTGTTCTGGCACTACCCACAATCCCCGGAATCTCATCTTTCATCGCTTTTGCCAATGGTCCGGGAGTGGACTGGTAAAACGTTCGCCATTCCCCCTCAAATTGATTGTTTGTCGGCACATAATATACCCGTTCCCCTTTCGGAAAAACACTATTGAAGTTTACTTCGTCTTCCACCCATAGCAATATCAAGCTGGCACAGGTGATGCCGATGGCCAGGCCAAAAATATTGAGGACACTGTAGCCTTTATTCTTCCAAAGATTCCGCCAGGCGATTTTTAAATAGTTTCTGAACATGGTTTTTTGTTTTTTGACCTGGCCTAACTATAAGCTGGTTTGATAATCTATTCTGTCCGTAAACTTTTTACCGGGTTTACAATTGCCGCCTTTACCGCATGAAAGCTTACGGTAACCACCGTGACCAAAGCGACCAAAAGACCTACTCCGATAAAGGTCAACGGATTGATCTCTATGCGATATTCATACCCTTCGATCCAATTTTGCATCGCGAGCCATGCTAACGGTATGGCAATCAAGAGGCTGATCAGCACCAATTTTAAAAAATGGAAAGAAATCATCTTGACAATGCCTTTTGCCGAAGCCCCCATCACTTTTCGGATTCCGATTTCCTTCGTACGCAACTCGATGACCAACAGCGAAATTGCAAAAAGACCCAAACAGGAAAGGAAAATCGCTATGCCCGAAGCCAGGCCGAAAATCGTGGTCACAACCCTTTCTTCTTCGTACCAAGCCTGAAGGTTTTCATCCAAAAAAGAAGCCCTGAAAACCGCATCAACGGTTACTTTTTCCCAGGCTGAGGTAAGTCTTTCCATAGTTGCACTCGGATCATAGGAACGGACTTTCAGAAAAATGTAATTAATGGCCTCGTCAGCCGATGTATACATGGCTATCGGTCGATTTGCTTCAGAAGGGGAATAGGCATAAAAATCGGGTACTACACCAATAATCTGTTTTCCGGAAGTACTATCCTTCCCTCCGATAAATTTGCCAATGGGGTCACTCTCCCCCATTGCTTTTACAAAACTTTCCGTTACCACTATGGCATTTACGGTATCGGAGGCATAATCCCGGTTAAAATCCCTTCCTTTTAGGATGGGGATTTGTAAGGTTTTCAGGTAATCGAAATCGGTCAAGAGCCAATCGGCCGAAACTTGATTTTGATTGTAATCCATGCCAATAACGGATCTAGAAGTTACGCGATCCAGGCCCCTGCCCACATTGCCACCTGCCCCGGTAACAGAAACGATACTGGGGTCACCGCCAAGTTCGTTTCGCATCCGGGCCAGTACTTTTCTACCATCTTCCTGATTGCCTACGGGAATGCTGATTACCTGTTCCTTTTCAAAACCGATGGGTTTTTCCTTTAAGAAATCCAACTGTTGCCATGCGATTACACTAATGCAGATAAGTAGGCTGGAAATAGCGAATTGACCAACCAATAGCGTATTTCTAAGTGCACCGGGTTTTTTTGTGGAAACGTTTCCCTTAAGAATCTCGACCAGTCCGAAATTGGCCATTTTTAATGCAGGGTACCCACCAGCGATCAATGTGACCAAAACGAAGATCCCCAACATAAGCATCAAAAAAGCAGGCTGCAATAAGGTTGAAATTTCAATACCACCGCCAAATTGACCATTGAATACGGGCACCAGTTGATACGCAAGGCCGATACCGATTAAAAAACCAATAAAATAGAGTAGAAAAGCCTCACCCCATAATTGTAAAAAAAGCTGCCCCTTAAACGCACCCAAGGTTTTCCGAACACCCAATTCGCGGCTTCTGTTAAAAGAACGCGCCATGTTCAGGTTTACAAAATTAAAACAGGCAATCAATAGGATGAATGCTCCCAAGCCTATGAGGGCATATATCAATGCCAAAGGACCCCCCTGTTGTCCTGAAAAATGGATATTTTCGATATGGGTCAGATTTAAGCTGAGTAATTCCGGGGTTTCCTTAATCTCCGGTTGCTCGCTTTTGAGCTGTGCCAATTGTTCGGGATAATATTTTTCTACAAAAGGAACTAGTTTGCCTTCTACCGACTCTGGGGCACTGTTCTTCAAAATCTTCACAAAAACGTTGGATGCATTAGAACCCCAATTATCTTTATTAGTGCCATAATCCGGAAAGGTTTCAATTCTTGCCACCGCGTCAAATCGAATGCTGGAATTCTTGGGGGGTTCTTTAATTACGGCTGATACGGTATACGGCTGCTGTTCTCCGGTCTTACCAATTTTCAGCACTTTCCCGATAGGGTCGGTATCTCCAAAAACCGCTTTTGCCGTACTTTCGCTTAAAGCAATACTCCGGATACCGGAAAGTGCTTTCGCACTATTCCCTTTAATAATAGGGAAGTTGAGCATATCGAAAAATTCGGGGTCCGTTCTAAGAATTGTCCTCTCAATACTTTTATCCTGATAGGTAATGTTTTCCGGCCTACCCCTATGTACGGTTAGGGCAGTTTCAATATCTGGGATTTCCTCTTCTAAGGCAGCCGCGAGGGGTAAGGGCATATTTGCGGACAACTCGTTACCCTGTGAGCTATTTTCATAACGGGATATTCTAAACAGTTGGTCCTTGTCCTTATGAAAAGAGTCATAACTTAAGTGGAAATAGGCGACCAAAAACAGGAGGATACTAATTGAAAATGCTACTGCCAACCCGGCGATATTGATAAATGCATGCAATTTGTTTCTTCGGATATTCCGCCAAGCGATTTTTAGATAGTTTTTGAACATGGTTCTCGTTTTTTGAATTACTTATTCCGTCCGCAAACTCCTTACAGGGTTGGCCCTGGCCGATCTTACCGCTTGTAATCCCAATGTAAAACTTGTAATGAGCATTGCGATCAATCCGCCCAAGGCGAACATCCACCATTGAATCGCGATGCTGTAAGCGAAACTACCCAACCAGGCGTTCATCAAATACCAAGCAATGGGAAAGGCGATCAGGGCCGCAAACCCCACCAATAGCAGGTAATCCTTGGATAGCAGTAGGGCTATCCGTAATACCCCCGCCCCCAATACTTTACGGATACCGATTTCTTTCACCCGCCTTTTGGCCATAAAGGATATCAGCCCGAACAGGAAATAAAAATGGTCAAAAGGGCGACGACGTTTACCGTTTTCAGAATGCCGTCGATCAGGTTGTATTGGGCACTTACCCTATCGGCAAGGGCTTGGGATTCATAGGTCCTACGGGATGCTATGTCGTCGAACGCACTGCTGATCAGCGCTTGAACATCCTTTTCATGCCCGTCCATAACCCGGACACTGAGAAATTGATGTGCGGCCAAATCGTCCTCATCCCGATAGAAATGCACCAAAGGCTCTACGGCGTTTTGCATATCCTGATAGTGGAAATCATCCATGACCCCGACTACCGGGTATCCCGCGTTGGAATCGTTCTTGAACTTCAACCGTTTTCCTTCAATGCCATTCCATCCAAGGGCCTTCATGGCCGTCCGGTTTATAATGACGGGGTTGTCTTGCGCGTTATCGATATGTTCATCAAAGTCCCTTCCCATCGTAACCGGAATTTCAAGGGTCTTTAGGTAGCCATCATCCACGTGGGCGCGGCGCATACGGACATCACTATCCGTATTCGGATCATAAAAAGTAGTGTAGTCATAATTATAAGCGGAGGGTATCGCATCACTTGTCGAAAGGTTTTTTACGTATGGATTTGCATTCAATTTATCCAATAATGTCCCAAAAGTCGATGTTGCCGTTTCTACATCCTTATATTCCAGATCGATGTTGCCCACGACCACGTTATCCCTATTGAAACCCAAGGGGGCATTTTTCATATACCGAATCTGACCGTTCAGGATAACGGCCACACAGATAAAGAGAATCGCTATGGCAAACTGCAGAATGATAAAGGAATTCTTAAGAAAAAAGTTGCTATTGATAGATGCGATCTTTCCCTTGATTCCCGTGGATATCGGTACTGAGATAAATCGCAAAGTAGGAAAAACACCGACTACCAGAGTAGTCAAGAGCCCAAGTCCGATGGTATACAGGATGACCGGATAATCATGTCCTGCGCTAAATGAAATCTTACCGAAATCCGCACCATAAATATCGTTCAGCTTCGGCAACAAAAGCCCGAGGAACAAAAACCCCGAAATTAGGATGGATACGAATACCAAAATACCGTTTTCCAGACAAAACTGAACAATGATGCTCTTCTTACTGCCGCCGAGAATCTTGCGTACCGCAATATCCTTGGTTCGGCGGAACATAGTAGAAGTGTTCAGGTTGAGCAGATTGACCAATACGACGAGCAGCACAAAAAACGATGCGGCAATGGAACCGCCGATAATGGTCTTGACCACCGGGAAGGCTTCCATGCGCATATCGGCAAAAGGCATGGCCTTTATGGAGGCAATAATACTCGGATCTGGATAATTTTTCTGTACAAGTTGTCCCATACGGGCTTCGAATTGCGCCATATCGGTTTCGGGACGGAGTCTTAGGCCAATAAAGGTAAAACTGTTGTCCCAACCCGAATTCTCCATAAAACTAGGATTGTTCTCCAAAATTTCGTTGGACAACAGTACCCCAAAGCGAAGCGAGGAATACGGACTAATAGGTTCCAAAACCCCGGTTACCGTAAGGTTCAGTGAATCGTCCGCTATTAGGGTCCGGCCGACGGGGTTTTCTTGGCCAAAGATCTTTTGGCTTACCCTATCCGTCAAAATGATTGAAAATTTGTTTTTAAGAGCCGTCCTAGTATCACCATATTTTAGGGGCAGGGAAAACACCTCAAAAAATTCGGGGTCGACGTAGTCGGTCGGTTCCTGCAATTCCGATTCCCCATGTTCCAGCCAAAGGTCGCCCCAACCGTGCATATGGGTGCCGGCGATCACTTCGGGAGACGATGCCAATATTTCGTCCAACAGCGGGAAGGGCGTGTCGCGATAGGTATCGCCTCCCGTAGTGGTCGTCTTTAAATAATAGATGTTCTCTTGATCCTCGATGTTCGAATCCGCGGTATAAAAGGCGTAAACGGAGAAAATCAGGGTCAGTACGCTCCCGATCCCGATACTCAGGCCGAGAAGGTTGAGTAGGGAGAGCAGCCTATTTTTCCACAGGTTGCGGAGGGACAGTTTTAGGTGGTTTTTTAGCATGGTATTTTTTTACCTCATTATATCAAAACTATTTTCGTGCCATCTTCGCAAGTATTTTATTATTAGTGTATTACAATAATATTTACTTTAAAAATACCACTGTTGTGTAAAATATTTTTACATGCGTTGTACATTATATTGACACAGCACTTACGCCAAAATCTCGTCTTTTCCGAAATGTGGCGACTTGCACCCTGTTTTTCGTATTTTTAGTTTCAAAATGTCGGTGACATGGCAAAGATTACTTAAAATAATAGCCGTACTTTTTTCAATGCCCTACAAAATGATTTTTTGCTGATTTCAGGGAAAACGATGGAGAAACTTAAATTGGTGCTAGTAAAGGGCGCAATAAAGACCTGACCGATATCTTCGGTAAAACTAAAATCATGAAAGTCCTCCACGACACTCACAATGGTCGCCTTTTGCATCCCGCCGTTCAAGGCAATCTGTTTGCCCAACATTTCCTCCGGGCCGTCCAGACCTAGTTTTGGGCCAGTTTGGCGTTCACGACCACCTCATCGAGCGTATCCCTTTTTATGAAATTGCGACCGGCGATAAGCTCAAAGCCCAAGGTTTTTAGATAGTCCTCATCGGCCAACTTGGCGCTAACGCTGAATTCTTTTTGGCACATTCTTTAAAACCCCGGTAATCTGAATGGTTTTGTCATTTTCGAGCACGAAAGTGTTGCTGACTACATCAATCTTTCCGAACATCTTGAGGGCAAGGGCTTCCGTAAGAACGGCAGTATTGGGCGCCGCCAGTTCAACCCTGTTTGTGCCGTTGATCAAAGGGAAGGCGAAAATCTTGAAGAAATCGCCTTGTAGGAAGGTTACCTGAATATGCGGACTCACAATGACCTTGTTGACCCGCTTTTTGGTAATTTTTAGAATGTCTTTTTGGAATAAAAAAGATGGGCTTACCCTTTCAGATTTTGGAGGATTTCTTTAATCTGTTCCCCGAGAATGGGAATTTCTTTGACCGCCGCATCCCAAATAGTGTCCAATTGAAGCCCAAAGTATTCGTGGGCCATAAAATTACGCATACCTCGCATTTCGTTCCAAGGCATTTCGGGATACGAATTACGCAGCTTTTCAGAGAGATGGTTCGAGGCTTCCCCTATGATTTCAAAATTTCGAATGACCGAATCCTGTTCTATCCACTTCTGTTCAAAAGCATCATAGGTTTCGAGAATGTCGACCAACTTTTCAATTTTTTTGATGCTCTCCTGTATATGTTCCAACCGAAACAGGTCTTTGTCAACCGCCATAAATAAGTCTTAGTTCATTTAGAATATAGGGTCTCAATTTGGGGTTGATGTATTTTTCGGCCACCAAATCCACTTTTATGTTCAACTTTTCCTCCAACTTTTGTTGTAGGCCAATGAGTTTGAATAGACCTATGGTGTCCTGAAAACTGTACAAGATGTCAATGTCACTATTTTGGGTAGCCTCGCCTCTAGCCACAGAACCGAATATTCCAATCCTTACTGGATTGAAAGGTTTCATGGCACTGATAATAATATCGATCTGTTTCTGGGTCAACACATCACAAAGTTAAAGAATTTCCACATACGATATTAACGCTAATCCACAAGTAGTTACGAAACGTAAGGCTATTGCCAGCATAATTGCTTTTTATAACGATTGACTTTTGGAAATTGGCGAATCAAACTATCCGGGGCTATACATTCTACTCCGTCCGCAAACTTTTGACCGGGTTCGCCACCGCCGATTTCAGGGATTGGAACCCAACGGTCAGCAATGCTATGACCAAGGCGAAACTTCCGGACAGAAGAAATACCCACCATTCTATGTCCATTCGATACGTAAAATCCTCTAGCCATCTTTGCATGAAGTAGTAAGTAATTGGGGTAGCGATCAAAAAGGCAGCCCTACCAGTTTCACAAAGTCTTTTGTCAACAACTTTACGACCGAGCTTATGCTTGCCCCCAATACTTTTCGGATACCGATTTTTTTTTTCTTTTGTTCGGACACATACGATACCAGTCCGAAAAGGCCGAGGCAGCTGATGAGAATGGCGATGATGGTAAACAGCATCGAAATGTTGCCCAAGCGCTTTTCTTCCTCATACATTTTACCGACCTCTTGATCCTTAAATGCATAGGAAAAGGGAACCTCGATGACGGTCGATTTCCAAACTTGCTCCAACTCTCCCAGTAATTGCCGCAAGTCACCGCTCTCGGTGCGCAAGACCATCCGGTTGAGACTACTAAGGTTTGAGCAGGGAGAGCAACCTGTTCTTCCAAAGGTTGCGGAGGAATAGTTTTAGGTGGTTTTTTAGCATGATATTTTTTTATCTCATTATATCAAAACCTGTTTTCGGACCATCTTTGCAAGTACTTTATTATTAGTGAATTACACTAATGTTTACTTTAAAAGTCATTATTCAGTACGCAAACTATTTACGGGATTGGCATTTGCCGCCCTATAACTTTGCCAGCTAACCGTCAACAGGGCAATTAGCAAAGTGAAAGCACCTGACAACAGGAATACCCACCAACTCATATCGGTTCGATATGCAAAATTTTCGAGCCATTTATCCATCAAAAGGTAGGTGATCGGGCAGGCCAATGCGAACGCTAGACCTACAAATTTGGAGAAATCCTTATTGAGCATTACCAGAACCTCATGGGTTTTGGCCCCGTTCACCTTACGGATGCCGATTTCCTTTACCCGTCTTCGCGTATCATAAAGTGCAATCGTAAAAAGACCTATAGAAGATATTATTAACGCTAGGGCAGTAAATACCATGTAGAGGATACTCAACTGCTTTTCCTTCTCGTACATCTCGCCGATTTCGTCGGTTAAAAAAGAGTAGGTAAAAACTTCATTGGGATTGGCTTGGTGAAACATTTTTTCTACGGAAGCGAGCCCTGCCACCGTAGCGCCTTTTTCAAACTGGATAAGAAAATCATCCTGTTGTTTTCTGTCTAAATAAACCATCACCAAAGGTTCCGGTTTTAGGGAAAGACGTTCGTAATTAAAATCTTTGACAACTCCTAGTATTTCATAGCCCACAGGTTCCTCGTTCCAATATCCATCGTGGTCTTCATCCCCTCCCCAATATTTATTAAGTATCCGGCTATCGGAAATGTCATTAATTCCCCAATACTTTTTGGCCGCCTCATTGATTACAATCTTTGTACTATATGCCTTGTCCCTTACATCATCAAAAAAACGCCCTTCTATCAATTTATAATCGAATATACCTTTATGACCTGGAGAAACCGTTAGGGTATTTATATTCAGGAACTCAAAAATTTCATTTTTTAATTTCCAGGGCATTCTATAAACTTGCAAGGGAGAATTACCTTGGGAAAATCCAGCTATACTTGGGTTGGTACGCAATTCGTTTTTTACAAATTCGTACATTCCATTCTGCTTTGCCTTCAAATTTTCGTAAGCCTCTATTTTTTCCGATCGCTGTTGTGTTTTTTGTGGATCGTTTTTATCCTGTTCACTTGGTTGACCCATTAATTCTATCGGAACCGATACGTCAGGGAATAACTTGGTCGTTATCGTATTTTCACTGGTAAAGCCAAGATCTTTATCCAGCATCATATCCAGTTGTTTGACTACCACTATCGATGATATCAATAACACAAAGGTCAAGGTATACTGGGCGACCAAAATTCCCTTTCTGCCCTTAAGTTTGGAGGTGAAAAAAGTCTGGTTCTTTAGGCTATTTATGATCGGGAGGTTTAAAGCGGCT
>DASSWC010000175.1:0-2455 GCA_035705395.1 Pricia sp. | reverse complement strand
ATAAGCTCCTTCAATTTTTCGCACATCCGCTTGCCGATATCGAAGGCGTTGTCGAAATGCACCAGGGCCGACAGCGCGTCGACGGGCTGGGCGTTCAAAAGGATGTCCACCCGTACCAGCTTGGACCTCCGCATGCCGATGGGCGAATAGTCGAACGAGGCGTAGCCCTTTGAAATGGTCTTGAGACGGTCGTAAAAATCAAAAACGATCTCCGCCAGGGGCATGTCGAAGGAAAGCTCGACCCTTTCGGTGGTCAGGTAGGTCTGATTGGTGATCATCCCCCTTTTTTCGATGCACAGGCCCATAACATTGCCTACGAAATCGGCCTTGGTGATGATCGTGGCCTTGATATAGGGCTCCTCGATATGATCTACGGTCGAGGGGTCGGGCAGGTCGGAAGGGTTGTTTACGATAACCGGTACTTCCGGATTCTTGGTGGTGAAGGCGTGGTAGCTAACGTTCGGCACGGTGGTGATAACGGTCATGTCGAATTCCCGCTCCAATCGTTCCTGGATAATTTCCATGTGCAGCATCCCCAGAAATCCGCAGCGGAACCCAAAGCCCAGTGCGGCACTGCTCTCCGGCGTGAATACGAGGGAGGCGTCGTTCAATTGCAATTTTTCCATCGAGGAGCGCAGCTCCTCAAAATCCTCGGTGTCAACGGGGTAGATACCAGCAAAGACCATGGGTTTGACATCCTCGAAACCGCCAATGGGGTTTTTGGTGGGGTTTTGGGCATCTGTTATCGTATCACCGACCTTCACCTCGCGGGCTTCCTTGATACCGGTGATCAGGTAGCCGACATCTCCCGCTTTTATACTCTGCTTCGGCAGCTGTTTGAGCTTTAAGGTGCCGATTTCGTCCGCGAAATAGGATTCGCCGGTAGCGACAAATTTTATTTTTTGTCCCTTTTTTATTTCCCCGTTGATGACCCTGAAATAGGTCTCCACGCCTCGGAACTGGTTGTAGACGGAATCGAACACCAAGGCCTGCAACGGCTCGTCGGGATTCCCTTTTGGGGCCGGTATCCGTTCAATGATGGCGGTCAATATGGCCTCGATACCAATGCCCGTTTTGGCACTGGCGGGAATGACATCCTCGGGTTTGCATCCCAGGAGATCGACGATATCATCGGTTACTTCTTCGGGGTTCGCGCTGGGCAGGTCGACCTTGTTGAGTACGGGGATAATCTCGAGATCGTTCTCCAAGGCCAGATAGAGGTTCGAGATGGTCTGCGCCTGGATGCTCTGTGCGGCATCGACTACCAGAAGCGCCCCCTCACAGGCGGCGATGGAGCGAGACACCTCATAGCTGAAGTCCACATGCCCCGGCGTATCGATGAGATTCAAAACGTAGGACTCGCCCCCATGCACATAATCCATCTGTATCGCATGGCTTTTAATGGTAATACCGCGTTCGCGCTCCAAATCCATAGTGTCCAGTAGCTGCTCTTTCTTTTCCCGGATCGTGACCGAGCCGGTAGCATCCAGTAGGCGGTCTGCCAGGGTGCTTTTGCCATGGTCGATATGGGCGATAATACAGAAGTTTCGGATGTTCTTCATAAAAGGGCAAACTGCATTAGAGCCTGCAAAGATACGTTATTTTGAGGCTTTCCTTATAATCTTATTATCGAGGAGTAATATAGACGGGGTGTATATCGTGCAGTGCGACATTGAGAAAATATTTAGCCACGGATTCCACGCTGTAGACGTCGATTGGGGTAAGCTTTAAGTTGGTTCTCAAATGTTTACAGAAAACGTAAGATTATACATAAAAAAATGTAGATTTGAGCAAATCCTAATTACGTGCCTTCAGCGGGTACGGTATCGTTTCGAAGTGAAAAGTCTTTTTTGCCCCGTATTTCTTTGCCTGTTGTGTGCCGATATGCTATCGGCGCAGGGCTACCGAATATCCGGATCGGTCGAAAATGCTCAGAACGAGCCGGTGGCCTACGCCAATGTGCAGCTTCTGGAAGCGGCCGATTCCACCTTGGTCAGTGGGGCCTCCTCCGATGAGGGCGGGCGTTTTGTCATCGAAGGGATTGCCCAGGGCAGCTATTTTGTCAAAGCCAGCTATATCGAGAACGAGTCGGAGCCGAGGCCCATCGAAGTCCATGCCGATATCGTGCTGGAACCGTTACGTCTGGGCGAAGAGGCACAGGCCTTGGACGAGGTGGTCGTGACATCCCAAGAACCCCGATTGGAAAGAAAGGTCGACCGCCTGATCTTCAATATCGAAAACACGGCCGTGGCCGATGGCAACATTTGGGACGTGTTGAAACGCACTCCCAGCGTTACCATCGTCAACGACCAACTGACCGTAAAGGGCAGCGGTGCCATTGGCATACTGATCAACGGGCGAAAGGTGAACCTGCCCAAGGGCGACATCATCAACCTTTTGTCGGGCACTTCGGCCAGCGATGTCGAAGCCATCGAGGTCATTACCACCCCCCCGG
>DASSWC010000174.1:0-4678 GCA_035705395.1 Pricia sp. | reverse complement strand
TGAAAATGACCTCATCGGATTCGGCCAGCACGATCTCTACGCGGGTATCGGCCAGCGCGCCCCCGGAGACTCTAAAAGAGGCAAAGGGATACTCGACTTTGAAGGGTACCGAGGTCAGGGTGCCCTTCAATTTGTAATTTTTCGTTCCGCCGCTGCTTAAAAAGAAATCGCCGTCAAAGCCTATTTGATCATCTTCTTTAAAGGCTTCTGCCAATCGGGTAAAAAGCGGTTTTTTAAAGGCTTCGCCCGTGGTCTTCCAATCGCTGAGGTTGCCCCTTTCAAAACCAACATTCAGGGGTTTTCCATTTTCCATTGGTACTATACCGGCGATTACGGGGGCCGAAATGTCGCCCTCCACAATTTGAAACTTTCCTACCATTCCCGCGGCGCGGTGACCGGGAACGGTGCAATAGTAGGTGTCGTCGCCCTCTGCCCAAAAGGAGATACTGGTCGTAGACCCCTCTTCGAGCAAGGTATTACTCTTGATACCCAGTTTTTCCATGGCGATATCATGGGTCATCGTTTCTCCGTTGGTAATGGTAATACGAACACGGTCGCCTTTGTTGGCCTTTAAGGTCGGGTTTCGAGTGCCATCGGGAGCAAAATAACCCAACATAATGGCTTCTAGACGATACTCACGATCGATGATCGTGGAATCGCGCTTTAGGTTTTCAGCCGATTCCTTTTTTTTATCGGTACGGCAACCGATGGATAGGAAAACTAAAAATATTGAGGAAAACAAGATAGTGGTTAAGCGATATTTCATAAAGTTTTATTTGAATTTAGGGGTAGTCGGACCTGCGTTTTATACGGTTGGTTCATTTTAGTTCTTCGAGATAAATATCTTTAAAAGCTACTTTTGCCTTGCCACCACCATGAATCTGAAAACCGATAAGGCCGGATTGTGGAATGCCCGTATCTTCTTCGGTATAATCAACGGTTTGGTGGCCATTGATGTACAATCGTATACGTCGATCTTCGGCGTGTATTTTATAATCGTTCCACGCGTCTTTTTTGATCCATTGCATTATTTTGGTCGAATCTGGGGCTGCAATAGTTTTATTCCTGCGCGATTCGTCATAGAGGCTGGCCCAATATCCCTCGCCCCAGTCCGCTTGATAGCCGACCATTTCATACGCGGGATCGGTCGAACGTTCGCTTCGAAATTGAATGCCGGAATTTACAAAACCTTCGTCACCCGTCAATTTTATTTTTAAGGTGAGAATGAAATCATCATAAGACCGGTTGGTACACAAGAAGTTGTTATGGGGCACCATATACTCGAGCGATCCCCCAACTAGCATTCCGTTCTCGATACGCCACGTATTTACGGTATCACCTTCCCAACCCGTAAAGGTTTTTCCGTCGAAAATCCGAATCGGTTCGTCAGAAGGGCTTTTACAAGCCGAAATTAAAAAAAACAGTAGAAACGGGCAATAGAGAAAGTGTTTCATATTTTGTCATTAAGATTTGTGATCTATTAATCGCTACGGTATAGGTTTTATGCTATCCATAAAGCGGTCCATAATTTTCGCAGGCACGATAGTCCGAACCTTCCTTATCCGTTCCGAACGCGTTCCAGGCCGAAGGCCTGAAAATCCGTTCCTCCTCCACATTATGCATACAGACCGGAATGCGCAACATGGCCGCGAGGGTGATCAAATTATGGCCGATATGGCCATAGCTGATAGCCCCGTGGTTGGAGCCCCAGCTGTTCATTACGGAATATACATCGGTAAACGCCCCGGTACCCGTTACCTTGGGTACGAACCATGTTGTCGGCCAGGTACGGTCGGTACGCGCGTCGAGCGTATTGTGTACGTTTTCGGGCAGGTCGACGGTATGTCCTTCGGCAAGCTGCAGGGTAGGACCCAAACCTTTGATCAGGTTAACGCGGCACATGGTCACGGGCATATCGCCCTTGGTCAGGAAATTGGAGGAAAATCCGCCGCCCCTGAAATAGCCCAAATTGGCCGGATACCACGTAGTGGCGGCCAAACATGCTTCGACCTCTTCTTCGGAAATCTCCCAATAGGGTTTCATGGCGGGTTTGCCTTCCCTGGTCTGACTTCCCGAACCGTCCAAGGTGGCGGAACCGGAATTGATCAGATGGATAAACCCGTTTTCCGCGGGTCCCTCCGGTAACCAGCCAGTTACCCGTTTGACCGCATCGGGACTCCAATATGTGCGTACATCGGCAAAAATCTGCGCTGTATTGGTCAGCAAATAGTTGAAGAGCATGGAGACGCCGTTCAGGGAATCGTTCTCGGTAGCTACCATAAAGGGTGCCCGGATACCGTTCCAATCAAAGGACGAGTTTAGGATGGCCTCGGAAAAATCGCCGTTCGGTAAAAAGTCCGTCCATTGGCGCTGCCCCTGAAAGCCCGATACCAGGGCATCGTGTCCCATGGCCTCTTCGCCGAAGCCCATCTCCTTTAGTTTGGGGTTGCCTTCCATAAGGTCTCGGATGATCAGGGTCATCTTAACCACGAATTCCCAATCATCATCTTTCTGTTCGCGGGAACGTTGCTTTTCCCCGTCGTTAAAATCCCGACCTTCCCCGCAATTTTCCCGGGTCCACTTCAAGGCTTTTTCAAATTCTTCGGAATCATAGATGCCCTGTTCGATTCTTCTTAGGACTTCGGTGGAATCGACATATTCATTGCGCATCCCTAAAAAGTCCTGAAAGAAGTCGGGGGCTATTGCCGACCCTACGATACCCATCGACACACTGCCGATGGCCAGATAACTGCGGTCTTTCATAAGGGCCAAGGCCAATCCCGCTTTGGCAAAACCCAACAATTTGGCTTGTACGTCCGCGGGTATTTCGTTATCGCCCATATCCTGTACGTCACGGCCGTAAATGCCAAAGGCGGGTAGGCCCTTTTGATTATGGGCGGCCAAGGTGGCGGCCAGATATACCGCCCCGGGGCGTTCGGTGCCGTTAAAGCCCCAAATGGCCTTGGGGAGGTGGGGGTCCATATCCATGGTTTCGGTACCGTAGCACCAGCAGGGCGTTACGGACAAGGATACGCCTACGTTCCTAGCCTTGAACAGGTCGCCGCAATCGACAGATTCCTTTACCCCGCCGATGCAGAAATCGGGCATAATACATTGCACCGGTGATCCATCCGGATATTTCAAGGTCTTTTCAAAGAAGCCGGCGACGTTTTTGGCCATGTTCATTGTGGTCTCTTCCAAAGATTCGCGTACCCCACCCAATCTACCGTCGATTATGGGGCGGATTCCGATCCGAGGGTATTTGCTGTTTTGTGACATTGTATTTTTCATTTAGCAGCGCTTATCTTTAGGAAATCGGCAACCGGGTGGCGCTGGTTTCACACGATTTTCTTACTATGACCTTGGCATCCAAAATGAGCTGTTGCGCCGGTTTTTCCGGATCTGCAATCCGGCCGGTCAAAATTTTAACCGCCTCCCGTCCCATTTTGGTAAGGGGTTGTTTTACATAGGTCACCGGGCAATAAAAAAAATCGAAGGCATCGCTCTCATCGAATGCGATTACGGAAAGGTCTTCGGGCACCTGTATACCCGATTCCTTGATGTATTTTAAGCCGTGTGCGGCCAAGGTGTTGGTCGCAAATAATATCGCGGTAACGGCTTGGGGGCCGCGCAACAGGCGATCCATGGCACCCCGAACTTCTTCCTTAACGTTTAAAAAATCTACTTTCCCTATCCATGTATCCTCACCCGCGATATCATGCTCCTTCAATGCGGAACGATAGCCTCGAATCCGTTCCTGCATGTGGTGCAATGATGTGGAATAGGCGATTATCCCAATTTTGGAGTTTCCCGTTCCAATCAATCGGGAAGTGGCATTATAGGCCGCTTTGTGATTGTCTATGCCCACATAATCGGTGTCGATTTTCGGGAAGTGGCGGTCGATGAGTACAAAGGGGATGTTCTGTTTTTTTAGGAGCTGGATCTCTTTTTGCGAATCTTTTGTCGGTGCGATTATAAATCCGTCGACCTGTCTATTTGCCAGAAGGCGGATTAAATCCCTTGACTTGGCCGCGTTTTCATCGGAACTACCGAAGATCACGCTATACCTGTGTTTTTTAGCCTCGTCCTCAATAATTCGGGCTATATGCGCGAAAAAGGGGTTGGAGATATCTGCAACGATCAAGCCTAGGGTAAAGGTTTTTCCGCTCTGCAGACTTTTGGCGATTTGGTTGGGCCGATAGTGGAGTTCCTTGGCTATTTTCCTGATTTTTTGGGATACTTGCTTACTGATTCCGCTATTCTCCTTTTTTGAAAGCACATAGGATACCGTGGCTGTAGAGACTCCCGCTTTTTTTGCAATGTCTTTTAGGGATGTCTTTTTATTCATATCCAAATATAACGATTTAAACGTTTAACGACCCCTTCTCTAAAAATCTTTGGTACGACCGATTTTTTAACTCAAAAATAATTCCATTAGCATCATTCCACTATCGAAATCTGTCGTACCTATCCCTGTTGTTCGAGCCGCTGGAATTAATACAAGATTGGCAAGAAATCCCTGTAGAACGTATTATTTTTGGAACTTTGCACAACACATAGGGCCCACATTGGAGAAAAAGAAAAGAAATAAAATTTTACGACGAATCGGCAGGGTAGTGCTGGTGTTGTTGGTGCTATGCGTCGCCCTGGTACTTTTTATCCGTAGTCCATGGGGCCA
>DASSWC010000173.1:0-3297 GCA_035705395.1 Pricia sp. | reverse complement strand
CGGGGAGTTCGAATACCTCGGCCGTATCGACGAGCAGGTCAAAATCCGGGGTCACCGTATCGAACTGGCGGACATCGAATCGAACCTGGCCAAGCATCCGGCCGTGGACCACTGCGCCGTAGTCGTGGTGCACCAAACGCAAAGCCTTCCTGAAGACGAGGTGTTGCACTGTATCCGCTGTGGCCTTCCCTCGAACTATCCCGATACCGATTTTGACAAAAACGGGGTATGCCATCTATGCACCGCATTCGACACCTATAAGGAAAAAGTAGAGCGCTATTTCAAGAATGACGCCGAACTGCTGCGCATCCTGACCTCGAAACGGGGCGGGCATCGCGATGTGCTGAACCACAAAGCAGTAGTACATCCAAAGCAAGCCCCCGCTGCAGTCGATCCAAGGCAGAACCCAAAGTACGACTGCATCTCCCTGTTAAGTGGTGGCAAGGATAGTACGTACGTGCTGGCCCGTTTGGTGGACCTGGGTTTGAACGTGCTGGCCTTTACGCTCGACAACGGCTATATTTCAGAACAGGCCAAGGCCAATATCGCCCGTATCGTCCGCCAATTGGGCGTCGACCACGTGTACGGGGAGACCCCGCATATGAACGAAATTTTTGTGGACAGCCTGCACCGGCACCACAATGTCTGCAACGGCTGTTTTAAGACCATCTATACCCTGAGCACCCAGATTGCGCTGGAAAAGGGGATTCCCTTTATCGTCACGGGACTTTCAAGGGGCCAATTTTTTGAGACCCGATTGACGGAGGAGCTGTTTTGGGACGACACTACGGATACCGAAAAAATCGACCACACCATTCTAGAGGCCCGTAAACGCTATCATCGGGAACCCGATGCCGTGCGGGACCTTTTGGATGTTTCCGCTTTTGAGGACGATATCCTGTTCGAAAAAGTCCAGTTTGTGGACTTTTACCGGTATAGCGACGTCAGCTTGGAAGAGATGTTGGCCTTTCTCGACGAAAAAATAGGATGGATACGGCCGACGGACACCGGCCGATCTACCAATTGCCTGATCAACCAGGTCGGCATCTACGTGCATAAGCGGGAAGAGGGCTATAGTAATTATGCCTTTCCGTACAGTTGGGACGTTCGCTTGGGCCATAAGAAAAGGCAGGAAAGCCTTGAGGAGATCAACGAGACCATCGACGAAAACGAGGTGCAGCGCATCATGGAAGAGATTGGATACGACCGCTCCGAAAAAGACGGGCCGCAAAATGAAAAGCTGGTCGCCTACTTTATGGGAAATCCGAACGTAGCGGTCAAGGAACTGAAAAATTTTCTTGCCCAAAAGCTGCCCCCGTACATGATTCCCCAATTTTTCAAGCATTTGGAAGAACTGCCGCTGACGCGAAACGGCAAGGTCGACAAGCAAGGCTTGAAGCACCTGAACAGCGTACAGTTGAACATGGATACGCCCTATGTGGCACCCAGGAACGACATCGAGGAATTGTTGGAGGGAATATGGAAAGAGGTATTGCAGCTTAAAAAAGTAGGGGTACGCGATGATTTTATCGCCTTGGGCGGCCACTCGTTGGCCGCGATTCGGGTAACGGCCCGGCTCAACGGGGAACTGGAAACGGAATTTCCGCTGAACAAGGTGTTCGAATATCCGAGCATCGCGGAATATGCGACATATATCGCGCAAACCCTGACCAGTATGCTGGAAAGGTAATGGCTATTACGCACTTGAGTATGGAGCTCCCAGTCGAAGCGCCATTGCCTATTTCTTGACGGGATTTTTGCGTTGTTTAATTCCAGAATGGAAAAATCAAAACACCAAAAAGGCTTGAAGCCGTTCGCAATCAAATCCATGGCGTTGCTCATGGGCATCTGCTATTTGGCGAATCCGCTGCATGAGCAGATCCGTACGGTCTTCCATGGGATTTCGCATCTGGTGGATGCCCCGGGGACCATTCTGGACCATCCCCCGTTTTCGAATCCTCATGAACATGGACTCCAGGAACACGGTTTACACCAATCCGGCGAACACCGTTTGGCATCCAAGGATCACGAACACACTGTATTGGACCTAATCGATTCCCTGTTCGACACCTCAGACAAACAGGATCCCGAAAACGATACCCTTCTTCCCATACTAAAATGGGATAAACATATAACCTCATCCACATACACGCTACCGCACATCCATCCTATAGCCACATCCCAGAAGCATTTAGCGATGGAACAAAAAGTCCGCAAAGGCTATGCGGCCCTTCCTGACGAGCCCCCGCAGGATTTCTTTCCATCCCTTTAAAAAAAATCCCAATCCATCCTTCCTAGTCATTCGACCCTAGTTGTGGGCGAAAAACTACGGTATGGATCCATTATCCACTAAAATCCTAAAAATGAAAAATTATATACTTCTCATTCTTACTATTATGCTATCGGGCAGTCTCTATGCCCATGAACTGGGCGGCCGGGTAACCTCCGAAAACGGCACGCCCCTAGAAGGGGTCAGCGTGTTCAATAAAACCACCGGCGAATATACCTTTACCAACGTAGCCGGCTATTTTCAGCTGAACGATGTCGATACGGGCGATGTACTACAATTTTACAGTCTGGGCTATAAGAACCAGGAGCTGACCGTTACCGACGATCAGCTCGACGCGACGGTCGACATTCGCATGGAAGAATCCGTCGTAGCCCTGGATCAGGTGGTCTTGGTCAGTAAGGTCAACGCTTTGAGCACCTTTGTAAACGTCGATATAAAGACCAATCCCGTGAAATCGTCGCAGGAAATATTGCGCAAGGTACCCGGCCTTATCATCGGCCAACATGCCGGCGGGGGCAAGGCGGAGCAGATATTCTTACGCGGTTTCGATGTCGACCACGGTACCGACATCGCCATCAGCACCGACGGCTTGCCCGTAAACATGGTGTCCCATGCCCACGGGCAAGGCTATTCCGATATGCACTTTATCATTCCCGAAACCATTGATAACATCGATTTCGGGAAAGGACCCTACTACGCCGCAAAGGGCAATTTCAATACGGCGGGCTATATCGATCTGAAACTCAAGAAAAACATCACGCAAAACCAGGTATCCGTCGAAGCGGGGCAGTTCAATACGCTGCGTACCTTGGGCATGTTCAAGCTGGTGGAGGGCGATTACAGCAACGCCTATCTCGCTTCGGAACTGTTGCTGACCGACGGGCCTTTCGTATCGCCCCAAAATTTCAACCGCGTCAACATTATGGGGCGCTATAATTTCAACAATCACGACGATCAAGACCTGACCATCACCCTTTCGCACTTTCAGAGCAAATGGGACGCCTCGG
>DASSWC010000172.1:0-8601 GCA_035705395.1 Pricia sp. | reverse complement strand
CCGTAAGCGGGAGTCGAACATGGTGAGCAGCATGCCTTCGATGTCGAGATCGGGATTGTGTATTTTCTGTACGCTTTTTATGGTGTTCAGGAGTTTGCCCAAGCCCTCTAGCGCAAAATATTCGCATTGGATCGGGATGATGACCGCATCGGCGGCGGTCAACGCGTTCAAGGTCAGGAGGCCCAAAGAGGGCGCACAATCGATGAGGATGTAATCGTAGGAATCCCGCAGTTCCGAGATGGCCTTTTTCATCATGTACTCCCGTCCCTCTTTGTCCACCAGTTCGATTTCGATGGCGACCAGGTCGATGTGGGCGGGGATGAGGTCAAGATTTGGCGAATCGGTAGTGATAATGATATCCTTCGCAGCCCTACTGTGTTCGAGCAGTTGATAGGTGCCTTGTTCCACCGTATCCGCATCTATCCCGAGTCCCGATGTCGCGTTTGCCTGGGGATCCGCATCGATCAGCAGCACCTTCTTTTCAAGTACCCCCAACGATGCGGCCAAATTGACCGTCGTGGTGGTCTTCCCCACGCCCCCCTTTTGGTTCGCGATAGCAATGATCTTGCCCATTGTCCGTCTGTATTAGGGGGTAAAAATACGATTATTTACGATGCCTTCGAAACCATTTTGTTAACACGAAGTGAACAATGGGGGAGTGCGGCGTTAAAATGGCATAATGGTCAGGGTAGCGATGATGGCTTGGCACTACCTTGGACATTAAAATTTTTAAAGGAGGAGCTTAATTTTTTGCTTTCAGACTATCCTCGAACTCGATCAAATAGATTTCTTCGTCCTTTTTCTTGAGATAGTAGTGTTCCCGGGCGAATTTTTCGAGCTCTTCGGGGTCGGAAAGCCTTTTAAGGACTTTTTTGTCCTTGGCGATTTCCGACTCCAAAAATTCCTGCTGCTTTTCCAGTTTTTTGATTTCCTTTCGGAGTTCCAGATGGATGAGGAGGGAATTGGTATCGAAAAAGAGCATCCAGATCACAAAAACGGTCAAGACCAACATGTACATATTCGTAAATATTTTGAACCATTTTTTCTCTTTTAATTCTTTCCATCCCATACATCATCCTATTTTACCAGGGATCATCTTGTTCATTTTCAACTTGAGTACATTTTTCAATGGCCAGCGGATACTAATCCAGTTTGTCATTAATGATCGTCCGTACCATATCAACTGCGACGGTGTTGTATTTATTGTTCGGGATGATAATATCCGCGTATTCCTTACTCGGTTCGATGAACTGCAGGTGCATGGGCTTGATGTTGTTCAGGTATTTGTCGAGGGTCTCGTCGAGGTTCCAACCCCGTTCATTGACATCCCGTTTCAGTCTTCGGATAAGCCGCTCGTCGGAGTCGGCATGGACGAATATTTTAATATCGAGTAGTTTTCGGATGGAGGCATGGGTCAGTATCAGGATACCCTCTACAATCAACACCTTGCTGGGCCGAACGGGGATGGTCTTGTCCGTTCGGTTACATTCCAAAAAGGAATAGACGGGCTGTTGGATGGATTTCCCCGCTCTCAAAAGTTGTAGGTGCTCTTCCAGCAGTTCAAAGTCTATGGACTGCGGATGGTCGAAATTCGTTTTTCGCCTCTCTTCCAGTGAAAGGTGCGAAAGGTCCCTGTAATAGGAATCCTGCGAGATCACGCCGACCTCCCCGTCAGGAAGCTCGTCGATGATCTGGTTGACTACCGTCGTCTTGCCGCAGCCCGTTCCTCCCGCAATTCCTATAATCAGCATTCCCTTCATGTTTTCGTCAAAAGTACAAAAAGTGAAACAAGACCATTACGATGCAGGGCCTAAGAAAATTTCGGATTTTAGATTTGGAAACGATTTCCTCCGTTGGATGGTCCTTGTTGGACCTTTGCTCTGCCTCCAATGGAATAGTGGGGGGATGAAAGTATCTTTGAGCGGGAATTTTTTGGTGGCACCTTACTATTCCTTCCTGTCCGAATCCCTACTTTTGCCGGATGCAAAACGAAAACGCCCAGCCGAATTTCGAGTTTATCGCCATGATGGCCTCCTTGATGTCCATCGTCGCCCTGGCTATCGATGCGCTATTGCCCGCTATTTCGGAGATCGGGATAGCCATTAACAGCTTGGATCCAACGGATAACCAGCTGTTGATTACCATGATTTTTCTGGGACTGGGTGTGGGACAATTGTTCTTCGGGCCGTTGTCGGACAGTTATGGGCGAAAACCCATCGTCTATATGGGATTCTCCCTTTTTGCCGTGGCCAGCATTATCTGTGTATTCGCGCCTTCGTTGGAAATTATGATTCTCGGAAGGATACTACAGGGCATAGGTCTATCGGCACCCCGCACCATAGCCATCTCCATTATACGGGATACCTTTAAGGGCGATTACATGGCCCGGATTATGTCGTTCGTTACTGCCTTTTTTATTTTGGTGCCCGTGGTAGCCCCGGCTATTGGCAAATGGATCATGGATGCTTTTGGATGGGAGGCTATTTTTTACGTACAGCTCTTTTTCGCGCTCTTGGTGGCCATTTGGTTTTGGAAACGTCAGGCGGAGACCCTTAGGTTCCAATACAGGATTCCCTTTTCGGGAAGCGTTTTTGCAAGCGGACTGCGTGAATTTTTGAAACACCGCGAAACCGTTGCTTTCACTTTTACCTCAGGCCTTGTGACGGGATCGTTTTTGGTGTACTTGAGCGCATCGCAGCATGTTTTCGAGAACCAATACGGAATGGCGGACACCTTTCCCTATATTTTTGCGGGCCTGGCGTGTTCCGTCGGACTTTCTACTTTTTTGAACGGTACGCTGGTGATGCGCTTCGGGATGCGGCGATTGGCCCTGATGGCCCAGACCGCTTTTTGTGCGATCGCGATTGCCTATGTGGTCCTCTTCCATGACAGTCCGAATCCGAACGTGGCCGTTTTGGTGCTATTTTTATTTACCCAGTTTTTTTGTCTTGGCTTCCTATGGGGTAATTTCCGATCCATAGCGATGGAACCCATCGGACATATCGCGGGCATCGGGGCGGCCATCAATGGTTTTATTGGCACGGTGCTGGCCGTACCCATCGCCAATTATATCGGCAGTTTTGTACAGGATACGGTCTGGCCGATGTTCGTGGGGCTGGCGATCTGTGGATTGGTTTCCCTGGGGATTATGTTGGTGGTACGGCGGCGAAGGGTCATGGCAACCGCATCGTAAGCACCTCAAAAATAGCTTCCCACGTTACAAGCCTTGCGTGACGCCCCCCGAAGCACGGTGGGAAAGGGTCATTAGGAGTGCGGGTCAGGGTAACCTTTTGAGATCTTAAACCGGTTACAGCGCGTTCTCCTTGATTTCCTCGATGACCTCCGGATTGAGTAGGGTACTCGTATCCCCTAGGTCGGATCCATCTTTCAAGGCGATTTTCCGAAGAATACGCCTCATGATCTTGGCACTGCGCGTTTTTGGAAGTCCCGATACGAACTGGATCTTGTCCAATTTGGCGATCGGGCCGATATGTTCGGCAATCTGCTGGTTGATTTCCTTTCTCAGGTTGTCGCGGTCCCTGCTCTCCCCCGTTTCCTTTAAGATGACGAAACCGTAGAGGGCATTGCCCTTCACATCGTGTGGGAAGCCGACAATGGCACTTTCGGCTACGGCGGGGTGCTCGTTGATCGCATCCTCGATGGGTGCCGTACCCAGGTTATGGCCCGACACGATGACCACATCGTCTACCCGGCCCGTAATACGGTAGTAGCCGACGGCGTCACGTAGTGCACCGTCGCCGGAAAAATATTTGTCCTTATACGCGGAAAAGTACGTGTCGCGATAGCGTTCGTGGTTGCCCCAGATGGTGCGGGCCATGCCCGGCCAGGGGAATTTGATACACAGGCGTCCGTCGACCTGGTTGCCCTGGATTTCATTGCCCTCCTCGTCCATCAGGGCGGGTTGGACCCCGATAAAGGGCAGGGTCGCATAGGTGGGGGTTGTGGGGGTCACATACGGGATCGGGGAAATCATGATGCCCCCGGTCTCGGTCTGCCACCACGTATCGATTACGGGACTTTTATTTTTTCCGACATTGTTGTTGTACCAGTGCCAGGCCTCTTCGTTGATCGGTTCCCCGACGGAGCCCAAAACCTTGAGACTGGAAAGGTCGTGTTTTTCCACAAAGTCCAACTTTTGCTTTGCCAATGCCCGTATCGCCGTGGGCGCGGTATAGAATTGATTGATCTTATGCTTGTCGACCACGTCCCAGAACCGGCCATAATCGGGGTACGAAGGCACACCCTCGAACATGACCGTTGTCGCCCCGTTGGCCAGGGGACCGTACACGATATAGGAATGTCCGGTAATCCAACCAATATCCGCCGTACACCAGTAGACATCGTTTTCCCGGTACTGGAACACATTTTTAAACGTATAGGCCGTAAATACCATATAACCGCCCGTGGTATGTACCATGCCCTTGGGCTTTCCGGTCGAGCCTGAGGTATATAGGATAAACAGGGGGTCTTCGGCATCCATAATCTCGGCTACACAGTCGGCAGGGGCTTCGTCCAATAGAGGTTGTAGCCATTGGTCCCTTCCCTCCTTCATTTCGATTTCGCTGCCGATGCGTTTGGCCACCAGTACATTTTTCACACTGGGGCAATTTTCCAGGGCCTTGTCCACGATTCCCTTGAGATCGATGGTTTTCGCACCCCGGTACGAACCGTCCGAGGTCAATACCAGTTTACAGTCCGAGTCGTTGATACGGTTGGCCAAGGCATTGGAGGAAAAGCCGGCAAACACTACGGAATGGATAGCCCCGATCCGAGCGCAGGCCAAAAGCGAAACGGCCAATTCGGGAATCATGGGCAAGTAGATACAGACGCGGTCCCCTTTTTTAATCCCGCAATCTTTCAACACATTGGCCATGCGGCAGACGCGTTCGTGCAGTTCGCGGTAGGTAATGTGCTGCGCTGCCTCCTCCGGGTCGTTGGGCTCAAAAAGGATGGCGGTCTTGTCGCCGCGAACGGACAAGTGCCGGTCGAGGCAGTTTTCGGTAATGTTCAGTTTCGCGCCTTCGAACCATTTGATTTCCGGCTTTGAGAAATCCCAACGTAGCACCTTGTCCCATTTTTTGTTCCATACGAAATGCTCCTCGGCGATCTCCTCCCAAAACGCTTCGGGATTTCGGACGGATTTGCGGTAGACTTGAAAGTATTCCTCTAGGTGCTTGATGTGGTAATTGCTCATGGAAAGCTATCGATATGTTGTTTTACTTTGTTTTGGTAATCATCGTTTTTTTAATTTGGGCCGGACCTTCAAATATACAAATTTATTCCATTCCCATCTTCGGATTCAATGCCCAGAAGCCTCCCCGGCCCCATTGGGAATGCGGATATCCTCGACGATATCCTGCACGTCTGCGGGCGGTTCGGGGGTGAACTGCATGACCGTAACGGAAACGATAAAGTTTAGGAGCATCGCGACCGTCCCGAAACCTTCGGGGGAGATGTCGAACCACCAATCTTCGGGCGTGCCGCCGCCGAACATGTCGAACTTGAATTTCATCATGTACAAGAGCATGGAAGCGATACCGACGACCATGCCGGCTATCGCCCCTTCTTTGTTCATCTTTTTGTAGAAAATACCCAGAACGATGGCGGGAAAGAACGAGGCCGCGGCCAGCCCGAAGGCCAAGGCGACCACCGCCGCCACAAAACCTGGGGGGTTGATACCAAAGTACCCCGCGATGATCACGGCGACCGTCGCCGAAATACGTGCCGCCCAGAGTTCGCCCTTCTCGGAAATATCGGGTCGGAAGGTTTTTTTGATCAGGTCGTGCGATACCGAGGAGGAGATGACCAACAGGAGTCCCGCTGCGGTGGAGAGGGCCGCTGCGAGTCCCCCTGCCGCGACTAGGGCGATGACCCAGGCGGGCAGTTGGGCGATTTCGGGATTGGCCAAGACCATGATATCGTTGTCAATGATCAGTTCGTTGGTTTCATCGTCGGCAAGATATTGTATACGCCCGTCCGCGTTTTTGTCGTCAAAAGTCAGTAGGCCGGTGTTTTCCCAGTTCTTGAACCAGCCCGGCATTTCGGCGTAGGCCTGATCACTTACGGTCTTAAGTAGGTTGGTCTTGGCGAAAACGGCTACTGCGGGCGCGGTGGTGTACAGGATGGCGATGAGCAGCAGGGCCCATCCGGCGGATTTTCGGGCGTCTTTGACCCGCTTGACGGTAAAGAAGCGGACGATGACATGGGGCAATCCTGCGGTTCCGACCATCAGGGCCAAGGTGATGGCAAAGACATCCACGAGGGATTTTTGTCCCTCGGTATAGGCCGCGAAGCCTAGTTCGGTGGAGAGTCCATCCAGTTTATCCAACAAATACGTCCCCGAGCCGTCGTCCAACGTGGAACCCATCCCAATTTGTGGAATGGGATTTCCGGTCATTTGGATGGAAATAAAAATCGCCGGTACCATAAAGGCGAATATCAGCACGCAGTATTGGGCGACCTGGGTATAGGTAATCCCTTTCATCCCTCCTAAAACCGCATAAAACAGAACGATGAACATTCCGATGATGACCCCGGTATTGATATCCACCTCCAAAAACCGCGAAAAGACGACGCCCACGCCGCGCATCTGTCCCGCGACATAGGTAAAGGACACGATCAGGGCGCAGATGACCGCCACGATACGGGCGGTCTTGGAATAGTAGCGATCGCCGATAAAATCCGGCACCGTATACTTTCCGAATTTCCGAAGATAGGGGGCAAGCAGCAGGGCGAGCAGTACGTAGCCGCCCGTCCATCCCATCAGGTAGACGGAACCGTCATAGCCAGCGAAGGCGATGATACCGGCCATCGAGATAAAGGAGGCGGCGGACATCCAATCCGCTGCAGTGGCCATCCCGTTGGCGAGGGGCGACACCCCGCCACCGGCCACATAGAAATCACGGGTCGAACCGGCGCGGGACCAGATGGCGATTCCGATATAAAGGGCGAAGCTAAGTCCGACGAGCAGATAGGTCCAGGTTTGAACGTCCATGTTACTCATCAAACCCATACTTTTTGTCCAACGTGTTCATCAGGCGGATATATACGAATATCAGGATTACGAATACATAGATCGATCCCTGCTGCGCGAACCAGAAGCCGAGCTTGAAACCGCCCAGCCGAATACTGTCCAACGCGTCCTTGAATAGGATCCCCGCCCCGTAGGATACGGCGAACCAAATGGACAACAGTACAACGAGATAGCGGATATTTTCTCTCCAATAGGCGGTGGCGTGTTTCTGTTTTTCGGACATGGAATTTTTAATTGGGATGGAAAGATAGGTATTTACGGCAAATATACCACCCCGCTTGACGAATCCCTTTCGGCGCCGGTCACCGAACGAAGCACGTTGGTTTCCCCTTCCGCACGCAGCACGCCCATAAGGGCAAAGACCAGTGCTTCCTTAAATTCGATCAATTTTTTATCCGGGACGGTTACTTTGGTGCGCTCCCCTAATTTTTCCCTCAGGATTGCTATCAAAAAATCGTTTAGGGCCCCGCCCCCGGTGACCAAAAGGGAGTTTGCCGGTTGGCGGGAATTGACCGATACCTGAACAGCGATCTGTTCGCAAATATGTTCGATGCCCGTGCGCAACAGATTTTCCATGCTGTCATCGGTGCCGTCGACGAGGGGAACTACTTCGGCGACGAACCACTCATAGCCCGTGGATTTGGGAAAGGGAAGCCGATAATACTCCAATTCGTTAAGCTGGTTCAGGAGCTTCCCGTTGATTTTTCCGTTTTTTGCGAATTGCCCCCCATCGTCATAATCCAGATCGTTTTTTCGGGTAATATGGTTCAATATCATATTGGCCAGGCCGATATCATAGGCGATGCGCTCGGTGTTCAAATCAAAGGAAATATTTGCAATACCTCCGAGGTTCAGGCAAAAACCGTATTCCCTGAACAACAGCTTGTCACCTATCGGCACGAGGGGCGCCCCTTGGCCGCCCAAGGCCACGTCGTTGGTGCGAAAATCGCAGATGGTCTTTTGGCCACTTGCATTCGCCACATGCTGGCCGGATCCGATCTGGAAAGTGAGTCCCATTTCCGGCCTGTGGTGGGTGGTATGACCATGGCTGGCAATGAACTCCACGTTTAGGCCATGTTGGTCGATAAAAATTTTGGCCTGTTCGCCCAACCAGGTGCCGTAGGTATTATGGAAGCTTAGCAATTCTTCGGCGGGAAGATAGATGGAATCCCGCAATTTTTCCCGCATCTCGGGGGAATAGCGGATGCTTTTGGTTTCCTTAATGGTATATTTCCATTGCAGACCGGCCTGCCAGAGGTGGCAAAACGCCAAATCGAGTCCGTCCAGCGAGGTACCGGACATCAGACCGAGGATTTCATAGGTTTTCATAAACGAAATTTTCCTTACGCCCGTAAGTTACCCAAAAAATGATCCGCGGCCGCCTCCTGGAACACTTCAAATTTTTGGTAGGCGATGACTACTGCACGGGCTTTTTCAAAATCGATCAGATTCAACATGTAGGGATTGCCAAAGAGGTACAAAACCACATTTTTGGTCTGTATCAGCTCGTTGATAAAAATCAGTTCCTCCCTGGAAAATCCGAAACG
>DASSWC010000171.1:0-3259 GCA_035705395.1 Pricia sp. | reverse complement strand
GTCGCCAGGCTCTATGCCGGATGGGGGGTTCCCTATGGCAATTCGTCGACCCTACCGTTCGTAAAGCAATTCTTTTCCGGGGGTCCGTACAGTGTGCGGGCGTTTAGGATCCGATCGTTAGGGCCCGGTACTTTTACTTCGGAAAGCGATGGAGCCGCTTCCTTTTTCGACCAATCGGGGAACCTGAAATTAGAGGGAAACCTCGAATACCGTTTCCCGATATTTTCCTACCTCAAGGGAGCCGTCTTTGCCGACGCGGGCAATGTGTGGCTGACCCACGAACTGGAGATATCCGAAGACGAGCCGCAGGCCACCCGGGATTTTAACCAAGAGTTGTCGTCCAAGGGACAGTTCGGTTCCGACTGGACCAAGGAATTGGGCATCGGCGTAGGAGTCGGGCTCCGGGTGGACATCCAAAGTTTTGTCATCCGTTTGGATCTGGCCTCCCCGGTGCAGGTACCCTACCTTCCCGAAGGGGAACGGATCCGTACGCCCTTTTTCGATGGTGGGGATAACAATCTGGTATTTAATTTCGCGATAGGGTATCCGTTTTGAGATCGCACCGCGCAAATTTTTTACCGATTGACCCTTTCCTGATACCGCCGGCTCATTGCAACTGTCCATGCACGACCTCTTCCATATATTCAACCTCCATCAGCGCTTTGCGTGTAAAATCAAAAAGGCTCAGGCAGCGGTCCAGATTTTGATTTTCGTAGGCGACCTTGTAGTAGATGTTGTCGTTCAGGTAATCGGTCAGGGCGCGCAGACCGTGTAAAAATGGCATGAGAACAGCGCCCCAGGGCAGGGTCTCAATCTCTTTCTGGGAAAAGATAGATGGGTTCGTTGCCAAGCCTTCGACAAAGGCCTCGAACAGGTCTTTTTCAAACGTAATTTTCGAATGGTCCTGCTCATCCTCAGGCGCAGTGTTGACGATGGTGCGGACGGCATCCCCGAAATCATATAGAAAGTATCCCTTCATCAAGGTGTCGAGATCGATAAGGCAAAGGGCCTTGTGGGTGTCCTTCGAAAAAAGGATGTTGTTCAGTTTGGTGTCGTTATGGCAAATACGGACGGGCAGTTGCGTGAAGTCCATTTTTCCTAAAACCCTAAGGATTTCCCCGGCGAAATCGATAGCTGGTGCTGCCGTTCCCTTTTTTTCGGGTCCGGCTACCTTTATCGCCTCCTCAAACTGTTCTTTTCTCAGGGCTAGTTCATGGAACCTGGGGATGGTATCCACGTAATTTTCAATATCCGCATCTTCCAGAAGTAGGTGAAACTTGCCGATGATACGACCCGCTTCAAAGGCGATCTTAGCGTCGGTCGTGGTGTTGTGGGCGGTACTGTCATCGATGTAGGTCATCATCCGCCAATAGTCCGAGGTATCATCATCGAGTTCCAAATATCCGTGGCCGGCCTTGGTTCGGACCAAATTGATGTTCCCGTAATCCGGGGCATCCAAATACCGCAGGGCCCGTTCGATGTTGTTCATCACCCCTGAAATATTTTGGAACACGTTATGGTTGATCCGTTGCAGGATGTAGCGGGGGGAGCCGTCGTCGAACACCAAAAAGGTATCATTGATAAAACCATGGGTCAAGGTGGAGAAGGTATATTCCCTCTCCGAAACGGAAAAATACCTTAAAATTCGGTTGAGCTCGCTATTCGAATAGGGTTTCATGCGTTCCACAACGGCGAATCATACTTTCCGGCATCCGTTTTCCGCTGCAGCTCGGCCACCGCTATTTCACGGTCGCTGGCGTAGGTCACCCCGAACCAATCGCCCTCGGAGGGTACGACCTTCACTTTGATCTCACCGGCCTGTAGCATCTCTTGGATGGTCTTGGGGATGTAAAGTTCGCTTTTCTTGCCCAAATCTTCATCCGCTAGGAAATCCCGGAACTCCCCTTCTATTTTGTCGAATATCGAGGGTTTGCAGATCCAGAAGTTCATGCTAACGTGTTCGTCGCCGGAGTAGGTATTTCCCGAATCGAGGTCCTTGACTTTATCACCGTCCGGTTCAAGCTGTAAGCGTTCGTCCACCGAGAGCAGGTTGTCGCCCTCGACCTGGCAGACGCCCCGCGATACCGAACCGTGGGTCGAAAGGGTATCCCGTAACGTGTATCCGACCAAGGCATAGGTATTGTCATCGCGATGTGCCCTAATAAAATCGGCGGCGTTTTTGTAGGCGGACTGCCCGTAAAAATCGTCGGCGTTGATGACCGCAAACGGGCCGTCGATGACGTTCCGGGCCGTCCATACCGCATGGGCGGTGCCCCAGGGCTTTTCACGTTGGCCCGAGAAAGTGGTACCTTCCGGAATATCACTCAGTTTTTGTACCAATACATCCAACTTGACATTCACCGGCAACCGGTGGCGAAGGTGTTCGTGCAGGAATTTCTGGTTTTCATCCTTGGTAATGACCACGATATGATCGAATCCATTTTTTAAGGCATCGTAGATACCGAATTCCATCAAGAATTCCCCTTGGGGTCCCAAATCGTCGAATTGTTTCAGTTTTCCGTATCGGCTACCGCTTCCCGCGGCCATTAGAAGTAAGGTCATGTTCTTGTTTTTTTTATGAAATTAGGGTGCAGAATGTGATAACAGCAGGTTAAATTCAATGGGCAAAAATAGGGGTTTGCCTTTAAATTTCGTTGGCCTGCCCGTTTATTAGCCAAGATTATGCGCTTTTTGCCGGATACAAGTGTGGATTTTTATATTTTTAGTGGATGAAAACCATGAAAAAATCCATAGCATTCCTATTTTTTTGTATCTCTTTTATCTCCTTCAGCCAGGAAGGCAACGATATGCTTTGTGTTGGTCGGTATTGGACGCCGGATGAGGCCAATCTGAAAATGAAGGGTTTTGCCGCACAGTGGAACGACCGGGCATCCTGGGAGAAACGGGCTGAAAAAATCCGTTCCCTAATGCGGGATGGGATGCAATGGGATAAAATGCCCGATATCACCGGAAATTTCAATCCCATTATCCATAGCACCCGCCAAATGGACGGCTATATTGTCGAAAATATCGCCCTCGAAAGTTTCCCCGGATTTTATATTACCGGAAACCTGTACCGACCTATCGATTCCAACGGAAAAAAGGCGGCAATCTTAAGTCCCCATGGCCATTTGGAGGATAAACGGCTGCTCGAAGATGTACAGACCCGTTGTGCCGTTTTGGCGAGAATGGGCGCGGTGGTGTTCGCCTACGATATGGTGGGCCGGGGCGAAAGCCAGCAAGTGGACCATTACATCCC
>DASSWC010000170.1:0-2072 GCA_035705395.1 Pricia sp. | reverse complement strand
TGCTCTTTAGTGGCGAGGAAGCGCTTAAAAAGTGTACGGTGCTCTCCGGGGGCGAAAAAGTACGCTGTATGTTGAGCCGGATGATGATGCTCAGGGCCAATGTGCTGATGCTTGACGAACCTACGAACCATCTGGACCTGGAAAGTATCACCGCCTTTAACAACTCCCTAAAGAACTTTAAGGGCACTGTACTTCTAACTACCCACGACCACGAATTTGCCCAGACCGTCGCCGATCGTATTATAGAATTGACCCCCAAAGGCAACATTGACAGACATTTGACGTTTGAAGAATATATGTCTGACAAGACATTGCGGGAACAGCGCGACAAAATGTACGCCGAACCTGCGTAACCTCGAACCGATACGTTTCTTTTGCTAAACCCAAACCCTGATAGGATGAAGACCTACAGCTTGTTCTTTACCCTTTTGGCGCTGTTCGCCCTGGGTTGCAGCAAATCTGAAGAACCTACCGATGAAGGTGGCAAACTTAAACACAAAGGCAAAGCCGCTTATACCTTGCTTTTAAAGAGGAACGGACGATTGATCGGCACCCTACTCCATGCCGACAATAACAAGATCAGTACCGTTGACTACGCGGATATTGGATTCGAAACTACGGATACTCCCCTTCTCCTCTTTGAGGAAGACCGGATATTAACCATGTACCATAAAACTTCGGATTGTACCGGCAACATCACCGTGCATGATTTTAAGACCGGCACTTTCAAAAGGCGTGAAATTTTTACGGATTTGGACGCATGTCAACTCACCGCCAAAGCCATTGTAAAAGCGGGGAGTACGGTGTATCTGGCGTACGAATCGGGAGCAAGTGACAAAACGGTTGCCTCCTTTGTACGGGCTATCGATATCTCGGGGTCCGAGTCCAGTTTTAAAGACGTCGCACTCGCGTTCAGGCCTCAGGGTCTTGCCTTTGCCAACAACCGGTTGTTCGTTCTCGGTCTGGACGATGCCATTACCGGAAAGCATAAACTGACGGTTTTTGATGAGAAAACGACCACATCACCCTATACCCAAAACCTCGGTTTTGACGCCTTGGGGATATTCAAGGATTTTGATGGGGATATTATCATTGGTTACGAAGACCATCACACCACGTTCGACAGTGCGAGTTTGGACTATGATTTTACCAACTACCCGTCAGGCGCCTTCCCCAATTTTACCGGGTCCGAATTCCGCTACTTTGATAGCAGCGGCAGAATGTACTACGCCATGCTGGCGGGCACACACAGTAGTTATGAGCGGATACCGGCGGTTTACGATTTTGAAATGAACTCCACCGTACTGTACGCGTACGAGAATTTCCTGACGGAAGCCGAACGCGATTTTAAGTTCGAGATCGAGAATACCACCGTGGTGAGGTATGACGAAGCGAACAATCTATTGCTGGTCGGATACAAGAAATCTGGGGGAGACGACCGGGGTGGAATTCTGAGGATAAATCCCGTTCCAAATCCCGCTTTTGCCGGCAATCTTGATCTTGATGGTATTCCCTATGCTATTTATGTGGATTGATATCCGATCGATAATCACGTATTGAAATACTTGCTGTTCCAAATTGCGGGATTAAAGTTCTTGCCCATAGCAAATCCGTAGTAAATCACTACCGAGGCGATGGATTTGAACATGAAAAAGAAAATAATCCAAAATTCAGCATTGGAACCGCTTTTCGAAAAGAGGCCATCTGGAATCAGCATTGTGATCACGTAACTGATTGCCAATACCAGAAAGGTCAGGTTCACAATCCCCTTGAAAGGCCACATCAGCCATTTGCGCAATGGGTGCAGGTCGTTGCCCCATTTGTGTATCAGATAAAAATAACGATTTCCGATGGGCGCGAAAAGAAGGGGATCGTCCCTATCCTCCAATTTGAACAATCTTGATGGGGCTATGATCTTGAACCCTTCGATTTCAATACCGTGTTCCTGCTCAAGCCGTTTGATTTTCGAAATTACTGTCGGCGGTATCTCACCTTTAAAGTATTTGGAGTTCAAAAAACGGAGCCTGTAGTCGATACAGATTTTTTTAATCTGATCAAGATGGTAGATGCGA
>DASSWC010000169.1:0-5050 GCA_035705395.1 Pricia sp. | reverse complement strand
GATCATCGGTATCACGACGCCAGGCGTTGGATGATAGCCCCCACAACCTTGGGCGCCCCGGCTGGAATAATTCAAATTACCGGCACGTTAAGGCCGGGAGAAAATGTGACAACCTATAAATATGATCCCGAAAAATACAGTTATACCTATGTGCGAGGGGTAGTGGATCCCGGATTCGAAAACCGCCTTTGGCTAGACAAGTCATACTTTAGGCCTATCAGGGACAATGAACTTCAGGCCGACACCGCCTTGATTCAAAATCCCGGTTACGAATAGCCGTTGCTCAATATCTATATCATATGGCCCACCGCTTTTACACGGTGGGCTATTTTCTTAAATTCGAAGGGAATCAAGAATTCCCCAGAACCGTTCATTAGCCTATTGATGTTTGTCCTTTGTTATATATTGCGGTCAAAGTATTTTAGACACACTAGGATATTTGTTCTCCTTGCTGTGGCCTCGATCTTCGTAAACGTGGGCTGTCAGGATGGGAAACGGATGGAAACGAACGGAAAAAACGCTATTGAATCCCCTCAGTTCACGCTCCTCCCCCCAGACAGCACCAATGTCCATTTTGAAAATACATTGGTCGAAGGACCTAAGATCAACGTGTTGCTATACGAATACGTCTACAACGGCGGAGGGGTGGCAACGGCAGATTTCAACGGTGACGATTTGATCGACCTCTATTTTACTTCGAATATGTCTCCCAATGCGTTCTACCTTAACAAAGGCAACATGAAGTTTCAGGATATCACTGAAATCTCTGGGGCCGCCGGTAGACCGGGACCATGGAAAACAGGGGTTACCGCAGCCGACGTAAACGCGGATGGCAAGATGGATCTTTATATTTCGTATTCCGGTGCCTTGTCACCCTCAAAACGCACCAATCACTTATTCATCAATCAGGGAAACAATGCCCAGGGCATCCCGTTGTTCAAAGAGCAATCCAAGAAATTCGGACTGGACAGTCCCGCATTCAGCACCCAGGGTTACTTTTTTGATTACGATCGCGACGGAGATCTTGATATGGTACTCCTCAACCACAATGAGAAATCACTTCCCGTGCTCAATGTCGCGGCTACCGCCGAACTTATGAAGAAAGACGATCCAATGCACGGGATAAGGCTGTATCAGAACCAAAAAGGAAAGTTTACCGATATCACCCTAGAGTCGGGCATCAGCGGCTCGGCCTTGACCTATGGTCTCGGTCTCGGAATAGGCGACCTTAATGGTGACGGTTGGTCGGACTTTTATGTCGGTAACGATTATGCGGTGCCAGACTATCTTTATATAAACAATAGGGATGGGACGTTCACGGACAGCGCTAAGGAAAAACTGGGACATACCAGCCATTTTTCCATGGGCAACGATATTGCGGATGTAAACAATGACGGCAGGTTGGATATCTATACCCTCGATATGCTTCCGGAAGGCAACGAGAGACAAAAATTGCTTTTGGCTCCCGATAATTACGACAAGTTCGATCTCAACGTGCGCAGTGGTTTTCACTACCAATACATGAGAAACATGTTGCATCTTAATAACGGTAATGGCACGTTTAGCGAAATTGGCCAATTGTCCGGTATTTCCAATACAGATTGGAGTTGGGCCTCTCTATTCGGAGATTTCGACAACGACGGCTACAAAGACCTATTTGTTACGAATGGGTATTTACGGGACTACAACAACCTGGACTTCATTAATTATATGGAAGATTATGTCCGCTCCAAAAAAAGATTGGAACGTAAAGATTTGCTGGAACTAATAGGGAAAATGCCGTCTTCGAATCTTACCAATTACCTCTTTCGCAATACCGATGGACTTGTTTTTAAAGACCGGACCAAAAAATTCGGACTTGACCAACCTGCTAACAGCAACGGGGCGGCCTATGCCGACCTCGATAACGATGGCGACCTCGACCTGGTCGTCAACAATATTAACAAGCCCGCTTTTATTTACAGAAATAACATACAAGGAAACGACCACAACTATCTCAAAATCAAACTTCACGGCGAAGCTGGAAATACGAAGGGAATCGGTGCAAAAATCAGCATTTTCCACAACGGCAAAATTCAGGTCTTGGAGCAGATGCCGACCCGGGGCTATCTCTCCACCGTATCTCCGGTCCTTCACTTTGGTCTTGGATCTACCGAAAGCATCGATTCGTTAACGGTTCGGTGGAACAACGGCAAGCAGCAAACCCTTGGTGCTGTGGTATCCAACAAAACCTTGGTTTTAAACGAAAATGAAGCCGAGGATGTAAGGGAAGTTCCAGTAATTCCCTCCCCTATTTTTGAACCATCGGAATCCCCCATCGCATTTTCCAGCGAACCCAATGCAATCAATGACTTTAAAAGGCAGTCCTTGCTAATTTCACAACCCTCGCATTCCGGGCCCTGCATGACCAAAGCGGATTTTAACCAGGATGGCCTTATCGACATTTTCATGGGAGGCGTTAAGGACCAGGTGGCCGCGATTTTTATGCAACAGAAAACCGGTCAGTTTTTTAAAACCGATGTGCCCGCTTTTAGAGAGGATGCACAGAGCCATGACACCGACGCAGCCGCTTTCGACGCCAATGGCGATGGCAACATAGATCTTTATGTAACCAGTGGCGGTTATCACGATTATACGAGGAATGACAAACGATTGCAAGACCGTCTCTATTTGGGCGATGGTAAAGGGGGATTCGTCAAGACCCGTTTGCCGAAAATGTTGGAAAGTACCGCAACGGTAGCCGTTTTTGATTGCAATCGAGACGGTGCAAAAGACCTATTCTTGGGCGGCGAGGTGGTACCGGGTACCTATCCCGAAAATCCAAAAAGCTACCTTTTGATAAACGACGGCTCGGGTGCTTTCAGGGATGAAACCAAAAACCTTGGCCGTACATTGGAAAATTTAGGGATGGTAAGGGATGCTATTACGGCGGACCTTAACGGAGACAGCATCGAAGAGCTGTTAGTAGTCGGCGAATGGATGCCCTTACTCGTTTTTACAAGCCGGGAAGATACATTGGTGGATGTGACAAACGCATATTTCAAAAACCAGTTGTCCGGTTGGTGGAATACCATTGAAAAAGGCGATTTCAACAAGGATGGCAAACCCGATTTTATCGTAGGGAATATGGGTACCAATACCCAATTCAAGGTTAGCGAAAAAGAACCCGCCGAAATGTATTATCGTGATTTCGATGAAAATGGATCCATAGACCCGATTTTTTGCTTTTATATCCAAGGCAAAAGCTATCCTTACGTGACGCGGGATGAACTTCTGAGGCAACTGGCGCCTTTACGATCCACGTTTACCAACTATAAAAGCTATTCCAACGCCACCTTGCAGGACATTTTTAGTCCCGAAGCCTTGGGTAAAGCCAAAAAACTAACGGCCAACCATATGAAAACTACCCTTTTTCTGTCAAAACCTGACGGAGGGTACAAGATGACCGCGCTGCCCCTGCAAGCACAATATTCCCCCGTGTATTCCATTCTGGTACTGGATGGGGATGGGGATGGTCATAAAGATATTCTCCTTCTTGGAAACAACCATTATTTCAAGCTGCGTCTGGGTAAGTTTGATGCCAACCTTGGGGTTTTTCTTAAAGGGGACGGCCATGGAAAATTTAGATATATCGGTCAAGTGGAATCGGGACTTAAGGTGCAGGGCATGGTTCAAAGTTCTACAAAAATCGATGACATGATTTTGCTAGGTATCCATAATGGGGCGGTACAGAGCTATCAAATGAACTGATGACCCTCAAACCTCTCGCCGCATCAACCGCTCCCCAAAACCCCGAAGAACCTCCTTTTTTTCCTCGGAAACCGCTAATTCCTTCAAAACATCGAACGCATTTTCCGTATACCCGGCAATAGCAGTCTGGGTACGCTCGGCCGCCCCGCTTTCCAAAAATAGTTCCTTGATGGTCTCGATTTTTGCAGAGGGATCCTTAGGTTGTATGGAGTACATGTCGAGTAGCTCTTTCTTTTGTCGGCCCGTTCCGCATTCGAGAAGGTTGAGGTACAATGCGGTTTTTTTGTTTTCGATGATATCGCCCCCGACCTGCTTCCCAAACGCCTTGAAGTCGCCGAACGCATCCAAATAATCGTCTTGTAATTGAAAAGCCATCCCGAGGTTCAATCCAAAATCGTAAATTTTATCCTGCCCCTGTTCGGAGGCATCCGCAACGATTCCGCCCATTTTTAAAGCCGCCGCTATCAAAACGGCAGTTTTGCATTTGATCATTAATAAGTACTCCGTGAGGGTCACATCGTCCCGGCTTTCAAAATCCATATCATACTGCTGGCCTTCACAGACCTGTAAGGCGGTCGCACTGAACAATCGGGCCAGACCGCGAAATTTATCCGGACCATAATTCTCGAACAACTGGTACGCCGTAATCAGCATCGCATCTCCTGACAGGATTCCCGTGTTCACATCCCATTTCTCATGTACCGATGCCTTTCCTCTTCGCAAGGGGGCCGCATCCATAATATCGTCATGTACCAACGAAAAATTATGGAACACCTCTATGGCCAGGGCAGCGTCTAAGGCTTTCCTATAATCCATATCAAAAATTTCTGTGGCCATCAAGGCGAGCACCGGCCGCAGACGTTTCCCACCAAGGCCCAGAATATAGCCCATCGGCTCGTAAAGGTTCCGGGGCTCCTTCGTTTGGGTCTTTTGCTGTTGGTAAGCGATAAACTCGGTACGGTAGAAGTCGATGGAATGCATGAAAAAGGCCTGTTTGCGACAAAAATACATCCATTTTAATAAATGTCCTTTCAAAAAAAATCGCCAGAAAAATCAATAGCTTTGAAAAGTTACGTCTTTAAGGAAGAAGGCCTGGCAGTAAACGCGCGTGAATGACATCGGATTCGGAAAACTATAAAAACCTGAGGACATTCTTCAACGAAGAGTACCATGCGCTCCGGTCGTATGCCAAATCGCGAATCGATGATGCGGCCGATCGCGATGCCGAGGACATCGTTCAGGAGGTTGCCTTGAAAATTTTTTCAAGATCCAATTCCGCTTCACCGATCACGAACATAGC
>DASSWC010000168.1:0-6552 GCA_035705395.1 Pricia sp. | reverse complement strand
TAAAAACTTATTTTGTCGTAATTTCCAGACCTAAGCCGACCCAGATAGCTTATTCCGACCATATCATTGACCCATAAAAACCGTATAAGCCTCCCTATCCAGTATTCTTTTATCTCCCGATATTCTTCCTTCTTTTCCCCTGAAAGAATCATGTCGAACCACTTCTTTTTTAGGTTTAAATGTAGTGTTTTCATCACTCTAATTTACCACTTATTTACCTATAAACCAACGCTTTAGGTTGTTTTATTCGTTAATTATTTGTACTTTACGGTAGTTCTTTGACATCGTTTCAAACATTCACAAACCTACATTTATGGCTTATGTATTCCATGAACGAAATAGGCCTATAGCTTATGAATTGGGTAAACCTAGTATTGGCCGTTCGGTTTCCCTTCATCAAAAGGACTTTTGAATTGATCGCAAAGGGACGTTCCCGGCAATTGGCCGGGCGCATCATTAGGTAATCGAATTCTTCGCCCGCTTTTTGAATCTGTCCTACCGTTAATGTTTTCATTTTTCGCTCTTTTTTTTCGGAACGCTCGTAACGCTCCCGTTTCCCCAGCAATCATCGCAAAAAAGGAAATCGTCACGCTCACCGTTTAGCAGATCCTTTGTGAACCGAGAACCCTCCCCCTTCCTTTCGCATATCTGGCAGAAGTATATCACCCTACGACCATAAAATAACATAACCATATCCCGAACACCACTATCGCAAGTATCCCGAAGAACATTGCGAGCCTTAGCATGTATCCCGCTTTTTCGCTTTTAAAATAGTCCTCTATGTCCATGATTTCGTTTTTAGGTTAGTGTTTACCGTTTTGACTATTTGAACCAGGTCTTGATCTTGGCCGCCAAGAATACCGTCAATGCCCCTATTATCCATATCGATACTACCGCCAGGCCGAACCATAATATCACCATTACAATGTCCTTTAAAATTTCTGTTGCTGTTTCCATCGTTTTTAAGTTTTAGTTATTAATTAGGTCTGTTTGAATTTTATCAGTTCCTGTTCGGTCATCGTTTTCCTTGATTCCGTTTTCAGGTTTTTTACATGCTCTATGACCTTCCCGTCCACTACGTCCCGTCCGTAGTGCAGGTACCTGTTTCCGTTCGATGTCCTGAACGTTATTTCATCGGGCGGGTATCTGAAAGGCTTTTTCATATCCGATTCAAATGTTTGTGCGAATATGCATTGATGGCCTCAAAGGTCATTTCCTTTAATTGCGATACGCATTCATCAAATGTCAGGTCGTTGTGTTTTTCCATATCTTCCGGCCGTTCCACTTTTTTAAGCTGCTCGAGGTTCGCCGTTGTCCTAAACCTTTCGATAATCTCGTTTACGCCCATTGCCAGTATCCGGTTAAGTTCGCTTTGCGGTATCTTGTCGTGTACCGTGGCCTCGTAGTGCCTCAAAAATTCCCCATAGCAGAAAATATAAAGCTTGGTGAACAGGATATTATCTACAACGTAGCTGCGCTTGGTATCGTTCACATAGTCCACCAATCGGTTATATGCGGCTATATCGTTTTCGTTTGGCTTGTACGCCTTGCCCTGTTTAAAGCGCCATTGTAGGCGCTGTAGGCTCTTTTCTATTGTCATGTCCATGTCAGGTCGTTTTCACATTCGTAAGGCAACGTGTTATTGTCCAGTTTGAAATAGAAATGGTCGAACGGTGCGCCCCGGGAATATATCTGGGACACCTCGATAGGGGAATTCCTCACCTTGTAATCGTCGTCCGTATCCTTTAGCAATATGACCGTTTCGGCCTTTTTCTGAATGTAGCTGCCCAAATGTCCCGTGGCCTTGTCGGACGTGCTGGTCTTGTGTATGACCGTATTGATGTGCATATTTCCCTCTCGCCTCCAGTTCTTTAGTTTGGTAGCCACGGCCACGGATTCGTTTATATCGTTCGTGTTTACCGTCAGGTCGGCCACCCCGTCAATGCTCATCCACGCGATTTTTCCCTTGTACCTCCTATCGTTCAAAAGGCCGTCTATGAATTCCACTATCTGGTTAGGGTCAAGTGCCTCCAGTCCGAATGGCAGATAATTGCAGTATGTCGTTCCCACCATTTCGGCAACCCTCCTAAATGCGCGTTGCGCGTAATAGTCCCCCTGCTCCGTATCTATGTCGATTATGAAGGGTTCCCCGCTTCGGCACGAGACGAACGATCCGAAATAATTGGCCGCGTTGCCCCCTATGAACCCCGCGATAAGGGCAGATTTAAAAAAGGTCTTTTTGCTCTTGCTCGCCGCCACTATCGCGCTGAACTCGCCATACGAAAAAGTGTTGTTAAGATAACTGTTCCCCTTGTAGTCATGGTGTCCGATACCTAAAGCCGTAGGGGCCGGGCGTAAATCGACGGACAGATCTATAAGATATTGGTCGTGCGCCTTTCGGTAATCGAAATCGCTCTCAAAATTCGATATGTCTATCTTTTCGGCCATTTACAGCGTGTTCACTTTTTCCGGTTTTCCGTACATATCCGTTGTCCTGTCATGGTAGGCGGTCAGATAGGTGTTGAAATGTGTAAGGAAATGGGAGGGGTTGCTCTGCATCTGCTTGTTCCCGTTGGGCAGCTTCTTTTGCCGGAACAGGCCCTCCAATGCATTCCTGAAATCGTCCCTATCATAATTTTTGCTCAGTTCCCTGAAATCGTCCCTTTGGTATCTTGGTATCTGGTTCAGGAAACTTTTCTTTTTTAAATGCTTTTCCCGTAGGTCGTTCCAGTCCGACAAAAAATCCGCCGCGCTGTATGTTGTTCCGTTAAGGTCGTTTTTAAGCGTTCGGTGGAAATGGGGGGTATCGTCCTCGTCAACCTCTATGTCGTTTATTGCTTTGGGATCGTAATCGTCCTCATTGTCATTGTTATATTGTTCTTTGTTATATTGTTCTTTGTTATATTGTTTGTCTATATACCCATCGGTCCTATACGTGCTTTGCCCCGTGCTTTCTGTTTGCTTTGCCCCGTGCTTTATAAATGCTTTGTCCAGTGCTTTGCCCTTTTTTGGCACAGCTTGAACAATGGATATTATGTTGGATGAATATTGATTTTTTGACTTCTGGACCAATTCTATAAATCCGTATTCGACCAGCTGATTAAAATATTTCATATAGGTTTGGTGCTTTGATATTCCAACCGCATCCATGGTCATCTGACTTGGGAAACCGAACTTTTCCTTATCGCCGAGCCTATTGCAATGCTCGACAGCAAAAAAATAGATAGCGGCCAATGCGGGCGTTACTTTTTCGGGGTTGTCAAAAGCCCAGTTCCAAAAATTCCTACTTAGGTCATAACCGTTCATAGTCGGTCATTTTCACTCTTTACATCAGTCATTCCGTAAATATTTAACCCCCTACCCGGCATAGCGTCATCACTCGCATCTGCTTAGGTAGGGGGTATGTTATTTTTTTCTTCATGGTGATGATATTTAAAATCAAATATAGTAATTATTTTAATTACATTACGTAATTGATTGTATTATTTTTAAAGACTTATTAACATCATTCTGTAATTAATTCATATATTTGGGCCATGGCCAAGAGCAATAACACCGGAAAAACGACATCCACCATCAGATGGGAAGATGGGGTCTACGAAAAACTACAGGAACTTTGCGCCCATTATTCCAATTCCCAAAACGGGGTTATCAATTTCTGCATCAAGGAATACCATTCAAAGATTTTTAAGGGCGATCGTTAAACAGCATATCCAGATTTTTGTCGTAAACCGTTTTCCCCTCCAAATGGTCGTTTATTGTCTTATCGACCAAGTAATAACTTAACCCAGTTCGTTTTGAAATAGCTTTGACCGTATTGTCCCCCCCGCTCAGGAACTCCTTTAAAATCGTTTTTTTATTCACGTCCATCAATATCCCCTGTTTTTTCCGTTAAGGTTGCTTCTAACTTTTTCGTAAGAATACCCCGTTGCCTTCCTAATATTCGATACAGTAGGCTCGTTGAGTATGTCGTGCCAGTACCTAACCTCGTCTATGCTTATGTCGTGATTAAAAAGTTCATCCATATAAAACAGTCTCAATTACCCTTGTAAGATTTAAGTTTTTGTTCCTTCCAGGTCTTTAAGTTGTTCCCTGTTCATAGCGAGAAAATGGTTTTTTGGTAGGTATGCCTTAGATACCTTTCAAGACCGGCCTCGTAATATTCCCTGTCCAGTTCGCAAACATCAAGGCTAAGCCCCATTCCGTCCTTTTCGTTGCAGTTGTGTACCGCTAGGGCTATAGATAGCGACCCTCCGTGGGTGTCGAGTATCCTATCCCCTTTCTTTGCGTAGTTCCTTAATAGCCATTCGTAGAGCTTCACCGGTTTTTGGGTTGGATGGATTCTTACCTTATCCGCATTTTGGGGACGTTGGTAGTGGGTTCTGGCAGATCTATCGAAAGAGGTCCACGCAAACTCGCAGCTTGCAAAGCTTACGTTGTGGGGTTGCTGTTTGTCCCAGATAATAAAACCGCGCGCAGGTGGCATGTTAAAATAGTTTGCGCCCCAAATTATTTGGTTAAGGGAAACTCTTTTTAGCTCTGCGAAATATTCTGCATCTGGAATAGCATCATCCCAACTTTTACCCTTTCCCCCATAATGGCCTAATCTTCCGCTTGAATTTATGTTTATCCCGTAAGGGGGATCCACAATGGCCAGATCAAAATAGTTATCGGGGCAGCGTGCCATCAAATCCATATTGTCCTCATTGGTAATATTTATCATTTCCCTGTTCATTTTTAAATTTTTTCGGGCAGCGGAAAGCCCTTGATCTCTGCGACACGCCTATTGAACAGCGCCCATACATTTTCGTCCCTGAACTTGCAATGGACGGTTCCCTTTTTATAGCCCTTGATCTCAAAGAACTTGTAATCGAACCATTTGCCCCATTCCTGTTGATTGTTGTGATACCAGACGTTGAAGGAACTATCATAGGTTTCCCCGGTCAGGTAGCACAAAGCCTTTATCATATCATCCAATTTTTCGCTACTGCCCCCGTACCTTATTTTCATTTCACCGCTCCATCCTACCTCGGTGGTGTAGTCCAGAATGAATTTTTTGTTGACCAGATAGTGGCTGTTGGTTTTCCATCCCTCGACCATATATCGGTTTTCGTGATAGTGCTGGGTAAGCTTGTCGAAAATCTCGATCATTGCCCTGTCCATCCTTTGCCCGTGGGTCTGGATCACAAGGTCTATCATGCGGTAGATATTTTTCATCGTGAACGGGACCTTGGTCTGGGTCTCGACAAAATTGTTCAGTTCCTCCTTCAATTTCTGGGTCATGAACTTTCCCATGTTCATTTTACGGAACACCCATTCCCAAGACGATTTTTGCAGCCCATTGATAAACTCCTCCTTTTTGGCGGGCTTGTCATCGACCGTACAAGTGAAGGCAACGCCCTTGACCCCTAGAGTTCCCGATAGGGCGTTCATTTTTACGGCGTTCTCCAATACTTCGTCATAGAGCCTTACCGACCCTACATATCGCTGCACAACGTCCCGTATGGCGTTATAGGACATGATGCCGTTTTCCTGTCTCTCGAAATCGTCGTCCCCCATATCGAAATAGTCCCCGAAATCGTTCTTTGATCCCGGTTTGAACAAAGTGACCATTCCCACTTCTACCCCTGTTTTGCGCTCCGATGAAGAAAAACAGTCCCCAAGGTTTTCGCTATTGCCATTGTCCCTGATTATGGCCCCTAGGTTCCCACGTATCCGGGAATACCTGTTATTGATCGTTTCCCAATTGCAAAGTGAAATTATAGTACATCCCTTCGGTGCTATCTCCCACGCATGAAGGATATGTTTTTCCCCCTTGCTGAACGGGGGGTTCATAAAAATGAAATCCAGATGCGATACTTCCTCAGGGGTTACTTCCAGAAAATCGTGCTTCAAAAACCTCGTTTTGGATTTTACGATTTCCGCAAGGTCTTTATTGATCTCACAAGCGGTCACGTTGGCACCTAGTTTTGTAAGGGCCTCTACTATGTCCCCTTTCCCTGCGGACGGCTCCAGAATGTGTTTGTCCTTCACATCGTGGCCGGAAATCATTCTTTCGATTACGTCCTTGGGCGTAGGGAAAAAATCCTTGTTGAAAAATTTGGTTTCTGCCTGTTCCATTCCCTTTATTGTTTAGTGGAATCAAGTTCCAATTTTTCCAATCTGAACGTGCCGTAATCGTCCGGGTAGATCCCGATCACCTTGTTGGCGCGATTCCTTTCCCGAACGCGCTCCTCCGGATGTCTTATTTTCCGGTTTTCCTTCAATCGTTTCAGGACTATCTTGGCGTTCTTTTTTACCTCCCTTAGATCGTCCTTGGTGAGGTGAAGGGCGGGGCATCTTCTTAGGCTGTGTACGAAATCGAAATAGTTTCTTCCGAATATTTCCTTTAGCCCATATTGATAGTTTTTATCGTCGCCACCTCTAAATGTGTTGCTCTCGAATGACTGGATGAATATGTTGTGAAGGTTGTATGCGGTGGTCCTATTAGCCCCTACGCTTAGGTAATGCCCCCCGTTCATCTTGCCGAAATTCCCCGTTGCTATGCAGGCG
>DASSWC010000167.1:0-9399 GCA_035705395.1 Pricia sp. | reverse complement strand
CGATATTTTCCATGCCCATATCGGCGGGGCCGATACCTTCGCCAGGGCCTTGATCACCGCCGACAAAATTATCGCTTCATCGCAATACGACGAACTCCGCAAAAAACGGTACAGTTCGTTCGACTCCGGCAAGGGCAAGGATTATGAAAACGGGAAACTCGATTTCCAGGACCTTTACGAGCTTGCCAAAGAAAACGGGGAGCTGGAACTTCAAAGTGGTAAGCAGGAATTGTTCGAGAATATTATCAACCAAAATATTTAATTCCCTACGGGATTGCCGTTCCAGCTTGTGTTTGGCCGAGCCGAAATACGCACAAATACGATTGGATTTTTTCGGCGGTTCAGCCCGGATGTAACCCCCAAGGGATGAAGCTTGAAGTGAATGCTTATAAAAGAAAGGATTATTTTGCGAAATAAATATAAATCCCCACCACGATGGCGCAAACGACCAATCCCACTTGGTTGACGTATCGATAGGGCTTAATATCGACCTGCTTGGTGTATTCGAGTTCAAAGGGTTCTTTTCGAGGCCATATCTTCCCAATAATTAACATGATAGCGATGTTCAAAACGAACAAAATAGCCATCACATGAAGATAATGGGGATAGGCCCCGGCCTCGATCAATCCCAACTCAGTTGGGTCGGTAATACCGGATGCCCTTGCGGTTTCCAAAGCCCCTTCCCTTATGTTTGGACCTAACCAAAACTGACTTATAATATAGAGCAACGAACCGGATAGAATTCCTATTTTGGCCGCAATGGCCGGTACCCTTTTGGTCAAATAGCCTACGATTATTATTGTAAATATAGGAATACTGTATATGCCGTTTATTTCCTGTAAATAACTGAACAGGCTTCCCGCATTTTGAATAAGTGGCGCGATGAACATGGCGGCCAAGGCCAAGCACACCCCGAATATCTTTCCGTATCTCACGACCGTCTTTTCCGAGGCATCGGAATTGATATGTTCTTTATAGATATCGATCCCGAAAAGAGTAACCGAGCTGTTCAGTACACTATTGAACGAGCTCAGAATGGCCCCGAACAGTACCGCGGCAAAGAATCCCACCAAGGGCTTCGGTAAAACGGCGCGTACCAGTTCGGGATAGGCCAAATCGCTGGAATCCAATCCTCCTTCAAAATAGTAGTACGCGATCATCCCTGGAAGCACCAAGATCAATGGACCCAAAATCTTTAGAAAAGAGGCCAATAGCAATCCTTTTTGCCCCTCCGCCAGGTTCTTGGCACCCAGAGCACGCTGAATGATCTGCTGGTTGGTGCCCCAATAAAAAAGCTGCACCAACATCATACCTGTAAAAATGGTAGCGAAGGGGACTTCCTGCCCCGGTTCGCCGGTCGAGTCGAAACGTTCGGGATTGGAAGAAATCAAGGTATCCAAACCGCCTAAAATACTTCCATCACCGATAGCCATTAATCCAAATACGGGAATCATGATGCCCCCGACGATCAATCCGACCGCATTGATGCTATCGGATACGGCCACCGCTTTCAAACCCCCAAAAACCGCATATATCGAACCGATGATGCCTATGCCCCAGATACAGATTACCAAGGCCGTATTATCCGAGACATCCAAAAGTGCCGGTACATCGAACATCCCACTGATGGCCACCGATCCGGAATACAAAATGACGGGGAGAAGCACCACCACATAACCGGTCAGGAAAAGGCCCGAAGTGATGGTCTTCGTCGTCACGTCAAATCGACGGGCCAAAAATTGGGGAACGGTCGTAAGGCCTTCCTTCAGATAGCGGGGCAGCAGAAATATCGCCGTCACTACCATGGCAATGGCCGCCAAGGTTTCCCAGGCCATAACGGAAAGCCCGTCCTTGTAGGCACTGCCGTTAAGGCCTATGATCTGCTCCGTGGAGAGGTTGGTCAACAACAAAGACCCGGCGATAACGCCGGCCGTCAAACTTCTTCCTGCTAGAAAATAGCCGTCCGAAGTACTTTCATCTGTGGTTTTTGTGGAGATGTAGGCGATTACGCCAACGAGGATGGTAAAGCCCAAAAAAGAAAGTATTCCTACCATATCATAGTTTGGTTTGATAATTGCCCTTAAATATATTGGAATATTTAATAAAAAATAGGTTCCTGGCCGACATTCTGTAAAATTAAGGCCTTTCCCGTTCAGATACAGAGAAATCCATTTTACATCTTCTACGGTAATGTCTATCTTGCGAAACCCTTTCCGCTATGAAAATGAAATGCCTTATCGTATTGTTTTTGGGAGTTTGCCTCTTTTTTTATTCCTGCTCGGAAGAGGAAACAACGATCGATACCCTTTTTCGCAAGGTACCGTCTTCCCATTCCGGCATCCATTTTACAAATATCCTGACCGACACCCCCGAACTGAACATCTTTACCTACCTCTACTATTACAACGGCGGAGGTGTTGCAGCAGCGGATTTCAACAATGACGGACTGAAAGACCTTTATTTTACCGCGAACCAAGAGGCCGACCGGCTCTACCTGAATCAAGGCGAATTGAAGTTCAAGGATGTTACGAAAAATGCAGGTATCGACAACACGCGAAATTGGACCACCGGGGTGACCCATGTGGACATCAACCATGACGGAAGGTTGGATTTATATGTCTGTAAAGTTGGAAACTACAAAGGTATTAAGGGCCATAATCTGCTCTTTATCAACCAAGGCAACAATGCAAAGGGAATTCCCCTTTTTAAGGAAGAATCCGAAAAATATGGTCTGGATGTATCCGGCTTCTCGACCCAATCCGCTTTTTTCGACTATGACCTCGACGGGGATCTCGACCTGTATCTGCTCAACCATTCCGTACATCCCAACAGAACCTACGGCCGGGGCAGCAAAAGAACGGGCATCGATTCGCTGTCCGGTGACCGCCTCTTCAAGAACGACAACGGGAGATTTGTCGATGTCAGCGTAGAGGCGGGTATTTTTCAAGGGGAAATCGGATACGGCCTTGGCCTGGGAATCAGTGACCTGAACAATGATGGCTATCCCGATATCTACGTCGGCAACGATTTCTTCGAGAACGACTACCTATACATCAACCAAAAGGACGGCACCTTCAAGGAGGTCATTTCCCTGGATAGTAACATCCTCGGGCATACCACCCATTTTTCGATGGGCAATGACCTGGCGGATATCAACAACGACGGGCTGACCGATATCGTTTCGTTGGATATGCTTCCCGAAAACCTGCAGACCTATAAGACATCGGGACTTGAATATGCCTACCCCACCTATCAAAATTACCTGCGACATGGCTATGCCCCGCAGTACATGCAGAATACCCTACACCTGAATCTGGGCAACGCCAGCTTTAGCGAAATCGCCAACCTGGCGGGCATTCCGGCCACCGAATGGTCGTGGAGCGCCCTGATCGCGGATTACGATAACGACGGCCGCAACGATCTGTTTGTTTCCAATGGAATTAAGGGAGCTACCAATGATATGGACTATATCAAATTTATCGCCGATGACAACGTTCAGCAACGCATCGAGAACGACATGACCGAAGAAGACCTTGCGTTGGTGAACGAAATCCCCGAAAAACACGTCTCCAATTATTTTTTCAGGAACCGGGGCAATCTTGGCTTTGAAAACGTCACGGATACCTGGTACCACAAAGAACCCTCATTCAGCAATGGTGCGGTATACGCCGATCTGGACAATGACGGTGATCTGGATCTGGTGGTAAATAATGTGGATGAGGAAGCTTTTGTCTTGGAGAATAGGGCCTCGGACCGCAAAAATAATCATTATATACAGCTTAACTTCAAGGGGCCTGAGGCCAACCCGTTCGGTATCGGTACCAAGGTCATCGCCTATTTGGGAAAATCCGTTATGGTCCGGGAGAATTTTACGACCCGGGGGTATCTTTCGGCCGTATCCCCCGGAGTGCATTTGGGCACGGGCCGTGATACGATAATCGACTCCCTTCACGTCGTCTGGCCCGACAAAAGATACCAGACCTTTTCCCGGTTGACAACGGACCAAAAACTGACTGTAGCCCATGTCAACGCCTCGGATAATTTTTATATACGTCCAAAACCTATTAAAAAAACCTACCTAAAAAGGGTGGATGATTTTCTGGGCTTTCATCATCAGGATGCTTCGTCAATAGCTTTCGACCGAGAACCCCTGGTCCCTTTTGCCAACACCAACGAAGGGCCTGGTATCGCTGTTGCAGATGTTAATGGTGACGGTCTTGGGGATGTGTTTATCGGTGGCGGTAAAGGCCAATCCGACGCGCTGTTCGTTCAGAGTGCGCAAGGCAGTTTTGTACGGCATGAACAGAATCCGTTTTCGAAAGCCTCGTTGGGCGAAACGATCTCTCCCCTGTTTTTCGATGCCGATGGGGATGGCGATCAAGACCTTCTGGTCGCTAACGGCGGTGACGAATTCACCTCGGGAAAGCCGATCCGACCCCGCCTCTACCTGAATCATGGGGGTAGGTTCACACAGAAAACACAGGCATTTGCCGAGCTCGAGGTCAACGCCTCGACACTGGCCTCGTGCGATATCGACAACGATGGCGACCTTGATGTGGCCTTGGGCTGTGATGCGGTTCCCCACACTTATGGACACACCCCGAAACAATTTCTGTTCGTAAATGACGGTCGGGGTAATTTTACCGATCGTACCGCCAAAATATCCCCCGAATTCCAAAATATCGGAAATGTCGAGGACCTGATCTGGCGAGATCTTGACAACAACGGATTTCAAGACCTTGTCGCGGTCGGGCACTGGATGCCGGTCTCTATTTTTATGAACGACGGCGAGACCCTAAAACTCCGGGAAGACCACGGTCTGGGCCAAAGCCATGGATGGTGGAACACAGTAACGGTAGACGATTTCGATACCGATGGCGACCTGGACCTCGTCGTCGGCAACTGGGGACTGAACAGCAAATTCAAGGCTTCAAAAAAGTGGCCCGTGCAACTGTACCGAGCCGATTTTGACGGGAATGGCAAAACAGAACCCTTGGTGACCTATTTTTATAAAGGACAGGAAACCCCTTTTGCCTCCAAAGATAAATTGGCCAAACAGATGCCTTTTCTTAACAAAAAATTCCTATCCTATAAATCCTTTGCTGAAGCTTCCCTTACGGATTTGTTTTCCACGGAAAAATTGGGGAAATCCTATCAAAAAAAAGTATTTGAATTGGCCAGTATGTACTACGAAAACGATGGAGAAGGTCATTTTTCGGGAAAACCTCTGCCAAACATTGCACAAGTATCCACAATTCATGATATTGCGGTAGAGGATTTTGACAATGACGGATTTAATGATTTGTTACTCGTGGGCAATACCCACGAAATAAGCACCCAGTTGGGTAGGCTGGACGCTTTCCATGGCCTAATTTTGTTGAACGATAAAAAAGGGGGATTCCGCTGGGCCCGACAGCAAAATTTCGATATCCCCGGTGCGGCAAGACAAATCAAAAAAATCAAAGTGAACGGGACGGAATATTTTATGGTGACTATAAACAACGGCGTACCCATATTTTTGACTCCAATGAAGGATTAGAAGATGCAATTGAAAATTGATGGAAATTTCGGTATTGTACTACTGCTAGGCACCCTTTTGATCTCCTGCACTTACAAAGAGAGCGGCACGGGCGACGAAAAAGAGCAAAAAGAAACCTTGTTCGCCCTGCTTCCCGCCGAGGAAACAGGGGTGGACTTCATAAACGCCGTAGAAAACCAAAAAAACTTCAACATATTCAAATACCGCAATTTCTACAACGGCGGGGGGGTCGCCATCGGCGATATCAACAACGACGGGTTGGCCGATATCTATATGTCCGCCAATATGGGTCCCAACAAACTCTACCTGAACCAAGGGAATTTTACCTTCGAGGATATTTCGGAAGAGGCCGGGGTGACCGGCAACAAACCCTGGTCCACCGGGGTGGCCATGGCCGATATCAACGCGGACGGATGGCTGGATATCTACGTCAGCAACGCCGGCAATATGGAAGGCAACAATCACGACAACGACCTCTACATCAACAATGGTCCTTCGAAACTTCGATCCGGCCCGGCGGGAGGGGAGTCCGAAACCGTTACCTTTACCGAAAAAGCGGCCGAATACAACCTGGCCAAAACGGGGTTTTCGACCCATGCCTCGTTCTTCGACTACGACAAGGACGGGGATCTCGATGCCTATATCCTGAACAATAGCAACGTTCCCGTAAGCAGTCTTGGATATGCGGAACAACGCGAAATACGTGCCCAGGACTGGGAAGGCGTACCCAAAATCTTTAAGGGTGTCGGCGATATGCTATTGCGCAACGATAATGGAAAATTCGTCGATGTAAGCGAAAAGGCGGGTATATACGGTAGCCTTATAGGGTTCGGCCTAGGGGTCATGGTCAGTGATATCAACGGTGACCTTTGGCCCGATATTTATATATCCAACGACTTCTACGAGCGTGATTATCTGTATATCAACCAAAAGGACGGCACTTTTACAGAGGAAATAAAGGAATGGACCTCCCACCTATCCCTCTCCGCCATGGGTATCGATATGGCCGATATCAACAACGACGGATTGGCGGATATCTTTATTACCGACATGCTTCCCGAAGGTGACCAGCGGGTAAAATCCGTCATGGAGTTCGAAGGCTACAATGTATTCAAACTCAAACAGAGCAAGGATTTTTACCAGCAATACATCCAAAATACCCTGCAGCTGAACAACGGTAACGGATCCTTTTCCGAAGTGGCCTACCACAGCGGTGTGGCCAAGACCGACTGGAGCTGGGCGGGACTCCTTTTCGACATGAACAATGACGGTCTAAGGGATATCTACGTTACCAACGGCATCAATCACGACCTTACCGACCTTGATTTCGTCAACTTCTTTGCCAATGAAATCATCCAAAGAATGGCCTTGACGGGCAAGAAGGAATCCATCGATTCTATCATCGCCAAAATGCCCGTCAAGCCGCAACCGAACTACGCCTATAAAAATAATGGTGATATTACTTTCGACAATGCTTCAAAAAAATGGGGTTTCGAGATACCCAGTTTTTCCAACGGCGCGGCCTACGGGGATCTCGACAACGACGGGGATCTCGACCTGGTGGTCAACAATGTCAATATGCAGGCCTTCGTATACGAAAATAAGACCAACGAACTCACCGATAACCGTTACATCAAGTTGAAGTTCGAGGGACAGGGCCAAAATCCCTTTGCCATTGGGGCGAGCATCAAAATGTATTACGACGACAACGTGGTCTTTCAAGAATTGATTCCCTCCCGCGGATTTCAATCCTCCATGGACTATGTGATGACCATCGGTCTGGGTCAGACCGACAACATCGATTCCCTGCGCGTTATCTGGCCCGACAGTTTTACCCAAAAACTGATGGATATAAAGTCCGACCAAACACTCACCCTAAAAAGGTCGGACGCTACCAAAAAATACATCCCTCCGAAAAAGGGAAAACAAGAAACATTATTACGGGAAATCGACAATCAAGAATTGGTCGCGCATACCGAAAACAATTATCGGGATTTCGACCACGAGGGCCTGATAGCGAAGATGATTTCGCAGGAAGGCCCCGCCCTGGCCGTCGGTGACGTCAACGGTGACGGTAACGAGGATATTTTTATTGGGGGCGCGAAAGGTAAATCCGGTACGGTATACATCCACAGGGGCAACGGAAGGTTGGATGCCCGCCCACTAGATCTCGACATGGCCCTTGAGGATACCGCTGCAGCCTTTTTTGATGCCGACGACGATGGCGATTCCGATCTGATGGTCGGCAGCGGCGGCAATGAGGCGGGTGATGAGAAATTCTATCGCGCCCGTCTCTACCTGAACGACGGCAAAGGCAACTTCTCGAAAGCGGCTTCAGACTTACCCTCGACCTATAATAACATATCGGTCATCGCTCCCCATGATTTTGATGGGGATGGCGACAAAGACGTACTGGTCGGATCGAGAAGCGTTGTTGGGGTATACGGCGTAGATCCGGAGCACCTCTTCCTTGAAAATCAGGGGGACGGTACCTTTACCGACGCCACCGAACGTTTTGCCTATGACCTAAAGGATGCCGGTATGATGACCGATGCCATCTGGGCCGATACGAACGACGACGGTAAAAAAGACCTCATCACGGTTTCGGAATGGGGCCGGCCCAATATCTATAAAAATTCCGGAAGACGTTTGGGTCGACTGCCCACTTCCCTGGATAGTCTCTATGGCTGGTGGAATACGGTTGAGGCCGCCGATCTGGACGACGATGGCGATACCGACCTGATTTTGGGCAACCAGGGCGGCAACGTACCCTATAAGGCATTTCCCGAACATCCGATGAAAATGTGGATCAACGATTACGACAACAACGGCACCCTCGAACAGATCGTCACCCGGCATTTGGACGGGGAGGATTATCCCCTACACCAAAAAAAGGAACTGACCGCCCAGATCGCATCCTTAAAAAAACAAAACCTAAAAGCCTCTGAATACGCCAAAAAGACCGTGGACGAACTTTTCCCCGAAAGCGTGTTCGAGAACACGATCGTGAAACAAGGCAATACGATGGAGTCCGTCATAGCCATTAATGAAGGGGGCGGCAAGTTCAGCATCAAAAAACTGCCTGCAAGGGTGCAATTTTCATGCGTTTGCGGCATCAGTTGTGCCGATGTCAATCGAGACGGCTATCTCGACCTTATCATGGGAGGCAATAATTTCGAGTTTAAACCCCAATATTCACGCCTCGATGCCGGCTACGGCCACGTGCTGTTGGGAGACGGCAACCTGAATTTTGAATGGCAGGACTATAATGATAGCGGATTTTTCATACGGGATGAAATCAAGCATTTAAAACAGTTTAGGGATATAGACGGTGAGGTGTTTTTGATTGCGGCCATCAACGACGGAAAACCGAGGGTGTTCAAATTGGCGCAACAGGCTTCGAAATAGGCGTGGTAACGCCGGGGGCTTCCATGACGTAGGACTTAGGGACGTATTTTAATGAAGAAAAGATTTCTACACATAACGGCTTTCCTGCTCCTAACCTCATGTGGGGACGAAACCCTCCTTTTCAAAAACCCGCCTCCATCAGCCACCGGAATCACCTTTCAAAATACCCTGACCGAAACCGACGATATCAATATTCTCGAGTATCTCTATTTCTATAACGGGGGTGGTGTGGCCATCGGCGATGTCAACAACGACGGCCTACCCGATATTTTTTTCTCGGGCAACCAGGTCAAAAACAGGCTGTATCTAAATCGTGGCGACCTAACATTCGAGGATATTACAGAAAAGGCGGGTGTAAAAGGTAATAGTTCTTGGAATACCGGGGTGGTGATGGGCGATGTCAACGGGGACGGACTTCTCGATATCTACGTCTGCGCGGTAGTCGGTATCAA
>DASSWC010000166.1:0-4852 GCA_035705395.1 Pricia sp. | reverse complement strand
CGTAATGTTTTCCAGAGGGTTTCCTTCGTTGTCAGTACCGATGGCGCGGTTGGGTGCCTTTCTACCCGTTGCAAGCGCAGTGCCCGCACCCGCCGAGTCGGTGGTAAAATCGTCGGCGGACTGTGTTTTCAAAAAACCGATATTTTTCAACTGCGTTAGCGAAAGCTCGCCGCGGTTGGCAAGGACGGTAGCCGAAATTTGCGCCAATCCGTTACCATCCCCGATCATCAAGATGATGTTCTCAACCGCCTTTTCGGATCCGTCAGACGCAAAGGTCGGACGATATACTTCCGAAAATTCGGAATTCCGGTAATATCTGTTTGGAAGCGTCTTCAGGTAATCGGCACACGCAAACGGCATATCCGTATTGATAAAGTCCACCCCCAAATTGGCAAGAGCCTTCCAAGCGGTCTTGGAGTCCGGTGTAGCCCAAAAACGGAAAGGCTTTCCGAACGCATGCGCCCTTTCTATCGCCGACGATACTTTCTCAAGGTCATCGGCAGTCAATCTTCCTTTGCCGTTCCAGTCGGAAAAATTCCGGAAGCTCAAACTGATAAGCGCTATTTTTTCGAGGATGGAGGAATCCTCTATCGGTTCAAGGCTTTGATGGTCGAAATGGATGAAGTCCGGATAGTTCGGATATTCCGAAGGTTCGGGCCGATTGCCGGATATAACAATCGTAATCGCTTTCTCCTCGATGATTCCTGGAAAATTTTTTACGCCCCTGATAACGGCATCGAGGGTGGCATGGGCTTCGGACTTGATATCAATTAGCAGTTGCAGGTTTGGGGGGCGTTCCAATCCAATTGCCATCGCTTTTTGAAGCGGTTGCAGATACAGGCTTTGCAGACTGCGTTGCGAACTGATTTCCTTCTTGGTATGGGCGACATAGAGAGAATCGCCCACCAAAAAAACATCCGCCTCGATCGAACTAGAACCCGCCGCCAAGGCTTCCCAAAACGGAACCTTTTGCAAATAATCGTTATGGGAGTGTACCCGGTATCCATTTTCTTTCTGGGCTAGGGATAGATTTGTGAAAAAGAGTAAAAGGAGGAGTAATTTTTTCATGTCTGGAGCAAAATTCAAGTTTTAACCAATGCTTCGCGTTAACTAAATGTCATGTATTCGTCAACAATTCCTAATATGCCGGATGGGTTTCGGATTGGGTTTTACGATTACTGGTTTTTCAGTTCTTCGATAGCTTTTGCGGAAAACATAAGCTAATTTTCGGTTTGGGGAAAATTAAAGGACGTTACCAAAGGCAAACCTGGCATTTTAGCGGATGGGATCGGCAGGTCGAGTGCCTTCAAAACGGTCGGTGCGACCTGGTCGCTAAACAATTGCTCCGTTTGCGATGTTACTTCCTTGGCGGCCACTCCTTTTCCAAATAGCAACAGCCAGACCCCGCCGGCACCCTTGACATCGCTACCGTGGTCTTTCCAGGTTTCCAAGGGATCCGTTCCCCGCCCGTGATCGGTGGTCACGATAAAAAGGGTGTTGTTTTTGTAGAAGGGATCGTTTTGGGTAAAGTCCCACAATTCCCCGATCATGGCATCGGTGGTATGTGCGGACTTCAGATAGGCTTCATAATCGCCATCATGGGCGAAGTCATCGGTCTCACCATAGGCGATATAGATCAACGACGGATGGTTCTTTTTCATATGTTCCAGGGCATAATAATGCGTAAAAGCATCCAAACGCACCGCACCCCAGGGACTCGGTATCTTGGACTGCATCGCGTTCAGAAACTTTTCGCGCACCGTCAGCTCATTACCTTCCGCGACTTCAAACCCCGCATTGACGGGTACCCCTGAACGTTCTTCGTTGATAATATAGGGAAAAACGTCCCAACTGCCGAAGGCGGCCACTTTTCCCTTGTAACGTGGGTCTTCGTTGGCAATTTCCAAAATGGTCGTATTCGGATTTGGGATTTTATCGTTGCTGTCGATTCGGGCATCGTCCGCCTTTCCGGTCAATATCTCGTTGTAACCGGGATAACTAAACCACATGGTGTTGGTCAGATTGACCTTACTGCCCAGGTACCGGTTGCCGTGGATACGTCCCATTTTGGATACCTCCTTCCAGAAAAAAGGCATTAGGGCTTCCCGGCGCTTTTCGGGGGATGCTGCCCAGTACTTTTTCTTTAATTCGGTCGGATCGTTTACATATTTTTCGTTGGACACCAAAAGGGAATCTGCACCGGTAAAGAGTTCTTGCCAGCGGAGGCCATCCATGGTAATCAATACTACTTTCGTATCATTGGATTCCTGGGCTGCGCAAAATCCTGAAAACAGCAATCCCGATAATAAGGCAATCCTCCAAGATGAATATAATCGCATAGGTCCGTCTTTAATTATAGCATCCGTCGAAGTTACAGTTTTCCGCAGAGAACCCTCAAATAAGCCAACCATTTTTTCGTTCTTCACGTAGGGTTGTACACGGATAAGCGAGGCATCAACGGCAACGACCCCTTAATTGTCCGCAATGTACCGGTGGTCTTTATCTAAAACGCAAAAAACCACCGCTTTCACGATGGTTCTTCAAAAAAGTGGAGAATACCGGAGTCGAACCGGTGACCTCTTGCATGCCATGCAAGCGCTCTAGCCAGCTGAGCTAATCCCCCAGAATTTCAGAGTGCAAAGGAAATACTTTTTCGGAAAGTATCAAAATCTTATTGAAGTTAATACAAGGCATCGAGCCTCACCAGGTTAACCGCCTAGACCTACCTTTCGGGGCTGTCCCTATGGGATTTAAACCCCTTGAAAATATAAACACAATGCTTCCCGAACCCTATCCCCGATGCGCTGCCAGAATCCGGAATCAAGACTGGACGTTCAAAATAGTTATTTGCGAACCAAGCCTTTCTCAATCTTTCTTGACACTCAATACTAAAACGGGAATCCGTGCCGAAAACTCCGATTTTGGTATGGTATTCTTTTCCCAAAGGTTTTTAAAGAAGCCCCTTTTTCTTCGGAACACGCAAAGCAGATCCGGATGTTGCGACTGAAAATGCTCCAAAACCCCCAGATAGGTGGTCGGCGCCTCGGTTAGGGTGAGTTGTGAACTAATATCCATTAAGGCGGTATCGATTTTTAGGTCATCATCGGAATAACCGGGTGTCTTGACCAAAAGCAGGTTCACTGTGGCATCGAACTTCTGCTTTATCGCCAAAAGCGGGTCAAGGATACGTTTGCGTTTTAGAATACCGGACTTAAAGGCGGTCAAAATCGTTTTCAAGGGTTTTAAAGTGGTTCCTTTTGGCACTATCAAGGTGGGAATGTTGGTGCGTTTCACGATTCTTCCCGAGGTATGTCCCAAATACAGGTCTTCGTTCACATCATGGCTACGCGGGGCCATGATAATCAGGTCGATACCAAGTTCCCTATCTATATCCTTCAACCCGTCAATAATATCGCCGTTATACGTAGCGACCTGGATTTTCACCGATTTAGCATCGATTTTATCGACGACTTCCTTGAGATGTTCCTTGCTGTGTTCGGCCACCTTCCTTTCGACATTGGCCAAGCTTTTTCCGGCACCGACCGATATGTTGAACACCTCCATAACATATACCCCTGCGGAAAATTCCGCCGCAAAATCCACGGCATACTGCAGCGTATGGTACGAATCAGGCGACGGACCTATGGGCACTAATATCTTTTTTATCATATGATTCTCAGTTCAAAGAAATTCCAGTTATAAATTTAATGGGAAAAAACACGCAGGGCAAACCAATACCAACAAAATTCCATATTCAAAATTAAAATCTCATACCCTTTATTGTTGTTGATCGATGAAATCCAAAGAATTACAAAGCAGTCCAAACCTGAGCCAATGCATAAAGATACTGGAAAATGCTGATATGCAATCCTTGGGGTAAAATTCCCTAAAATTACTTAGCCATTTTAAAAGCGCAGCCTGTCCCAAATCCGGCCTCAAGTCCGCCCAAGTGGCACTTCCGATTCGCAGGCGCGTTGGCATTTCGACAAATTCCGTATATCTTGCCGCCCTAGAAATGGGTATTACGATTAACTTCGATAAAATCAACAAGTTGGCGATTCCCGCAACCATTGCGGGTATTGCGGAACCGCTATTGTCCATTACCGATACGGCCATCGTAGGCAACATTCCCGTTGACGGGGTCGAATCGCTGGCCGCGGCAGGTATTGTCGGGTCGTTTCTCTCCATGCTAATTTGGGTATTGGGGCAAACCCGGAGCGCCATTTCGGCCATTATCTCGCAGTATCTGGGAGCCGGGAGAATCGAAGAGGTCAAATCCCTGCCCGCCCAGGCCATTTTTCTAAATATCGCCCTTAGCTTGGTCATCTTGCTCTCCACCATCTTCGTAGTGGACGATATTTTTCGGCTGCTCAACGCCTCGGGTAAGATTTTGGAGTATTGCATTTCGTATTATTCCATCCGCGTTTGGGGCTTTCCGTTGACCTTGTTCGTTTTTGCCGTGATGGGTATTTTCAGGGGCTTGCAGAACACGTACTATCCTATGCTGATCGCCATTACCGGAGCCGTACTTAATATCGGTCTCGATTTTATTTTAGTTTACGGCATCGAGGGATGGGTTCCCGCCCTCTACCTCGCAGGGGCCGCCTGGGCCAGTCTTATCGCCCAGGCCATTATGGCCGTCATGGCCCTAGTACTGCTCTATACCAAGACCGATATCAGCCTAAGGTTACGGTTGCCCGTCAATCCCGAATTCGGCAGGCTGGTGGGCATGAGCCTCAATCTTTTCGTACGTACCATCGCCCTGAATACCGCCATGCTTTTGGCAATCCGCGAGGCTACCGATTTGGGGGCCAAATACATCGGTGCACATACCATTGCCATCAATCTTTGG
>DASSWC010000165.1:0-5221 GCA_035705395.1 Pricia sp. | reverse complement strand
TTGATCTGGGGCAGATTGGCCTGTTTATCGGACTTGAAAACGTTCTGTAGTTCATCCAGGTCACCAACGTCCGCAACCGCTTTGGCGATACGGGAAAGGTCTTTGGGGTCTATTGCCTGGATGTTGGCCTTTTTGGCGGGTTCGGCCGGTTTTTCGGTGTCGGCATCCTTGCTGTCGTCTATTAGGAATAAGCCGTTAAGGGCGTATTTCCGTGCGTATGATGAAGAAGAACCGAACGATTGGGCAATGTCCATACCCTTTTTATCGGGGTTTATTCCCGCCTGTGCATAGGATTCCATTTGTTTTTCACCGTCCGATATTACGGCACGTGCCTCTATGTAGACCATGCCCCCCGCCTCTTTTACGGTGTCGTCGATCACAAGGGTGCAGCCGTGTTTCAATAGAAGGGGTTTCAGGGCCTCCAATATGTCCTCACAACTTCGGTACTTGTACTTTCCGAATCCGTTGAATTGATTTTTAGGGGCCTTTAACTCGTTTTGAATCTTGATAAGCTTTTCCATTTCGGTGGTATTAAGGTTAATAATTACTTTTCTTGGTTCCGGTTTCAGGGACGGTACTACTTAAGATTTCCCGCCCCCTACTTCACCGAATTATTTTCTTTTCGCTAAAATCGCTACCAGTATCGCAGATGAACAGGCGAACAGTAGGGCGGTTATAAATAGTGCGATTGCTGTCATTTCTTTTTTTTATAGGTCAGTATCAATAGGTAGACTATTACAGGTGTGGAAAGCATCGATATCTGCTCGATAAGTTCAAAGGATGCCCACCAGTCGGTCATTGTCTTTTGATATAGTCGCCCAGTTCCCTTTTTTCCTTATCGGTCATTTCCCCGTAGGTCTTTCCGTGGAACTCCCATTTGCCCTTGTTAATTCGGGCTATCGGATAGCTTGGTTCGTTGAGTTCGAAGTCTATGTTCATTGTTTTTGGTTTTTTCCGATTAAATAAAAAACGAGAGTCGTCAGCCAACACGCAGCGACCATTATGAAGTACCAAAACATTCCTACCAGATATATTGTTAGTCCAGCCAAAGCCAATAAGATCAGTGCTAAAAAGATTACTCCGTCTTTCATAGTTCCTCAAATGTTACCTCAATATTTAGGGCCGCATCCTCCATTTTCCGCTGTCTTATAAGCTCCTTTTTCGCATATTTAAGAACGGCGGCCCGGTGTTCCTCCCCTAGGGTCATCCCGTTGATCCCTACACGTAGCGACTGTTCGGAGATACCTATTTTCTTCGATGTCCTTTCCCTCCAGTCTTTTTTGTTTCCCTTGTATATGCGGGAATAGCAATCCTTGATTTCCTCTAGCATTGTGAAAATTTTTCCGTTTCGTAGTCCATTCCCGTTATCGCGTTGTACAGCGGATAGAATATTTTCTTTAGTTCGTTTGTCCGTTCGGTATGCGGTTCGTCCTCTATCTCCAGGAGGAACACCATCGTGACCTCGGAGATTTCGCCTATGGTCTTGCATCCGTCCAAAACGTTCCTTATCTCCAGATACCTTAGCGGTATGTCGCACCAGTCTATTTTTGCCGTCATTGCGCTTTTTTTAAGATGGTTTTTGGTTTGATTATGTATGTGTCATAGGCCTCCATAATCCCGATGATGTGGGCATAGTAGCCTATCTCCTTTTCCACACTCTTCAATACCAGTTCATCCAATGAGTCCGGTTCCGGGGTTCCTATATGCACCTTTAGTCGAATTGAGTCGTCCGCTTTGGCCTGTAAAAAATCGATCAGTTCTTGCATTTTGTTAAGTATTGATTGGTTAGTATAATTTTCCGTGGAGCGCCCCTGGCATCCCGAAGGTGTCTATCTCTTGGCTATATGCCCGGTTCGATTCCCGTTGCCGTCTTTTCTCCTGCTCCAGGTCGTATACGTGCATGTCGATTTTTTCCTGTAACGCCTTTCTTTGCAGTTCGGTCGGCCTTGCCGGGATCCATTTTCCGTTCTTCTTTCGGCTTATCTCTACATAGGCCTCGTAGTTCTCGTCGCTATGCCCTGCGAACGTAAGGTGTATTCCCCCTAGGTTGGCGGTGAACCCTACGCTGCCGAGTTCGTCGGCGGTGTCGCATTTTGCGTTTTTGACAAGACGTGAAAACGTTTCGTCGGATATTCGTGCAGTTAGTGGTGTTTTTTCGGTGGTTTCCATTATATTGCGCTTATATTGCTGATTCGTTTCACCAAATCTACGCATAATAATTTGTATTCCAAATAAAACTTTGCATTTTAACAAATATTATTTTGCCTTATGGATGTAGTTAAAGAAAAAATATCCGATGCGATCGGGGATAGGATAGAGGAAGTGATGAACGACCACGGCCTTAATTACCGTTCGTTGGCGGCCAAAATGAAAAAATCCGACACAGGTGTCGGAAATGTGGCAAAGGGGAGTACCATACCAAGGTATGATTTTATAAAATCCTTTATGGAAGTGTTCCCGGATGTAAACGGGCATTGGCTGCTAACCGGAAATGGGAATAAGACCGGGGATTATAAGGTAATGAAGATAGATGATTACTCGGTCAGGGAAATAAGCGAGTTCGTTGTTACCAATCAAAAGAAGTTTTTGACCGATGCCATGTTCAGGGAGTTTTTGGACAAGTTGACTTTTAAGCGCATGTTGGAAATAGAGGGCTCGGGGGAATAGGTAAGGTTATCGGGTTTTTTCCTTTTGATCTGCGGACAGAGTTCAGTTTGTCCAGAACGTTATTTTTTTCTTCACGTTCCTTTTCCATTATTTTCTCGTAGGATTTCTTTACGTCGTCTGGGACCAAAACGGAATCCCTCACTTTTTTTGCCTTATCTTTCATTTTCTACAACATAATCGACGGCCTCGACTTTTACCTTGTCGTATTCGCCTTGTTTAGACTCCTTTATATAACCATCTTTATCGGCACTATATATTACCCTTAAAAGGTAATGCACTATGCTCGTCAATCTGTTGAAATATTGTTCAATGTAAACGGTGGCATGGGTAAGTGCGGACGAGATAAGTATCATTGCGCCATAATAGAACACCGGGTTAAAATCCTTTTCGACGTAGGGGTTGATACACCATATCAAGAAATAGAACCCCGTAAAAGAAGTAAGTACGGCAAACAGGTTGTATGCCTTTTGAAGTTCCCTGGGCATAAACGATGCAGCGTACATCAATAGCGCGGATAGCGTTATGGTGAAAACCGGAAAGCCTATGGCATACAAAGTACCGGCCATTGTTTTGAACCCAAAAAGCCCATCGGTATCGTGCGAATTGAAGTAAATATGTGAATATGGGGCGATAAAGCCTATAAGGAATACCGCCCCTATAATAAGCCTAGCCGTTGCCCTTTTCTCCGGGGCTTTCCACTTTGTCCTTATCGATTTGATAGACGTTGTCATACTCCTTTTGGTTTTCGGCCTCGCACGATGCGATTGATCCCAAGGTTAAGGCTCCGATGCAGATGGCAATTAAGTACTTTTTCATTATTGAATAATTTAAAGGGTTTATATGCCTCTAAATTAATCAATTAATGGTTAAGTTCGGTAAGACTCGGTTACGCAATGTACCAATAGTTTTCCAATGTCGTCTTACCGTTCATCGAACAAAATCCACGTTATAAAGAATATGGATTAAGCACCAATATTTTCCCTATAATTTCGGGGGTTTTTATCGTTTTGAATTAGGGGTTTTATTGTCCTAGCAACTTTTTCTTTTCAGCTTCGTACTCCTTCTCGGTCAAAACGCCTTCATCAAAAAGATCCTTTAACTTGGCCAGTTGGTCGTATTTGTCCGTTGCTTGGGGTTGCCCATCTTCCGGACAGGGAACCACCTCACAGTTTTCTATTGCGCTTTCCACGTTCAGCATATAATTGGAAGCGGCACCCAGACCTATATAAAAATGGACACCTTGCGTACCCCGGTAATTGTAGTTGCGTATCCTTTTTATTTTTCCGACCGCCCCCGCTCCGGTCGACCGGAACCGGTTTTTGGCCGGGTCGTTAACGTTTTGGCCGATACCAGCCACAGTCACATATATAAAAGAGCCGTCATGGCTACTTCCGTTCCCTAGTTCCACCTCGCCTCCGACATTGTATGTTACACCGTTGGATGCGGTATACTTGTCCAATTTTTGATTTTTCTTTTGGGCCGATAGGGTTGTTGATGAAAACAACAGGATGGCTAATATTGCATTTTTCATAATTTATGGTTTTGATTAATTCAGGTTTGTGGTTAAACGCCCAACATGGACCCGTAAAAGAAACCGATTATTGATAAAAGAATCATTATTACTATTATCCATACTATTATGGATAGGTCCGACCTGCTCTTTTCGGTTGAGGACTGTATCAATGTTAAATAATAGAGTTGGGCGATCTGTATCTCCCTGTCGCTCCAATCTTCCCTATCCTTTTCGAACTTGAATTGTCGGGCACTTCTAACGTTGGGTTTTCTTGTGTCTTTCATAATATTGGTTTTGGTTTAGCCATACAATATATGAAATTTAAGCAAATGGATTGGTGAAGGTTTCAAACGACAAAGTGATATTCAAAAATTATTAATATACTTCCCTTATTGATTGGGCTTCATATCGGAGTAATGGATTTTACCTATTCTAGTGGTTCTGTCCGGACATAAATTCTTCCAGCCCCCGCAATGTTTTTTAGCAAATCCCTTTAGGTACCAGTTGCAAAACCTGATGCCCCAGCCCCAATGGTCCGACACCCTGACCAGAACGTCCTTATTTTGTCCCGTATAATACCTACTGCCCCTCGACCTAAAAAAGAGCGTGAACCCGTCCGGTACACTTTCGATTTCCTCGAATTCCCCGAAAGTGTTCACAAAGAAATTGTCTATGGTAATGGGCATCCCTTGGACCGGTGCCTTTTTTTTGGGCTTTGGCCCCTTTTTCGGGTTTATCGGTATGTTCACGATAAGCCCGGTATTGGGCATCACAAATTCCCTAGTGGTCTTTTTTCTTAAAGGTATGGTTATCGGCGACCAGGGGTTTCTACGGACAAGCTTGCGTATTTCAGGATGAAGTTTTTTGAGCAATACCGTTTTTCCGCTTTCGTCTTTTAACCTTTTTCCCCTCATTTTACATAACGGACAGGTCATATGCCATTGTTCCCTGCAATCTTCACATCCTATATATCTTTTTATTTTTTCGGTAATCATGGTTCCTTAATGTTCGTGCATGCGTGACCTATTAACACGCCCTTTT
>DASSWC010000164.1:0-9273 GCA_035705395.1 Pricia sp. | reverse complement strand
CGGTCTTCAGGCCGAACAAGCGAATCTGGGACTGCGATACGTAAATATCATCGGGCGACGAAAGGTAGTTGTAGTCCGATGAGCGAAGAAAACCGTAGCCGTCTTGCATAATGTCGAGCACACCCTCACTTTCGATGATGCTGTCGAACTCGAATTCCGGCGCCTTGTATCGGTTTTTTAGATCCTTATCGAAGTTGCTTTTGTCGTAACTACTTTTCTGATGGCGCTGGTTTTTGGAATTGCCGTTATTTTTGGAATTTGGACTATTGGAATTTGGACTATTGGAATTTGGATTATTGGAATTTGGACTGCTGGTATTTGGACTGCTGCCCTGATCCTTTTGAGACGGACCGGGTTTTGAACCTTTCGGCCGCGGCCTTGGCCTTTTGCTATCCGTATTGGAAGCATCGGAAGATTTGGACGAATCGGATGCATCGGAAGATTGGGACGAATCGGTGGACGTCTTCGTCGTATCGTCGCTATCTTTTAACCTCGCAGCCCTGGGTTTGGGTTTGGACTTCGATTTCGGTTTGGACCTGGGCTTTTCATCGGTTTGGCCCGAAGCGGCTTCGGCGACCGATTTGGGGTCCGAGGCCTGCACGTCCAATATTTTGTAGACCAGATCCAGCTTTTTTTGGGTCCGGTACTTGGGCACATTGAGGCCTTTCGCTATTTCCTGAAGTTCAGGCAGCTTTTTTGCTTTTAAATCTGAAATTTCAAACATTAAGTATGATATAAATTAGTATGACGAACAAGGATTATGTAAGAAGTGTATCTGCAATTGGATGTTACTCGGGAAAGACTTCCGTTGAGGTAAGTGTTATAACCAATAACGGTGCAATATTACAAATTATTTTCAATACGGCCTCGACTTTTTTCAAAAAAGCCCGTATTTTTGCCCCCTGAACACCACTTTTCCTATGATCCAAAGAATTCAGACCCTGTATTTGTTTTTCGTCATGCTCGTTTCGGGCCTATTGCCGTTTTGGGTCAACCTTTGGACCGACGCGGACGGAAAAGCGGTTTACGCCCAGAATGCTATACCCATATCCATCGCTTTTTATGTCTCCGCCTTTCTGGCCCTGGTTGCCATCGTATATTACAAAAAAAGAAAAAATCAATTCATGTTGAACCGGGTAAACCTGGTGCTGAACCTTTTTTTATTGGGATTTTTCGTTTACCGATCGCTAAATTTATCCGGAGAGACTACGGTCTCGGAGAAGGGTATTGGGATGCTGATTCCCGTAATTTCTATCGTTTTACTGGTCCTTGCCAATAGGGCCATCAAAAGGGATGAAGATCTTGTAAAATCTGTTGATCGTTTGCGATAGCCCCAACATCTGTTTAGTGTATTAGTGTGTAGGCCCCGATTTAAACGTCGGGGCTTTTTTTGGATTCAACTACGTATACGTAAGGGTAGATTTAAAATCCTGTTTTCCGATTGCCGGTCCCTCGGGGATTGTTTAACAGACCTGAAAATTCTAGCTTCGGGCGGATAATTCACCGTTGCGATGGATTTTTTCTTTATTTTTGGGATTAATTAATAGGAGGATGCAAAAACCCAATCAGCGATTAAAAAATCAGACCTGTATCATCACCGGATCCAGTTCGGGTATCGGAAAGGCCGTAGCTATGGCGATGGGAACCGAAGGGGCCAACATCGTCGTCAACTATCACAGCGATAAAGAAGAAGCCGAGGAGGTTGCGGATTGGGTATCCAAGAGTTCCGATTGCGGCGAGGCCATTGTTTTTAAATGCGATGTCAGCAAGGAGGATGACGTTAAGGCCATGTTCCAAAAGACGATTTCCCATTTTGGTACCGTGGATGTTTGCGTTGCCAATGCAGGCATTCAAATAGATCATCCGCTACATGAAATGCCGTTGGATGCCTGGCAGAAAGTAATGGACGTCAACCTGACGGGCCAGTTTCTATGCGCCCGGGAGGCCATCAGGGAATTCCTGAAAAGAGGCATGCGCGAGGAGGTGTCAAAATCCCTCGGAAAAATCATACACATGAGTTCGGTACACGAGGTAATCCCTTGGGCGGGCCACGCCAACTATGCGGCGACCAAAGGGGCACTGGCCATGTTGATGCAGAGCATTTGCCAAGAATACGGGTCGCGAAAGATACGCTGTAATAGCATTGCGCCAGGGGCCGTCAAAACGGATATCAATAAAAATGTGTGGAGCACCAAGGAAGGGGCAGAAGGCATGCTGAAACTTATTCCCTATAAGCGGATCGGCATTCCAGAGGATATCGGAAGCGTCGCCAGTTGGCTGGCTTCCGACGAATCGGAATACATTAATGGAACCACGATTTTTGTGGACGGGGGAATGACCTGCTACCCCGGTTTTACCACCAATGGATAATTGATTATTTGAAAATGAAAAATATATTTAGGGCCATATTGGCCGGTTGGGGTGCCAAGAAAATCGGCGGGGGCAAATGCGGTTGTATCGGCGTAGTGGTCGTATTCATTATTCTGTATTGGTTGTTGGGCTATGTGTTCAATTGACCGATACCCTATACCTTACCGGGAATATGGCTCGTGGGGCCGTTCTTGTTTTTTATAACCTTAATGGTCAACGGTCTCGCCCCGCTTGCCCAATTCCACAACTTCCAGATCCTTGATAACCTTTCCATCGATAACGAACCGTAGCATCGTACGCACCTGATGTAAACCGTGCTTGCCGCAGGCTCCTGGGTTCATGTGAAGCACCTCCCGTTTTTTGTCCCACATCACTTTCAAGATATGGGAATGCCCGCAAATAAAAAGTGTAGGGGGATTTGAAACGATTAGGTCCCGGCAACGGGGATTGTAATTTGGCGGATAGCCGCCGATATGGGTCATCAGCACGTCGACCTCTTCGCACTGAAACCGATGGTTCAACGGAAATTCCCTTTGAATCCCATAGTCGTCGACATTGCCGTAAACGGCACGCACCGGACTTATTTTCCGAAGGGCATCCGTCACGGCCAGGCTCCCGATATCCCCTGCATGCCATATTTCATCCGCTTGGCGGGCATATTTTAATATCTTTTCATCGATATGGGAGTGGGTGTCGGAGAGCAGTAGGATTTTGGTCATACTGCAAAAGTAGCAATTCACAAACTGGGAATTTCCAAATTTCAAGCACCAAGTTCCAACGCATTTTTTTGGAATTTGGAATTTGTTATTTCGAATTTTGATTCTTTGGTATGACAAAGTATCAAGTGAACTCAAGACGAGTTCAGTATCTTTACGGTTTGAAACCAAAAAATCGGCTTGAAATACTTCATCCAATTCTCCTACTTCGGAAAGTCGTATCACGGTTGGCAACGGCAGCCCAATGCGATTACGGTGCAGCAGGTGCTCGAGGAAGCCTTGTCCACACTTATAAGGTACCCGATTGAAACGGTTGGGGCGGGGCGGACCGATGCGGGCGTGCATGCCAAAGCGATGTTCGCCCATTTCGAGACCGACGCGATCGAGAACGACACGATCGAGAACGATGAGATCGACGGCATGACAGGGTTGATCTATCGGCTGAATGCTTTCCTTCCCCCGGCTATCGCGGTACAGCACATTTTTGAGGTATCCGATGCCGCCCACGCCCGTTTCGATGCAACGGAACGCACCTATGAATACTGGGTCGTACAAGAAAAAAATCCCTTTTACTCCGATTATGCCCATTATGTCAAAGTTCCTTTGGACATTCAAGCGATGAACGAAGCTGCCACGATGCTGTTGGGGTATGGGGACTTCGAATCTTTCTCAAAATCCAACACCGATGTCAAGACCTACCGCTGCAGTATTAAAAATGCAATTTGGGAGCGGCATAACGACAAGCTTGTGTTTACGATTACTGCCGATCGTTTTCTGCGGAACATGGTCCGGGCCGTCGTGGGTACGCTTTTAGAAGTAGGCATGAAAAAACGGAGTTCAGCCGATGTTAAAAGGATAATAAATAGCAAAGATCGGTCGCAAGCGGGCCCGTCGGTACCCGCAAAAGGATTATATTTGACCTCGGTTCGCTATCCCGAAAATTTGATACAACAGCATGGATAAGGAGACTGGAAATGCATTCGACCTGGACCTGTTCAACCGGCTGTTGCGACGTACCCGTCCCTATCGATTGACCTTTTATGGCGTGGCCATCGCCGCAATTCTTCTGTCCGCTTTTGCGGTAATGACCCCCATCATCGTACAACAGATTATTGATGATGCGATACAACAGGAAAATTCCCAGCGTTTGCTCTACCTGACCTTGGCCCTGCTCGGGGTACTGGTGGGCCAGGTAACCAGCCAACTCGGATTCGATTATTATGCCAATTGGCTGGGCGAATCGGTTATTAGGGATATCCGCATCGATCTTTTTCGGCACATGCTGGCCTTCCGGATGAAATATTTTGACACCTCGTCATTGGGGGTATTGGTCACCCGTGCCGTGGCCGATATGCAGCGTATCGGCGAAATTTTCAGTCAGGGCTTTTTTCAGATCGTGGCCGATTTGCTTAAGATGATTGTGGCCGCCGGGGTTATGGTGTATATGAACTGGAAACTGGCCCTGATCGTGTTCGTATTGCTTCCTATCATCGTGTATGCCACCCGGCAGTTCCAAAAGGCGATGAAGGTGGCCTTTACCGAGGTCAGGGCCCAGGTGGCCAACCTGAATTCTTTCGTACAGGAGCGTATTACCGGCATGAAGATCGTGCAACTTTTCACCCGCGAAAAAATCGAGAGCGACAAGTTCAGGAATATCAATGAAAAGCACCAAAATGCATGGCTGAAAACGGTGTGGTACAACTCCATTTTCTTCCCCATTGCCGAGATCGTTACTTCTATTGCCGTGGGATTGATCGTTTGGTATGGGGGGTTGCTTAACGTATCCAACTTGGCGCGGGAGGAATTCGGTACCATTTTCGCCTTTATCCTGTTGATCGATATGCTGTTCCGTCCCCTGCGACAGATTGCCGATAAGTTCAATACGTTGCAGATGGGGATGGTGGCCGCCAACCGTGTATTTCGGATTTTGGATACGGATAGCAACATACAGGATGTAGGTACCATTGATAAGGCCGATGTACGCGGCCATATCAAGTTTACGGATGTGCGTTTCGGGTATCTGCAGAATGAGCAGGTGCTGCGCGGCATCTCGTTTGAGGTCAAGGCTGGGGAGACCATCGCCATTGTGGGGGCCACCGGGGCCGGAAAGTCCACTATCATCAACCTGCTGGGCCGATTCTACGAAATCGATTCCGGATGCATTGAGGTAGATGGGATTGATATCAAGGATTTTAAGTTGTCATCCCTGCGGGCCCATATCGCCGTGGTACTGCAGGATGTATTTCTTTTTGCCGATAGCATTGCCAACAATATTTCCCTGAAGGACCCGACCATCGACCAGAAAACCATCGAAGCGGCGGCCAAACAGATTTTAGTCGACGAGTTTATCACCAGCCTTCCGGGCGGGTACGGGTACAACGTCAAGGAAAGGGGCTCGATGCTCTCGAGCGGACAGCGGCAGTTGATCGCCTTCCTTCGGGCCTATGTCAGCAACCCCAGTATTTTGGTGCTCGATGAGGCCACCTCGTCGGTGGACACCTACACCGAACAGCTCATCCAACGGGCCACGGAAAAGATTACCGAAGGCCGCACCAGTATCATCATCGCCCACCGCCTTGCCACCATCAAAAAAGCGGACCGTATCATCGTCATGGACGCCGGTCAGATTGTGGAAACCGGCACCCACAAAGATTTGCTCAAGCAAGATGGATATTACCGAAAACTTTACGAAGCCCAATTCCTGGCTGAGGAGGTGGCATGATCAAATTAAATCTTCCTTTACCATGGATTTCAGTTCCTCCGTGCCCTCGTAATCCACAAACTCCCCGTTTCGGATATAGGAAATGTTTCCGGTCTCTTCGCTGACCACGAGTGCCAGGGCATCGGTCTTTTCAGTGATTCCGACAGCGGCACGGTGGCGTAGGCCGTAGCGCAGGGGGATGTTGCGCTCGTTCGATACGGGCAGAATGGCCCGGGTGGCAACGATATAATTGTTCTCGATAACGGCCGCCCCATCGTGTAAAGTGCTGTTCTTGTAAAAAATACTTTCCAGTATCGGCCGGTTGACCTCGATGTACATGCGGTCGCCGGAAGATTTAACAAAGTCGAGGGAATTGTTGCGTTCGATTACGATAAGGGCGCCAGTTCTGGTGCTGCTCATATTTATACAGGCCGCAATGATGGCATCTATGTTGATACTGGCGGCGATACTTTCCTCACGTAGGAACTTAAAACGTTTGAAGAAATTTCGCTTGTTGGCGAAATTCGTGGAACCGACCATCAACAGGAATTTGCGGATTTCTTGCTGAAATACAATGATCAACGCGATGAGTCCCACTTGCATAAAGCCGCCCACCATACTGCTGATCATTTCCATGTCGAACAGTTCGGTCAGCTTCCAAAATGCCCAGATGATGACGATACCGATAAAAATATTGATGGCGACCGATCCGCGCACCAGTTTATAGATGTAATATAAAAGGGTGGCGACCATAATGATGTCGAGGACATCGGTAATCTTGAAATCCAAAAAGTTCAGAATATCCAATCCGGAGGTGTTTTTGTAAAATTAGGAAAAAGTTTACGAGTTCAGGTGTTTAAAAAGTGCGACACATGCTACTGCTTCCTTAACGTCGTGCACCCTTAAAATATTGGCTCCGTTCATTAATGCGACCATATTCAGGGCCGTCGTACCGTTCAGGGCGTTTGCAGGCGTTGTGTCCAATACCTTATATATCATCGATTTTCTGCTCAATCCCGCCAAAATGGGAAGGTTGATATTTTGTAGCAGTTGCAGTTCTGCCAGAAGCTCGTAATTCTGCGCAAGCGTTTTGGCAAATCCGAATCCCGGATCTAGGATGATGTCGATAATGCCGACGTGCCTGGCCTGGACGATGCGTTCCGCAAAATATCCTAAGATATCGACCATAAGGTTTTTGTAATCCGTCTGGGCCTGCATGGTCTTCGGTGTGCCTCGCATGTGCATCATTATATAAGGTACTTGGTATTCGGCCACGACGGAGAGCATATTCCCATCCAATTTCCCCGCAGAAATATCATTGATCAGTGCCGCCCCGATTTGCAGGCACGGCTCGGCTACCGCACTTCTAAACGTATCTATGGAAAGCACGATTTCGGGGAATTCCCGCAGCAGCAGTGCTACGACGGGCAATATCCTCTTTAATTCAGCATCCTCCGAAACGTAATCCGCCCCCGGTCGTGAGCTGTAGGCTCCGACATCGATGAAGGTGGCGCCTTCGTTCAACATCTTCCCCGTTTGCGACAGAATGGTCTTATCATCGAGGTGCTTTCCTCCGTCGTAAAAGGAATCAGGGGTAATATTGAGAATCCCCATTACCTTTGGCTGGGTGAGGTCGATAAGGCGGCCTTTACAGTTGATGGTCATAAATGATGCGGTATCGTTTGATTAACAAACATTAAAACACGAACTTTGGGCGATTCGAAACCCAAGACGAACCCTGAAAGTGCGCAAGGCGAAATTTACGCAAATTAGAAAGACATCCATGCAAGATACTTCCGGGCAATACGATGCGGTACTGAACATCTGCCGGGATCTGTTCCGCAAGAAGATGGGCGACTACGGCAGTGCATGGCGTATTTTGAGACTTCCATCCTTGACCGACCAGATTTTCATCAAGGCGCAGCGCATCCGCAGTTTGCAGCAAAACGAGGTCCGTAAAGTCGATGAAGACGAGCGATCGGAATTTATCGGGATCATCAATTATTCCCTCATGGCGCTCATCCAACTGGAGAAAGGCATTGCCGGACAGCCCGACCTCTCGGATAAGGCAGCCCTAGCACTCTACGACAAACACGCCGCGGCCACGAAAGCCTTAATGGAAAGCAAGAACCACGATTACGGTGAGGCCTGGCGCGAAATGCGGGTAAGCTCTCTGACCGACTTGATCCTGCAAAAACTGCTGCGCGTAAAGCAGATCGAGAACAATAGGGGTAAAACTTCCGTCAGCGAAGGGGTCGACGCTAATTATCAGGATATCGTAAATTATGCGGTCTTTGCACTAATACATCTCAAGGAAAAATGAAATACATCGTCAACATCAGTAGGGTTTTCGTGGGCACCCTCTTTATTATCAGTGGCCTTATCAAGCTGAACGATCCGGTCGGTTTTTCGTTCAAGTTGGAGGAATATTTCAGTCAAGGCGTGCTTGATCTACCCGTTTTAGAGCCTTACGCACTGGCGATTTCCATTTTTTTGGTCATTTTCGAGGTTTTGCTCGGGGTCATCCTACTATTGGGTTTCCGGGTGAAGTTTACCGTATGGAGCCTGCTTGTGATGATCATCGGTTTTACATTTCTGACCTTTTATTCGGCCTATTTCAATAAGGTAACGGATTGTGGTTGCTTCGGCGATGCCATTAAATTGACGCCGTGGGAATCGTTTGGCAAAGATGTCATTCTGTTCGTATTGATCCTTATCCTTTTCTTTGGCCGGAAATACATCACGCCGCTGTTCAGGCCCAACGCCACACGGATCATTACCTTAGTGACCATCTTGTTCTGTATCCTCTTCGGGAATTATGTGCTGAACCATTTACCGGTAATCGACTTCAGGCCTTATAAAATAGGGGCGAACATTGGGGATGGTATGAGTGTTCCCGACGATGCGCCCAAGCCGATCTACGACTATGCGTGGAAATTTAAGGTGGATGGTGAGGAAAAGATCATTGTCACACAAGGGGATTACCCATCGGTGGACGGCGAGTTTATCGATGTGGAGACCACCGAGGTGCAAGAGGGCTACAAACCGCCCATACATGATTTTACCATTGAACAAAACGGGAAGGATTTCACCGATTCACTGCTGCAAGAACCCAAACTGGTCATGGTCATCGCCTATGATCTGCGAAAGACCAACGAGGATGTGTATTCCGAGCTGCAGAAGGTCACCGAAACCGCTATGAAGAATGGATACAAGGTCATCGGCATGTCCGCCTCCAACGAACGGCAGACCTCGCAACTGGTCGAAGAACACCAGCTGGGTTTCGCGTTTTATTTTACCGACGAGACTACGTTGAAAACCATTATACGGTCCAACCCGGGGGTTTTGGTAGTGAAAAATGGGACCATACGGCAAAAGGTACATTATAATGATATGGACGAATTAAAATTTGAATAAGTTCTAATTTTTGAACCTCCGTACCCGTATTTAAAACGGTAGGGACACACATTGGGAAAACCTAAATAC
>DASSWC010000163.1:0-10195 GCA_035705395.1 Pricia sp. | reverse complement strand
GGATAATGAAGGGATAAAAAATTACGGGATGGTATCTTGACCTCCCTTAAAAATAGTTTGGTTGGTTGTTAGAAAATGGTCCCGAAGGACTTCAAAATCGGGGCCATTTTTATAGAGTGTCACAATTCTTGGCTACTCCATACCTGTCCCGATTTACTCCATTTTCCCGGATCTCTATGTAAGCGGAACGAACTTACCTATAAGCACCCAAAATCTGTTCAAAAAATAACGGGACAAAATCCAAAGCGGAGATATGAAAATCAAATCCTTAAAAGATGGGGCCTAGGGGCATGCTAAGCGATGGGTTGCGGATGCATCAATTTTAAAACGGATACGGTCAAAAGCTAAAATTTCGAATTCCCACCTTTATCGCAGATTAATGGAACTGGATTCCGCAATACCTGAAATAATATTAACTAAACCTTAGATTTTATGTTACGTTGGACCGTTATTTTTGTTATCCTAGCCATTGTTGCCGCAATATTCGGCTTTGGTGGTATCGCCGAAGGTGCCGCAAGCATCGCCAAAATTCTGTTTTTTATCTTTTTGATTTTGTTTGTAATTTCCCTCTTTATGGGAAGAAGAAAGATATGAGTGCCTAAAGAAATTTTAGGCCGTGGGTGAAACCTGAATGTATTTCTTGTATCTTTCCCGGGGAACCCTCGATAACCTGAAAGCCTTATTAATTATAACAACTAAGTATAATCCTTAAAACACGATGAAAATGAAAAAGTTATTGTATTCCATGTTAATGATTTTCGCCTTATCGCTTTCTGTTAGTACTGTTAGCAGTTGTAGGGAAGAGAAATCGGCAGGTGAGGAAATAGAAGATGGTATGGAAAATGCAGCTGATGAGGTCGAGGATGCCGCTGAGGAGACCACTGACGAGGTTGAAGATGCCGTAGACGGTAACTAAATCTCCATTGTTGATTCCATTGCTTCGTACAAACGGACTTTTTCCCCGGAAATGGTCCGTTTTTTTTTGAAAAGACAGGCACGAAAGGCATGTAGTCTTCTCATCTTTGTTTCCCGCGCCCGGCAAAAAGGGATTTCCTAAATGAATAATTTCACTATCTTGCGCTGGCTTGGAAAAAAGATAAGGGACCTCCCCATCCGTTTTCTCATTTTTTTTTGAAAAAACGGCGAACAACCTAAACAACGGGAAAAGTAATGGCAACGAATCCTATGAAAGTCGTGCTGGTAGACGACGATGAAGACGACAGAATGTTTTTTTCGGACGCCCTTCGGGAAATCGATATCGACACCGAACTAAGGCAATTCGAAAACGGAAAAGAGTTTCTTTCCTATTTGGAACAAGAAGGAACGGAAGGTCCACATTTGATTTTTTTAGATCTGAACATGCCGGTGATGAACGGCTTTGAATGCCTCAAGGCCCTACGCAGCCATCCCGACTATAAGGATCTGGTAGTGGCCATCTATTCTACCTCCTCTTCCGAAAAGGATATCGAAGAGACTTTCGTGAACGGGGCGAATATCTACATCAACAAACCCAACCGCTTCGATGAACTTAAAAAAACCTTGGCGCAGGTAGTAAAACGCCACGCCCGATATCGGGAAAATGCCCTTGACCAGGCGAATTTTCTTTTTCGAATCTAATGTTCCCGACGTAACCCGCGACCGCATAAACCATGGCTTTTTTAGGTAATCTAGGCAAGAAGAAACCAGGGGTATTGCCCTATGTGCTACTTTTGGTCCTGGCGGTGATCGTCCTTTTTTACATCGCCTACACCTCCTATAGACAGAACCAGGCCCTGCGCGAATCTACCGAGCTGGTTTCAAACACCCAAGAGGTCATCAACGAAATCAATATGCTCTTCGCAAATTATATGGGTGCGGAATCGGCGGGCGTTAAATACTTGATTTCCAATGATAGCACCTACCTCTCTCCCATTCAAGGCTTTAAGGATAAAAGCACACTCTACTCAAAGCGTCTGGCAAACCTGTTTGGCAACAATGCGGAACAAATAAAACGGCTGGAACTGGTACCCGAGCTCAGCGCACAACTTTTTGGGGATTTGCGGTCGTTCGAGCCCGAAACGGCCGAAAAATTTCTACAATCCCAAACACTTAGGGATCGGATCTCAAAAATAGAGGGCTATCTCGACAGCCTCGAAAACATCAAGGCCGAGATGATCGCTTCTGAATACGCCCTGCTCAAAGAACGTAGGCAAGCCTATGAATCGAAGGTTACCCTGACCCCGCTCAATATTCTGTACTCATCGTTGTTCGCTTTGGGCGTTTTGATGTTCGCTTTTTCAAAAATCAATTCCGATCGGAAAAAAATGGGGGCCACGCGCTCCTTTCTGCGGAATATTTTATCGACGGTACAATCTACCATCAGCTATTTTGAAGCGGTACGCAACGACGAAGGTGATATTGTAGATTTCACAATCCGCTACACCAACGATAAAATTCTGGAATTAATAGGTAAATCCGCCGAGGAAATCGAGGGGAACCTGATTTCCGAGGAATATCCCTTTCTGATGGAAAACGGGGATTTTGAAGTTTTTATGGAGGTCATTACAACGGGAAAGGCCCAAGAAGTCGAACGGGAATACGATTTGCCGAATGGCCATTTTGTTTTTTGCAATGAAATCGCCAAACTGCACGACGGTGTCACCGTTGTAGCGCAGGATATCACCTTGCGAAAGGAAGCCGAGGACCAACTCAGACAGACCAACGAGGAGCTCGAGGTGCAAAACGCCATCTTAAAGGATTCCGAAGTCGTGGCGAGCATCGGAAGCTATACATGGGACATTGCCGCAAATACCATCCACTATTCCGACAACCTGTATCGGTTGCTGGGTCATGAGCCCGGTGCCTTCGAAGCCTCCTACAAAAATTTTATGTCGTTCGTACACCCCGAAGACCTCAGGCGATTGAAAGAGGGCAATCGTGAAATTTTTCGACAGAAGATGAGAAGCGAGCGCACCTACCGCATCAATGCCAAGGGCGGGGAAACAAAGCATGTGCAATCGATGGACCATTTTATCAAAAAAAAGGGAGATACCTATATGGTAGGCGTAGTACGGGATATCACCTCCCACCTAAAAAACGAAAGGGAATTGGTAGCGAAAAATCGCGAACTGCAGCGGTCGAATTCCGAACTTGAATCATTCAACAGGGTCGCCAGCCACGATCTTCAGGAACCCTTGCGCAAAATACAGATGTTCATTAGCCGGCTTTACGAATTCGAGAAAAATCGGCTATCGGAAAAAGGCACCGATTATCTTGAACGGATCGAAAGTTCGGCCAACCGTATGCAGTATTTGATACGCAACCTGTTATCCTATTCCCGCGTCGCCGATGAGAGCGGCAAACAGACTAAGGTAGATCTCAATTTCTTGCTTGAAAAAGTCCTGGACGACCTGTCTCAAAAAATTGAGGAAACCGGGGCCCAAATTACCGCATCCGAACTGCCCGTCGTTTACGGTACCGAATTTCAACTGGGCCAGTTGTTCCTGAATTTGCTATCGAACTCCCTGAAGTACAAAAAGCATGATCGGGCCCCCGAAATAGTCGTATCCTCCGAAATAGTCCCCTATCACAAAGTCGATCCGGCCCTTAACCTACCGCGTTCGCGTTATTTACGGTTGACTTTCGTCGATAACGGGATTGGTTTCGATCAGAATCAGAGTCATAAAATTTTTAAACTTTTTGAACGTCTGCATGCAACGAGCGCCTTTTCAGGTACCGGCCTCGGACTCGCCATCTGTGAAAAAATCGTGGAAAACCATCGAGGTCATATCGCGGCCTTCGGCAAACACAATGAAGGCGCACGTATAATAATTCACTTGCCGCATCGCACGCCACCCAACCCCTAAAAAGACCTAAATTTGCAATGAAATAGATTTACTTTTTTCGACCGGTAAAACGGGACCAAAAAGAATTAATTAAGTATCTTTAAGCCCTTAATTGGCAAAATACCGTCCTTAATCCTAAAAACAGAACATGACAAAGCGAAAATTTATCGGATTGGGCCGAAAGCGGAAGGCTTCCCTATCGAGTGAATCGGAAGCGGAATTACAGAAGAAGCAACCCTATGAACTGCCCAATAACTTCATCCTCGGGTTAACCAACCAGCATCCGGACAAGTTCCAACAAAAACCGGAAAAAAAAGTCAATTCGGAGGAATAGCCATCCGCCGCCCCCCAAAAATCCTACGCAATCCACAATTATTGATTCATGAGGACGTTACGATTAGAATCCCTATCCATAGAAAAGAACAGCAACGCCATCAACCTCTTTCTCGGAGGCTCCGTCACACGCTACGAAAACGAGCGCATTCTGGAATTCGACAATGAATTCGGAACCGGAACCATAACCGGTATCCCGCTTGACAACGGAATCTCGTTTATGCAGTACGATCTGCGTTTTCAGAAGGAGCTTAAAATACAGATTGACCCTACCCCGTCGAACCCGATTTATTTTATGTATTGCCTCAAGGGCAGCATTGGGCAAAATTTTGGCGGCACCGGCAAAGTTGCGGAATTGAACGAATTTCAGACCGCCATTGTAGGGGGTACCGGCGACATCAACGAAATTATTTTTCCCGGAGACAATCAACCGGTAAAACTATTTGTCCTTCGGGTGACCGAAGACCCGAAAGCGATAGAGACGGCATCGTTACAAAAGCAGCTCTATACCCTTTTTTCGGAAGGCGAGGAGCAACCGCTACGGTATTTTGGCACCTATAATCTGCGTATCGGGGAACAACTGGCACAGATCGGAAAGATCAAACAGCAAGGCGTCGTAAAAAAATTGCTGGTCGAAGGCATTCTCAACCTGACCTTGGCCATGGAAGTGCAGCACCTGAGAGCGGATCTATACCAAGAAAGCAACCCTACCGGCTCGCTGACCCAATACGAACTGAACAGCATCAAAAAAGTATCGCGGAAAATCGAGGAGCATCCGGAACGGCAATATTCCATCAAATCGATCTGTTCGGATTGCGGCCTCTCGGCCAGCAAACTGCAGGAAGGTTTTAAACTGCTCCACGACAAAACTGTGTCCGATTTTATACGCAACGAACGTTTGAACACGGCCGAGCGCTTGATCTCGACCACCGATATGAACATCTCCGAAATCGTTTACACAGTAGGTCTTTCCAGCAGGAGTTATTTCTCCAAAATCTTTAAGCGCAGGTACAAATGCAGCCCGAAAATGTATCAGGACAATAAGAAGGACTCGGCGGTTACCGCCTAAATCAACAACATGTAAACCCGCCAATTTACCGGCGATTGCCTGTTGACCTATACCTCCCCATCCTTTTTATACGGCTTTTCGATACCGGCACTATCGTGTTCGATAAACTTGGCGAAATCCGAAGGATTTTTGATGGCCAAAAAGCGGTCTCCTTGTATGGCTATGGGGTACGCCAACGCCGACGGCGTCTTTTCAAGTACCCGTAACCAATCGTGTTCGTCAAGATCGACCTTTTCGGGCCCGTAAGCCTCCTTGAAATCCGGATGATCTTGGTCGATCAGTTCCCTGATCGGTATTTCTACACCGTCGGCCAATTCGGTCCATTGGGTGCCGGTGACCTTGGTCTTCGAAATATCTATGGCATGTATCTTCCGCTCCGAAGATTCAACATAGCCCAGTGTTTGTTTTCCCAGCGAAGTTTCAGAGTTATAATATAAGGTGACCTGGTTGTCGTCTTTTGCTATTACACCCATTTTTAATGATTATTAGTTTAAAAAATGTAGTTGGATCGTACAAAGGGTATTGATTTGTTGCTGGTACAGTATCGCTTGTTACCTTTCGGGACAATTTAGGAATACCGTTTTATACCTCCGAACCCATACCCCGTAATTTTTACCCCATTCGTCGCATTCTGCGTTTTGGGTATTCCGCGTTTTGAAACTTGGTGACTACTCCTCTTTTTTGCCATTTCCCGTCAAGGTGCTTAGCGTTCCATCGCGTACGTTGAGCCAAAGATAATTGAAAAAAGACTTTGTCGGATCGCGTTCGGCATCAATCCTGCCATAGCGAAATCCGTCTGCATCGTTTGTCGATCCGGCGTTTACGAAAAGATTTCCCACGGCCGTCAGAAACCGGTTGATACCCGTCCCGTCTTTTTTGAATACCTTGAATCTTAAATCCTTATACTTCATTTTCATATCCCCTGTGGACGAGACTGCATCCCCGCTCACCGTGAAATACATCTGATCGATAGCGCCGCTGACCTCGGCCCTTAAATTCGACTGCAAAAAAGGATTGACGCTTTTTGTATCGAAGTCCGATACCGTACCGGCCGCCCAAAAAGCGTCATCGCCGCTATTGATGTCGAAGGACCAAGATAAGGTCATGTCCGCATATCCCATAAATTCGGTTTGGGCCTTGACCGTCGTCTTTCCACCGGGTGCATATGTATTGGAAATGTTCGAAAGGCTAGCGTTCAGGTTTTCGAAGATTAGCTTTCCGGGATCCGCAACTTCGGCCACCCGCTCGCTGTAAACTACATTTCCGTCAACAATTTCAATTTTGGGGACGTCAATATGGATGGGTAATTGGCGTAGGGAGCGACTGTACAGTTTTTTCGGGGTACTATCATCTGCGACCAGTTTGTCCCGGTATATTTCCAAATCGGGTTTGCGGATGGTTCCTGCGCCGGTGGCAATATAGAAAGTGTCTCTCTCGAAACCGAACCGGATCGAATCGAGATGCATTTCGGGGATACTGAGGTCGATATAATCCCGTTCTGTAGCTAAATGCCTTGAAAGCTCGTTCTTGCCGTATTTGGAATGCAGCTGTAGACCGGTGACTTTCGCATGGTCCCGGTTCCAAAACACCCCGGATACTTCCAGTTCTTCATAGGGACTTAGGTTAACGTACACTGAATCGGTATTTAGTTCGTACCCGCCATAATCCACCGGTATTTTTTGGGTAATCAGTTCCGGTCCGGTACGGGCATCGGTAACGTAGAAATTGACATCCCTTACCCGAACGGAAATGCTATCCTCTCCCTGCTGCAGCAAATCTAGCCGACCGTTTTGTACCGATAGCTTTTTGACCTCGATGGACTTCAAAAGATGGACCACCCCCGCGGGTTCGTCATCCCCCTTTGGCAATATCCGATAGGGATAATACCGTACCGCGGGCGCATCCAAAAGAAGGCGTTGGACCTTGATTTTTTTTCGGAACAGATAATCCCAATACCCCAACCCCTCAAGTGAAAGAGCATTCATTTTGACCCTGGTGTTCAATAGCATCGAATCACGGTCGTAAAAATCAAGGACGATATCCTTCAAGGCAACGGTACCGGTCAGCACGTTGACCTCTATCATTTCGTACTCCAATTGAACGTGTGGGGGCAGTTTTCGAACCAAAAAGCCCGATACCGCGTCCTTCGCCATCCACTGTGCGACGGCAACGCCTAAAACGGTTACGGCAAAAAGCAGGGTAAAAATGCGGACTAATGGATTTTTGGCAGGCTTTTTGAACATTGATACACTGTTTTGCGAAAAATGGAGTTGGCTTTTTAGGTTTCGCTGTCAGGTAAAGATAGTGAACTCGTGCTGACTTTTTTCCCACACTTGACCGGGGCCCGAGGTTGCCGCCTCGGCTGCCAACCAAAATGGATAACTAATTTTTTGAACTGCATTTCCCAAATGATTTAAGTGTACCGAATATCCTTACTTTTACTCATGGCGCAGATTACTATGAATGCCCAACACGTCATTCCCGAAGCCATTCAGGAAGAGGCGCGTATCGCCCTTTCGCACTATCCTATTTTAGAGGAAACCCCAATTACCTTCAAGTTTAAGAAGAACATCAAAAAATCGACCATGCAGGCACAACCGGTTTTCTGGAGTCTTTTTAAATCCCGTAAAAAACGGAAGTATGTGGTGCTTATCAGCGAAAAAATAAAAATTTCGGGGAAGGAATTCCTGACCAAGGATGTGCCCAAGGATATCATGGTCGGATGGCTGGGCCACGAGCTCGGCCATATCCTGGACTATCACGCCCGCAGCAGCTTAAACCTCCTCTGGTTCGGGATGAAATATACGTTGTCGAGATCGTATCTCAAGGAAGCCGAGCGCGTCGCTGACACCTATGCCGTCTCGCATGGCATGGGGCCCTATATTTTGGAGACCAAGAGCTTTATACTGGATCATGCCGAAATCCAGGAAAAATATAAAAACCGCATCCGGAAATTTTACCTTTCGCCCGAAGAGATAATGGCGATGGTCGAGGAAACGGAAACGTCCGAAACCGAAAAACAAGCTTCGCCGGGGGCACTATAAGCTAGAGCTGGACGTACCAACGAACTCCTCCCATTCCTCGAACTTATCTTCCTCCATCACCCGTTCCATTTTCACTTGTCCGCCCTTCTTTCTATTGCTGCCGTTCCATTCGTAGAAAACCCCCGGGTCTACGATGGTGACCTTTACCCCCTTCAATGCCTTTGATCGCGCAACCTTATAATTCTTATTGGCACTTTTCAAGTAGGTGTCAAGGGCATCGGCCAGTTCGGAATTGTCCTTTTTGGCTTCCGTGCCCAGGTACCAGCAATGGTAAAATTCCCCCTCGATCCTGTGCGCGCATAATGTGTACTCGGGAATTTTAATTGAAAACTCATCCTCCAAATGCTGTACCGCATCATTCAGTTTGTTGACGGACAGTTGCGAGCCTACCGTGTTCAAAAAGAATTTGGTGCGGCCTGTAATCTTGATTTCCGCCCGATCGATATCCGTAAAGGCGATGGTATCACCGATCAAATAGCGCCATGCCCCTGAAACGGTGCTGATAATGAGCACATACTCTTGATCAACTACCACCTCCGAAAGCGCCAAAGACGGGGCCTTGTCGGTCAGGGAGCCGTCACGATTGATATAATCGGGGTCAAAAGGTACGAATTCGAAATAGATACCGCCATCGGTCACCAATTGCATGGCGTCGGTATCCGGGCGGGACTGAAATGCGATAAAACCTTCGGAGGCCAAGTAGGTGTCGATTACGGTTACTGGTTTTCCCAAAAGGGCGTTGAAACTTTTTTCGTACGGTCCAAAGGCCACACCTCCTGAGGTATATACACGCAGGTTGGGCCAAATCTCGTGGATGTGTTCCAGTTTGTGGTAATCGATGACCTTTTGCAGCATCAGTTCCATCCAGGAAGGGATGCCGCTCAGACCGCCGATATCCCAGTCCGGGGCCTGTTCGGCTATATTTTGCACTTTTTCGTCCCAGTCGTCCATCGCCGAGATTTCGCTACCGGGTTTGTAATAGCCCCTGAACCAAGAGGGAATGTTGCTGGCACTGATACCACTGATCTCTCCCTCCTCATGACCGTCGACTTCCTCCAATTCCGTAGAACTGCCCAACATCAATATTTCCTTTTCAAAAAATTCGGGGGGAAAATCGAAATTGCTCAAGGCGTACACCTGGTGGATGCCGGCATCGCGAATGGCAGTAATCATGGCCTCGGTAACGGGGATCCGCTTGCTAATTGTTCCCGTAGTGCCCGAACTTAACGCAAAATAATCCGGCGTACCCGGCCAGGTAACATCCTCTTGGCCTTCGTGCAGTTTTTGCCACCATTCAGTATCGATTTTTGTATAATCGTGATAGGGAATGGCTTCGGCGAAAGCCGCGGGTATATCTTGGCATTCGAGAATCTTATCAAATTCGTAATGCTTTCCAAAAGCCGTATCCTTGGCGGTTTTCAGCAAACGCTGTAAAACGCCCTTTTGGGCTTCCACAGGATTGCTATCGTCCGCGAGCTTATCACGTACATCAATAAATCCTTTGATGATGTTTCCTATAATGGGCATATTACATTTTTAGGCAATGAACTGATTTAAAAGTTTACATCAGTTCAAAGCTAAAGATAGTGGAAAAAGGGTTTGCGCTTTATCCAAAAAGAGATTGATTTGGAAAATCCCATTCTTGATGTAGCCCTCCAAAAATTCCCGTAACTTTGAAATCATTTAAGAGGCATCCCCCTTCAACATAAGCGATTTTGTACTGTATCGTAGACATAGAAACCACTGGAAACAGCATTCTGGGCAGCAAGATTACCGAAATTTCCATTTTCAGGTACGACGGCCACGAAATTGTTGACGAGTTCACCTCTTTGGTGGATCCAGAATGCGAAATCCCTTATTTTATTACACGTTTGACGGGCATCGATAACGACACGGTGCGCCATGCCCCGACAATTGATCAGATT
>DASSWC010000162.1:0-5633 GCA_035705395.1 Pricia sp. | reverse complement strand
AAGCTCTTTCCATGGCAAATCTTTATCGTGAAGGTTTAACGCAAGCCCAGAAATACCGCAAATTTATAGCCGTACTTTCGAATGAAATCGTCAACCGGCAAATTGATATCAAAGCCGCGTTCAACCAGCCAGTATAAAGATACGACAATCAGTAGTATCGATAGCCAAAACATAAATTTGGGATACAGCTTCAGCCTCCGCATATAATAGAGCACCGGAAATATCAGGGCGATGATGACCACCTGACCAATTTCTACCCCGAGGTTGAATCCGAACAGCGACAGGGCGAGGTATTCGCCCTTAAAGCCCAGATCGCCCAAGACCGAGGCAAAGCCAAAACCGTGAAAGAGTCCGAACACAAAAGCGATGACCCAGTCCCTTCCCTTGAAAATGGGGCGGATATTATGGTAGGCCGCCAGCCCGATGGACAGGGCAATGATCGATTCCACCCAGCGTGAAGGCAGGTTTACGATATTCAGCGCGCCCAGGCTCAATGTGATCGTGTGCGCAATGGTAAAAAAAGTAACGATCTTCACGATATAGATAAAGGCCGGTTTGAATCGGGCCACGGGTTTCCAGTACCATTGGGTGCCCACCGCTTCCGGCACGCCCTGTGCTAGTTTTTCCCGGTCTTCCCGAACGCGGCGAACCACCGAGGGCAGGATCAGGGCCAACAGAAAGAGGATGTGGTCGAGACCGATCCAAATGTGCCATACGCCCTGGCGCACCATGGCCATAAAGCCTTTCCAAAGTCCCGTTTCCACCAGGTTCAGGGTTTGGGTGGTCCCGTCCCGGCTGAAATCGAGTGCGAATATGGTCTCGTTGTTGATCAGGCCGGCCTTCCAATTGTATTCCATCCCCAGCAGGTTCTGTTGGGGGTTGTCGTCATCTTCCAGGAAGGCTTCGTAGGTAACGGTCAGTTCGTCGGGCACGGTTTCCATGTTGTCCAAATAGAACTCCAGGTTCCAAAAATAGCCCGTAGTCGTACGGATTCGGGTACGTTCGCCGGTAAAGATGATCTTGTGCGCGCCGTATTTCGACGAAAAGGCGGTATGTTCGAGCAGATAAGCCTTCAGGCGTGCGAGATGGGGCTCGAATTCCGCATCGGTTGCGTATTTGTCGAGGTTGATACCCAAGGCAGCGTTGATATCCTGGACATGGCAATCGAACTTGCCCTCGATCCCGTTGAACTCATACACCCTTAAATAGATATAACTTTGGTCGGGATTGTGCGCGGCACCAAACATAGGGCCCAGCAATAGTAAGAGCAGCGCCAGCTTTTGAAGTTTTTTCATGAACAAGGGTGTCGTTTGGTTTTAAGGTTTCGCAGTTTTAAATATGCTAATAGTAACACTAAATTAACACATTTTTGACATTTTTCGTTGAATATATCGATTATATCGTTAGACAACTTTCTTATTTTTTTGTTAACCGATTCCCGATTGATTATCTTTAACAAAATTATGGTCTAAAAAATCCAGATTTCTTTTATGATCTACAATCTGGTACATGCCGTCGAAGGATCGGCGCAGCGATTTCCCCAGAAGGATGCCTTTCGGTGTTCGGACAACGTTATTTCCTATGGGGAACTGGAGCTCCGGTCAAGCCAGCTCGCACTGCAACTCCGGGCATTGGGCGTACGGAAGGGCGACCGTATTGGTATTTATATGAACCGCTGCCTTGAAACTGCGGTAGCGGTGTACGGCATCCTTAAATCGGGAGGGGCCTATGTGCCCCTGGATCCGTTCGCCCCAGTTTCACGAACGCAGCGGATTTTGGAGGACTGCGGCATCGAAATCCTTATATCCACCGGTATTCCGCAAAAAAAAATGGAGCAGCTTGCGGGGGGAACTACAGGAATACGTACGATTATCGGTGATGTTCACCTCGTCGCCATCGCCACCGTTTCATGGGATATTGTCTTTTCGTATGCCTTGGATGGCTATGTGGCCGTGCCACTCCTTGAGGAGGATTTGGCCTTTATCCTGTACACTTCGGGATCGACCGGCGAGCCTAAGGGCATCATGCATACCCATTACAGCGGCCTGAGCCTCGCCAAGATCGCGGCGGACACGTATGGGTTCGAGCCTGACGACATTTTCGGCAATCCCGCGCCGCTGCATTTCGATCCCTCGACCTTCGGCTATTTTGTGGCCCCATTGGTCGGCGCGACCACGGTAATAATCCCGGATGCGCATCTAAAACTGCCGGCCAGCCTGGCGAGCCTGATGGCCCGGGAAAAAATTACAGTCTGGTATTCCGTGCCCCTGATGTTGATACAACTGCTTTCGGGCGGCAACCTGCAACAGCAGGATTTTAGTGCGCTACGATGGGTACTTTTTGCCGGGGAAGTCTTTATAACCAAACACCTCAGGGCCTTGATGGAATTATGGCCCCATGCGCGTTTCAGCAATCTGTACGGACCGGCCGAGCTGATCTTGTGTACCTATTACCACGTGCCGTCCCCGCCCCGGACCGATGATCCCATCCCTATCGGAAGGGTTTGGGCGAATACGGAGTACCGGATCATAGGGGCCGACGACATCGAGGTAGGCCCGGGCGAGGTGGGCGAACTTCTTGTACGGTCCGCCACCCGTATGCAGGGGTATTGGAACAATTCCGATTTGACGGAACGGGCATTCTACAGAATCCGGATGGCCGCGGGCTACGACCATGTGTATTACAGGACCGGAGATCTGGTACGGGAGAATGCAAAGGGGGAGCTCCTGTTTTTAGGCCGCAACGACCGTCAAATAAAGTTAAGGGGATATCGGGTGGAACTGAACGAAATCGAATCCGTGATCCTTGCGTATCCCATGGTCGAAGAATCCGCCGTGGTGGTCATCGGCAAGGACCGGGAAGCCCAGCAACTGGTCGCCTTCGTCAAGCCCATTACCGGGAGGGAAATCGACCCAAAAGAACTGCTCGCCTTTTGCCGGACCCAGCTCCCGGCCTACGCCGTTCCAAGCATGGTGCGTGTCGAAACGGATTTTGCGCGGACCTCTTCGGGAAAAATCGACCGAAACGAAATGGCTGCCCTTTTGGATGCGATGTAATTGGAGTAACGAACGATGCTAAAAAAAATCAGGGAATATATCGCCAATTCACTATCGGATATCGATTCCGAAGCCATCGGGATTCAGGACGACCTTTTGGGAAGCGGCATCATCGATTCCATGGGAATGATGAAACTTGTCGTATTTATCGAAAAGGAGCTGAACCTAAAAATTCCCGATGCCGATATGACCGTGGAACATTTTATGACCCTTCAAAATATAATGGACTATCTTTCGCAAAGGGAGGATGTCGATCTGCAAGCAACGTAATGCCATGAAGCAACAAAAGGCGAACTCCCTGCCTCTTACCCAAAGCCAGATGTCGATATGGACGGGGCAGCGCATGCACCCCAGTTCGTCCTTGCACAATGTAGTCTACACCTTCGCTATTTCCGGCAGCCTGAATGTGTCTAATTTTAGGAAAGCTTTTGAAGAATTGCTCCACCGTACCGACGCCTTGCGATTGGTTTTCCGGGAAACGGACGGCACCCCCTATCAAAGCGTTCGTCCCGATGTCGAGTACAAGCTTGATATCCTGGATTTTAGCGCAGAGGATGTAGGGATGGATTTCGCCCCTGTACATGCCTGGATCAGGCAGCAGACCCAACTTCCAATGGACCTTTCCGCACGGATCTTCGATAGCGCCCTCTTACAACTGGGCGATGCGCGTTATATCTGGTTCCTGAAAATACACCATTTGGTCACGGATGCCGTTTCAAATGCGCTGCTCTTTAAAAGGATGCAGGCCATCTATCAAGGCATACAGCCTATTTCTCCAAGCGGACCGCCGGGTCCCGGTGAAACGGAAGCAACACCTTCCTTTTTGGATTACGTATCCCATGAACTTCGGGAACGCGAACATTCAGGCAACGACGTCTCCCGTGCTTATTGGATGGAAAAAACCATCGATGCGCCCGACGTCCCGAAATTCTACGGGAATAGGGCAACCGGCAAGACCACAAAAGCCCCCCGGGTATTCCTAAAATTGGACAACAAGCGTCATACACGGCTACGGCAACTCGCACAGCGCCCCGACATCAGAAGTTGGACGGAAGACCTTACGGTATTCAACCTATTCATGACCCTATATGCCGTCTTTCTGCACCGGGTAAGCGGAACGTCGCAGCTGGTGATAGGCTCCCCGGCACATAACCGTGGAGAAAAACAATTTCAGAATACGGTTGGACTGCTGATTGAAGTGCTGCCCATTTGGGTGGAAATACAGGAGAATGACAGCTTTAAAACTGTATTGGAAAGGGTAAAACGGGAAACGAATACGTATCTGCGGCATGCGCGTCCCGGAGCGGCGACCGCAAAGGTCGGCCGTAGTTTTACTGCCCTGCTTAACTATATCCATGCCGATTTTCCCGATTTCAACGGCTTTCCCACCCGAACGGAATGGGTACACAGCGGGCATGTGGACAGTGCACATGCCATTCGCTGCCACATCTACCGTTTCAACGCCGACGACCCCCTTGAAATCGCCTTCGACCTACACCAGGAAGTATTTTCGGAGGAAACAGCACAACGTGTACCCGGGCATTTCCTTAGCGTGTTCGATGCCTTGCTCGAGGATATCGAAACCCCGATCGGCAAGGTGCCCCTGATCACCCCACAGGAAAAGAAAATCCTCTTGGGCGATCTCGGGGCACATTCTAATTTCTCCTCTCCGGATGTCGTTTCTCTTCGCTCGCCGGATCCCCTTTCCCTTCGCTCTCCGAATCCCCTTTCCCTTCCCTCTTCGGATCCCCTTTCCCTTCCCTCCCCTGCTCCTACCTCCTCGGCAGGGCATGCCGAAAGTCCGCCACTACCGCATTCGATCTTAGCGGATTTTGAGTGGCAGGCATCCCGGAGGCCGAACGCCGTCGCGCTGGAATGCGGCAGCGAAATATGGACCTACGGCCACTTGGACCGGCAGGCGGATCGATTGGCACATCATTTGAAAAAAAGTGGTATCGGTGCAACCCACAACGTGGCGCTTTACCTCTACCGGGGTCCCGAATACATTATCGGGATCTTGGCGGTTATGAAGGCCGGTGCGGCTTTTATCCCCATAGCCTCCGACCAGGCTTTGGAACGGATCGGCCATATTCTTTCCGATTCGGGATGTTCCCTGGTGCTCACCGAGGAAAGCCTGGCGGAAAATGTGGGCTCTGGTTCCCACCTCATTGTTTCCCGAATTCTGTCCCAACAAAACCGATCCGATCCATCTACAACCGATTTGGGGATTACGGCGAAACCGGACACGCCGAACGCGGCGAAAACGCCTCCCAATCCGGACAGTCCGAAAACCGTTCCGAAACCGGACGCGTCGAACGGGGCAAAAACGCCACCGAAACCGGACAGTCCAAATTCCGTTCCGAAGATGGACGCATCGAAACCAGCCCCGAAACCGGACGCCACGGCCTACATCCTCTATACCTCGGGCAGCACGGGTCGTCCGAAGGGCGTGGTGATATCGCACCGAGCACTTTCAAACTATATGCGCTGGGCCGCCAAATTCTACGAGGTCAATGAAAGCTCCGTATTCCCCCTATTCACCTCCATAGGTTTCGACCTGACGCTGACCTCGACCTT
>DASSWC010000161.1:0-8491 GCA_035705395.1 Pricia sp. | reverse complement strand
CTACGGAAACGGTGTCATCGTAGGAGACCATGAGGCTGTCCACGGAATTATACATGTATGGCGCTTTGGCGGTTTCATCCCAGAACCGTTGAAAATCGGTGTCCGGTTCATATATTTTTCGAATTTGGTGATAGGGAATCCATCCAATATGGATGCCGCCGCTTTTTTGGTACAAGCCGTTGTTATTAGGGGATACGCCTTTCCAGACCCTGCCGTAGAAAGCGGCCCCAATTACTATCCGTTTGGGATTGACACCTTCCTTGATCAGGAAATCCACGATTTTCTGGGTGGAACGGGGATGGGGATCGGGAATAGACCCGGCATGAAACAGACTGTCCAAATGATCGTGAAATGGGGTACCTTGAATTTCTTCGCTTCGGACTTCCCCGAGCGGGGTATGATGTCCCGTATATTCCGACACGCCGGATACCTGGTCGTAGGTCATTACGTTGGTGTAATCGGCATATTTCATCACCTCGTTCATTTCGACATGGTCGTAATACCGCTTCCATCCGGCCGAAGCGAAGGTCAAGGTTTTGGGTGTCTGAAAGGCGTCAAGCATCTCGCGTAAACCTTTCATCAGGGCGGTGAAATTTTGGGTATCCACTTCACGCGCCTTGGTGCCGGCTCCCGATATGCCCGGATATTCCCAATCCATATCCATTCCATCGAGCTGATACTTTTTTATGAATTCGGATGCGCTTTCGATGAATTTGGCACGGCTCGCTTCGGTCAGTGCCATATCCGAAAACCCATCGGCTCCCCATCCGCCACAGGCGATCATAACCTTCAGGTCGGGATTGCGTTTCTTTTGTTGGACCAGTGCTTTCAGCTTTGGACCTGCCGATTCGGGGTTTCTGAATCTCATTTCCCCTTCTATCACGTTCGTAAACGAGAAGATGATGTGGGTCAACTTCTCGACCGGTATTTCTTCTGGTTCGAAATTTCGCTCCGGTACATAATAGGCCATAATCACCGGTTCTTCCGCAGACCCGTGCGGTAAGACGCCCTCGGTCTTTTCCCTCGCTAGTAGTGAACAGCCCAAAAGAAAAATCAAAATAGCGATAAGGCCTACGCTTCCGTTTCTCCAGTCCGTTTTCAATTTTTTGTCTTTAAAAATCATTGTGATTGTGTGGTTATCTATCAATTTGCAACGCTACCAAGGTCAAATTTAATCAATTTTCGGCCAGCTCCGGAAGGAAGGACCAAAGTTGAGATGAAGAATTCAAATCCCAAGTATCAATTGAACGGGATTTTGGAAAAAACAATACAATAGGAATCCTATATTTGCAAGCGAACATGGTCTTAAAACCCGGAAAACCCCAATGCTAGCGATTTTCAAACGCGAAATACGGTCCTTTTTTACCTCGCCCATCGGGTACTTGGTCATCGGGCTGTTTTTGGTGCTGAACGGACTTTTTCTCTGGGTATTCAAAGGGCCCTTCAACATTTTCGATTACGGCTTTGCCAATCTTGGCAAGTTTTTTCTACTGGCACCCTGGGTTTTCCTATTCCTGATTCCCGCTATCACGATGAGGAGCTTTTCGGAGGAGAAAAAATTGGGTACCCTAGAACTGCTGTTTATCAAACCCGTCTCGATGTGGCGGACCGTTTTGGGCAAATTTTTAGGAACATTTGTCCTGGGCCTGATTGCGCTCCTTCCCACGCTGTCGTATGTGTACACGATTTCGCAATTGGGGACCACGGTCGGCAACCTTGATATGGGTCTGGTGGCAGGTTCCTATTTCGGCACCTTGTTTTTGATGGCCTGCTACACCGCTATCGGCCTGTTCGCCTCTACCCTATCCGAAAACCAGATTGTGGCGTTCCTTGGCGGGCTGGTGCTCTGTTTTACGATGTACTATGGTTTTGAGGGGCTTGCTACAGTATTTACGAACGCGCCATCCGCCCTGATACAAAGTCTGGGGATGAAATATCATTTTGAAAGTATCGCAAGGGGCGTTTTGGATACCCGGGATTTGGTGTACTTCATCAGCCTTACGGCGTTCTTCCTTTTTCTATCCGTTGTACAACTCCAAAATTCCCGGCGGTGATGAAAAAAACAATGCTTTCGATAGTAACGGCCTTGATACTGCTGATTTTGATTAATGTTTTCGGCAGTTTTGTACACACCCGCTTCGATCTTACGGAGGATAATCGGTACACCCTCTCGGCGGCGGCCATCGAGACCGTTTCCGATTTCGACCGCCCCGTTATCATCGATGTCTTTTTGGATGGGGACCTCCCCCCGGAATTCTCAAAACTCAGGACGGAAACCTGGCAGATACTCGAGGAATTCGCCTCAAAAAACGCACAGATCAAATTCAGCTTTGTCGATCCTTTGGAAGGTTCCGAGAATCCGGATGCCACCATGGCGGAACTACAGGGATTGGGGTTGACTCCCGCCCAGATAACGGTAGAAGACGAGGCCAGGGTATCGCAGGAAATTGTCTTTCCCTGGGCCATAGTCAAGTACGGGGAAAGAACCGTGAAGGTGCCGCTGCTGAAAAACAAGTTGGGCGCATCCCCCGAGGAGCGGGTCAACAACTCCGTCCAACAACTGGAATACGCCTTTGCCGACGCGTTCTTAAAAATAGGCATCCAACAAAAAAAACAGGTGGCCGTCATCAAGGGCAATGGCGAGCTCGAAGACCTCTATCTGGCGGATTTTCTGACCACCATCCGCGACTACTACAACATCGGTGTGATTACCTTGGATTCCGTCGCCACCGCTCCGCAGAAAACCCTAAACCAGTTACAAGGATACGATTTGGCCCTGATCGCAAAACCTACTGAGCCCTTTTCCGATAAGGAAAAATACGTGCTGGACCAGTTTATCGTCAACGGAGGGAAATCGGTCTGGTTGTTGGACAAGGTAAATATGGAGCTGGACAGTCTTTTTAACGAAGCTGGAAAGGCATTGGCCCTGCCCCGGGACCTGAACCTCAACGATTTCCTTTTTCAGTACGGCGTCCGGATCAATCCTGATCTGGTAAAAGATATGTACTTTACCCAGATCGTACTGGCCACGGGGGAAGGGAATGCATCGCAATACAATCCCGTGCCGTGGTATTACCATCCTATGGTGTTCTCGCAAAACAACCATCCTATAAACAACAATATCGAGGCCGTCCGGTTTCAGTTTGCCAGTTCTATCGACACCTTATCCAACGAAAACAAAAAGACCATCCTACTGCAAAGCTCTCCCCTTTCCCGTGCGGAAGGCACGCCAAAACAGATCGGGCTTGACATCATCAACAATCCCCCGAGAAAAGAGGACTATTTTGGAGGCAACTACCCGTTGGCCGTACTGATCGAGGGCGATTTTTCCTCCGCTTTCGCCAACCGAATCAAACCGCTGGATCTCGAAAATCCCTTGGAAAAAGGAAATGCAAACAAAATGCTCGTGGTATCCGACGGCGATATCATCAAAAATCAGGTCCGAAACGGTCGGCCGCTTGAACTTGGCTATGACAAATGGACCAACAATTTCTATGGCAACAAGGAATTTTTGCTCAATGCCTTCAATTATCTACTCGACGACAGCGGACTTATAAACATTCGCAGCAAGCAGGTGGCCATTCCGTTTTTGGACGACCAAAAGATCGCGGCTCAAAAGACCCGTTGGCAGATACTGAATATAGGGCTTCCCATAGTGTTACTCCTTATTTTCGGGCTGGGCTTTACCTATTTGAGAAAGCGGAAATACACCAGCTAGATGTTGATAAGTTTGTTTCGGTAGAAAGGGCAATTCAAATATCTTTGTTTACCATCAATTCTAAACGGATCCGCGGATTTTAAGATGTATTCGAACCAAACATCCTTCACTTTGAAATAAAATTACCCTATGAAGTTCATAGTATCGAGCACTTATCTATTAAAACAGCTACAAGTACTGGGCGGTGTGATCAACAACAGCAACACCCTGCCCATACTGGACAATTTTCTTTTCGACCTCGATCAGAATACCCTGACCATCTCCGCCTCCGACCTGGAAACTACGATGAGTACCGTTTTGAAAGTGGACTCCGATAATCAGGGCACCATCGCGGTACCTGCGCGTCTGCTGCTCGAAACCCTGAAGACCTTTCCCGAACAGCCCCTGACCTTTGTGGTAGAGGACAATAATACGGTCGAGATCAGCTCCAACCACGGTAAATATGCCTTGGCCTATGCCGATGGCGCGGAATTTCCCAAGGCGGTGGAGCTTACCGACCCGAGTTCGACCACCCTGATGGGCGATATTCTTGCGACCGCAATCGACAAGACCATATTCGCATCGGGAAACGACGACTTGCGCCCCGTTATGAGTGGCGTTTTCTTTCAATTTTCTACGGAAAATTTGATCTTCGTAGCGACGGATGCCCATAAGTTGGTCAAATACCAGCGCCATGACGTTAATGCTTCGGAAGTCGCGGAATTCATCATGCCCAAAAAACCCCTAAATCTCTTAAAGGGAATTTTGGCGGGAAGCGAATCCGACGTGCTTATCGAGTACAATGACAGCAATGCCAAGTTCAGCTATGAGAACACGGAGCTGATCTGCCGTTTGATCGATGGGAAATACCCGAACTATGAGGCGGTCATCCCGAAGGAGAACCCCAATAAACTTTCCATTTCAAGAACCCAGTTTTTAAGTTCTGTGCGTCGGGTGGCCATTTTCTCCAACAAGACGACCCACCAGATTCGCCTAAAGATTGCGGGCGCCGAACTGAACATTTCCGCCGAGGACATCGATTACAGCAACAAGGCCGAAGAGCGGCTGACCTGTGCCTACCAAGGTGACGATATGCAAATCGGGTTCAACAGCCGTTTTCTCACCGAGATGCTGAACAACATGGACAGCGACGAGGTCGTTCTGGAAATGAGCCTGCCAAACCGCGCCGGCATCCTCACCCCCGCCGACGGGCTCGACGATGGGGAAAACGTAACGATGTTGGTCATGCCTGTGATGTTGAATGCGTGATATACCGAATAGGTCCAAGTTTATGCGGATTTTCTCCAGTTATACTGCAACGTGGTCAAATCAATAGTGGGAAGCAACAGAAATTCCTTGTTCAATACCATATTCACTGCTATTTTCTTAATTGGCGAGAACCCATTAAGCTGGGCAGCGCATAGTGGATAGACCCCGATTTCCTTTAATTGTTGCAGATAGGTCTGTGCAATGTTGGCGCCGAGGTCCGAACGGATAAGCTTTGCCAAAAAAAAGACAACAAATATATTTCTCCGGTAATTTAAGTTTTGTTTTACTACTTCTTTGTTAGGAATGTTTTTAGTATCAAGCTGCGATAAGAAACGGGTAAAATTTTGAATCATGGTATGAAGATTCTTTATCAAAATGCGACGGTGGTTTAAATCCTTGTTTCTCATGATCGATTTATTGCCTTGAAAATAGCAGTGAATCGTTAATGGGATATGCGCTATTCTCTCGGCTCTCGCAAAGGTATTCAGGGTAAATACAACGTCTGAGTTGAACTCGTTGTTCTGATCAAAATGGGTATCTTGAACTTTCAGAAAAGACGTTTTTACCATATACCACCATATCTCGAACCTCAGAGACGGATTTTTTTCAAGGTATTGATAACCATCCATTACTTCGGTATCAAGGGTAGGGCGTATTGCCACGTTCTGTCCGAATTTTTTGGCATCCCTCGTTACTAAGCTATCGAAACCTATAATATCGAGAGACAGATTCTGTGCAATTTGAAGGAGAGTACCAAGCACATTAAAAGCGATCATGTCGTCCGCATCCATAAAATAAATATATTCCCCCAGAACTTTTTTTACTAAGGTATTCCGAGCCGAATAGACCCCTTTATTGCTTTGATGAAAAAGACGGATATTTTGGTTTTGGGCAGCGTACTTTTGCAAAATGGAATAGGTGCGGTCGGTGGAACCGTCATCCATAATAAGAATTTCATAATCCGTCTTGTCCAAATCTTGATGCAGCAGACTGTCCAGACATCGGGATATATATTTTTCAGCATTGAAAACGGGTAAGATAATACTCAGTAACATAGGCTGTAGGCTATGGTTAAAAAAACATAACGTGCTACAGGCTTTTTCTATTTTAATTACGTAGGGCTTTTCGACCAAAGGCTACGTTATCGGATAAAACGAAGCGTCATAAAGTAACTCGGCGTTTCGCCGTTACTGGCGCGTACCGCATTGACTACGGGAAGGACAAAGGCGATGATGCCAATGAAAATTAGACTCAAGATGCCCAATCCGAGCAGTAAAATAGCGGGAATACTGAGAACCGTGAAGAGCAATATACTCAGCTGAAAATTGACGATGGCCTTACCGTGTTCGTCCATACCGGCAATGCGGTCTTTGTGGGTAAGCCAAATTATAAGGGGAACCAGAAGTCCGCCGAAACCGGTGACATAGGTCAGTAACTGGGATAGATGGGTGATGACCAGTAGTTGATTATTGGTCTCCACGGCACTGTTTGGGTTTTGATTGATGATTTCCATTTTTTTAATGTTTTAGGGGGTTCTATGTATTAGACGACCTTCAGGTGAAAATGTTACTATTAAGACTTGCCAAAATCTCTATTTCTTTGGTTCCGGTGAAATGTGAAACCTCGTATTTTACCTATTTTTGCGGTATGGTTCCAACTGACACCATAATTGCGTTGGCCACTCCTTCGGGAGCGGGTGCTATTGCTGTTGTGCGGGTTTCCGGAAGGGCTGCCATCAGCACGGTGGCTCCTTTTTTCAGATCCGTCCACGGGAAGGAATTAACCCAGCAAAAGAGCCATACCATTTTGTTGGGCCATATTGTGGAAGATGGGTCCACTTTGGACGAGGTGTTGGTATCCCTTTTTAAGAGTCCCAATTCATACACTGGGGAAGATGTGGTAGAAATATCCTGCCATGGATCCCCGTATATCCAGCAACAAATCATTCAGCTATTTTTGCGGAACGGTTGTAGGATGGCGGATGCCGGCGAGTTTACCCTGCGTGCCTTCCTCAACGGCAAGATGGATCTCAGCCAGGCCGAGGCCGTAGCAGACCTGATCACCAGCGACAATGCGGCCTCGCACCAAGTTGCTATCCAACAAATGCGTGGCGGCTTTAGCAACGAAATCAAAGGATTAAGGGAAGAGCTCCTGAATTTTGCCTCCCTCATCGAATTGGAACTGGATTTCGCCGAGGAGGATGTCGCATTTGCCGACCGCGATGCGTTCAGGGTGCTAGTGGCTAAAATCCGAAGTGTGCTCAAACGTCTTATCGATTCTTTTGCCGTGGGAAACGTTATCAAGAACGGTATTCCCGTAGCTATTGTCGGGGAGCCCAACGTGGGGAAGTCCACCCTGCTCAATGCCCTCTTGAACGAAGAACGTGCGCTAGTTTCCGAAATTGCCGGAACGACCCGGGATACCATCGAAGATGAAATTTCGATTGGGGGCATCGGGTTCCGTTTTATCGATACGGCCGGCATTCGCGATACCCAGGATGTGGTCGAAGGCATGGGCATTCAAAGAACCTTCGAAAAAATCGGAAAGTCGGCGATAACCTTATACCTTGTCGATGCCATTTCGGCCATGCACACGCCCACTGGAAGCACGGACCAATCTGACGGGGAAAAACCAGGAATAGATTCGGTTACCGATCCAAATTCCGGTTTAGGTTCGGGTTACGGTTCGGATTCCGGTTCTGGTTTGGCGGATTCGGATTCGGGTTCTGGTTCCGGTTCCGGTTCCTGTTCGGGTTCGGATTACGGTTCAGGTTCTAAAGTTGAAGCCTCCCTCTTGGAAATCGAAAAAATCAGGGTCCGATATCCACAAAACCTACTGATTGTGGTCGCCAACAAGATCGATAGAATATCCGATGAGGAAGTTGTGAAACTCACCTCCCAATTTTCGGGACCCTCTGCTGAACAAGTTGATTTTTTACCTCTTTCCGCTAGGACTGGGCAAGGTATCGAAGCCCTACAAACCCGACTTTTGCAATTCGTCAACACCGGTGCGTTGCGGAACAACGAAACCATCGTCACCAACACCCGTCACTACAACTCCCTTTTAAAAGCATTGGCCGAAATAGATAAAGTCCAGCAAGGCATTGACGAAGATCTGCCCAGCGACCTTATGGCCATCGACGTTCGGGAAGCCTTGTACCACCTCGGGGAGATTACGGGGCAAGTAACGAATGACGAACTTTTGGGGAATATTTTTTCGAATTTTTGCATCGGAAAGTAGCCGCTGATTTCATTTGTACTCACGTGGTTACCATTTTTTGTTTATTCCTGTTTACCGAAAACTTTGCAGATTTAATTTCCGATTACAACTAAATCTTTTATATATCTTACGCCCGCAAAAGTCCTTATCGCTTGTATAACTGATTTGAGCAGTTCAAGACGGTCAAGTTGTAAGCTTCCCCTGTTTCAAACCGGTTATCGTTGTTCAACCCTTGCCGGCTTTGTGGAAGTTGGAGAAAGCCTTGAAGATGCAGTTGTAAGGGAAATGAAGGAAGAGGTTAATTTG
>DASSWC010000160.1:0-2944 GCA_035705395.1 Pricia sp. | reverse complement strand
CCGTAAAATCATATCCGGCGGTCTTGTACCCATCCATGATCATTTCAGGGAATTCGTCACCGTCGCTCCAGTACGAATGGGCATGTAGGTTTCCCTTGTACCATGTTTTATCTTGCGACCAAATCGTATGATGGGCGAGGTAGCCCAGAAGAAATACCGCTAAAAAAAACTTTCCTGATTTCATTTTTCTGAAATTTCTGTATAGAACTATGGGCCTGCCTTCGGGTTTTTACTGGAATTGTACTGGACTTCTGTCTTAGATCTTTAATCGACCTTCGTTACCGGACTTTTTTTCGCAACCCCATTTTCGTTAAAGGCCTCTACGGCAAAATAGTAGGCTTGGTCCGTATTCAGGGATTTGAGCTGCAAGGCGTTCTCACCATAGACCAACCACGAGCTGTACAACTTGTCGGGGGCGATACCCCAAAGCACGTTATAGCCCTGTGCATTTTTTAAGGATTCCCAACTGATTTCGGCACCGCGTCGTTTGTCGTTTCTAACGACGGACAATCCTTTCACCATTTTCGGGACTTTCCCATAACCGGTACCAAAAATCCGGATATCGGAAAGGGAAAGATAGGGGGTTGGCACATGAATGTTTTTGTATCGGATGAACTGGGCTTTTACGGGAGTATTGAGGGCCACGTAATCGTTGGGCACATCCTTTTTGTTCTTACTTCGGTCAACTATCGGCTCCCAGTTTTTTCCATCCAGGGAAGCTTCGATGACATATTGGTGGTAAAGACCGGGTAGTTTCCCGTACATATTTGATTTATAGTCGTTGTAATTTACCTGTACGGCATGGACCAAACCGGGTTCCGTCAAATCGATTTCGACCCATTGATCGGCATTGTTTTCCTCGGCGATCCAAAAAGTCTTGACATTCTCGTCCGTCAAGGCATTGGCCCCGTAATCCTCCAATTGGGAAGAAACTTTTACCGGTTTTTTATAGGATAACAGCATCCATCCGGTGAATCCGCCTTTTTTTCCGGGAACGGAAGGTGCATAATGTGGATAATCCCCGAACCGGGTGTCGCTGTATAGCAGTCCGTCTTCATCGAAAAACGTGGGGAAGGCGCCGATTCGGCGTTCCCATCCGATATTCACGTTCACGGCCATAGACGCGAAGTGCCAGTACTGGTTGCCCGGGCCTTTGACGGTACTTCCATGCCCGGCCCCGTTTATAAATCCCCCTGGTTTATAGGAAAAGGGACTGTTCGGCATATACTCAAACGGACCCAAAGGGGAATCGCCGATATAGGCCCCGTCGCCATAGACGTTGAACTCCGTTCCCGGGGCGGCGTACTGCAGATAGTATTTGCCGTTGTGCTTGCTCATCCAAGGGCCCTCAATATATCCGCCCAGTTCGGTATCGGAGTGGTTTTCGCCGAAGCGTTCCCAGCCGTGCTTTTCGGGCTGGAGATTAAAGAGTTCGTGGATTTCCTCCGAGGGGCGGAATCTTTTATCCTTGTCCAGTTTCCTGGCCCGGATGGGAAATTTGTTGGAAGAGCCCCAGTAGATATAGCCCTGCCGATCGTCGTCGATAAAAAGGGCAGGGTCTTGCAGCTGGTGCAAAATGCCGGGGGTGGCCGTCCATTCCCCGTCCTGTGGGTTGTCCGAATACAAAATGCTCATGGATCCCGAGGGGTTCCCCGCCATATAAAGCACGGAATCTTTGTAATTAAAGGCTGCAGGGGCATTGGAACCCTGAAAATACCACTGTTTGGGCTTGATGAACTCCCAATCCGTAAGATCGGGGGAATGCCAATACCCCATGGAGCGCGTGACGAACATGTAGTATTCATCCTTAAATTCAACGACTGCCGGATCGGCGCCCGATCGGTACGAAAGGTCGTTGTGGGCGTTGTAGATCATATAGGTATAATCGATATTGATGGGGTTACAGTAGGTTTCGACCGGATCCTGTAGCGGCTTTTCCTGGGCCATTGCAACATACCCCAAGAACACAAAGAGAACAAAACCGATCCGTTTTTTACCCTGAGGCATTTTCCTAAACCCTACAATCGGTACAGTGCGTTTATTTCCCATAACTAAAACCAAGTTTGTCGAGGCCTGTGCGAACATCCTCGTTTTTCAGAAAGAGATTCCAAAGCAATCCGCTTCGATAATTTTCGATCATGACGAGTTGTGGGCCCTGGTCGATGGCCAGGTAGGCCTCGGCGACCCAAAAGTCGTGTTCGGGACTAAAGGCATCGTAAAAACCGGCGGGCCCCAAAAGTTTATCCCGGTTTTTATAAAAATAGTGCATCGCCCGTAATGATGCTTCAGGAGTGTATGGAATCGAGCTAATGGCCGCCGTGGGAGAAACCACGCCCGTATCGTTGGAAGGGCTGTGCGCATTGTACCCGATGCTCCCATCGCCGTTCCTGCCGTAGCTGGCCGTTAGTCCCCAACAGTCTTCGCCGTAATCCGCAAAATTTTTGGGATTTTCGACGCAGTACTTGTAATTGATTTGGGCATGGTTGACGTTTACTTTCCCATAATCTACAAATTCATCGGCGAGTCCGTTCGGATTTAGGCCCAAATAGGAATAATGCGCCCAGAAGAGCGGACCGCCTCGTGGGGCGTCACCCGAATGATCCACCATCAAAGGGATATCGTACGCGGATGCTGCCGAGGCGATGGCCCCGTTCGAGGCCCATCCATTGACATACACGCTTTTTTCGATACTGAAATCGGGCGAGGCCGCAGCCATGATGTAGGTGATCAGCACCTCGTTGTAGCCCTTCAGTTCAAGGTCGATGGCAAAATCGTGATTGGGACTCCAATGCCAATAGAGGACATCCTCGCCTTGGGTGTACCAATTCCATTCGACCCCTTTCCATAAGGCATCGGCTTTTTCGGCCAGTGCCTTTTCGGTATCGGTACCGTTTTTGAAATATTCCTTTATACAGATGAGTCCCTGGGCCAAAAAGGCCGTTTC
>DASSWC010000159.1:0-5294 GCA_035705395.1 Pricia sp. | reverse complement strand
GCGATTTCCCAAGCTCACGCCTAAAGACCTTAAACTATGTGCGTACCTCAAAATGAACCTCTCCACCAAAGAAATAGCGCCCTTGATGGGGATTACGATACGCGGCGTGGAAATACACCGCTATCGGCTCCGAAAAAAGCTCGAGATGGATAGTTCGCAAAATTTGAACAATTTTTTGATTACCTTTGGTTAAAGGGTTTGTAAAGGACTTCACGCGAACATCCCCACGTTTCGCTAGCACTAAAAAACAAAATTCCCACCACATCATCACTACATCACAACGTTAAACTTTAAAAATAGCTTAACATAATCACTACTACAAAACCCATGTCTTAAAGGGCTTTTCGAGAGAGCGCTTCATGATGTAGCTTTCATGTAGTTTTTCCCCTACCCATATACAATGCAATTTATTAACTTCGTAAATAACTAACTCAAATAATGTACAACTATGAAAATACGCGGCGTTTTATTGGCGATTTCGTTTTTAGTTTCCTCGGCAACGTTTGTTTATGGACAAGATAATATTACAGTAACAGGTACGGTTTCCGATGCCATGGGGCCCCTACCGGGAGCTTCGGTCGTCATCAAGGGCACCACCTCCGGTACGCAGACGGATTTCGACGGGAATTTCACCTTGGATGGCGTACCTACCGACGGTACTCTTGTAATCAGCTATATCGGGTATGCCTCCCAAGAAATTCCCGTTGACGGGCAGACTACTATCAATGTTAGCCTTCAGGAAGACACGCAGGCACTGGACGAGGTAGTGGTGGTTGGGTACGGTACGCAAAGGAAAGCGGACCTGACCGGCTCGATCGCTACCGTAAAATCCGAAGAAATTACCAAGACACCCACCGGTTCTGCCATGCAAGCCCTACAAGGGAAAGTGGCGGGACTTCAAGTCGTTAGTAGCGGCGCACCCGGCACAGGGCCAACGATCCGTATCCGGGGTCTGGGTTCGTACGTGGGTGGGGCTTCCAATCCGCTATACGTTGTCGATGGTGCCTTCTATGACGATATCGATTTCCTGAACCCCCAGGACATCGAGACCATATCGGTACTTAAGGATGCATCGGCTGCAGCAATTTATGGGGTTAGGGCCGCCAATGGGGTGGTGCTTATCGAGACCAAATCCGGTAGGAAAAATCAGAAACCGCAAATATCCATTAATAGTTATCAAGGCGTTCAGATTGCCCACAATGTCGTAAAACTATCCAATTCGGCGCAATTTGCCACCTTAGCAAGGGAGTCAGGGTCAGAAGCCGAGGCCCAGTCCATCGAGAACGCGATCCAACGCTACGGGCGCAGCCGGATAAACCCCAATGTACCTGACGTCAATACGGACTGGTACGATTTGATTCTCCGTCATGCCTTACAGCAGAACCATAGTTTTGGTGTTACGGGAGGTGCGGAAAACCTGAGCTATTCGGTGGGACTTAATTATTTTGAGCAGGAAGGGATCCTTAAAATGAAGAATGACTATGAACGGTTCAACATCAGGAGTAAACTAAATTTTGACATTAGTGATAGATTGAATTTAGGGGTTTCCGCCTTATTCAGTAACGCTACCCGATTCCGTCCTGAAACCACCGCTTTTGCATTGGCCTACTTCGCAGTACCCGTAATGCCGGTTTTAGATCCATCTAAAACGGAAGCTTACCCCAGACCGTACGCGAATGCACAGGACTTAGCTTACAGGGGTACCCAAAACCCTTTTCCGGTCATGGAGAACACCGAAAACAGGAACAAGACCCGAAATACATTGACGACGCTTGATTTAAGCTATCAACTCATTCCCGATAAGTTAACGTTGAAAACAGCGTATTACCACAATTTTGAGACCCTCGAGGTCAGGGAGGTACGGCTTCCTTTCTTTTTCGGTAACGGCAACGCATTTAGGGAAAATGCGACTTTAATCAAAAGAAACCAGACCCTTTCGGAGCAAACCTGGGACAACACCTTGACCTTTACCGACAGTTTTGATAAGCACAATCTGACCGTTTTGGCCGGTACGGCCTACCGAGATCGGTCTTTTGAACAATTGGAGGCCACGGGATTGAACTTTCCCAACGGCCCCGGTATCGGCGAGGAATCCTATTTTTTGGATTTGTCAAAAACAATAGATGTAGAGGGTGTTGGAGATGACGGAGCCCGACAGTATTTTTTATCCTACTTTGGGCGTGTCGCCTATAATTTTGATGATAAATACCTTCTCTATGGTACGTATCGGGCCGACGGGACGAGTAAATACCAAGAAAAGTGGGGCTATTTCCCGACTATCGGTGTTGGATGGGTCATTTCCGAGGAGTCGTTCTTTCCGGATGAAGGGTTTGTTAATTTTCTGAAGTTTCGTGGTAGCTGGGGTGAACTGGGCAATTCCAATGTAGCTTCTAGTACAGGAAGCATAACCTCCGTAGAGGTCGATGCGGCCTTCGGTGATACGCGGTTCCCGGGGCTGGTCACCAGCAGTGATTTCGAGGCCTTGAAGTGGGAGGTTACCGCGGAGACCAATGTAGGCATTACAACCAGATTGTTCGACAACCAATTGTCTTTGGAGGCCGATTACTTCACCCGGGAAACCAGGGATGCCGTCATTCCCGTCTCCAGACTGCTGGTGCCCGGGGAGACCCGACAGAATGTGGGCCTCCTGAAAAACTCCGGTTTCGAGGTAGTATTAAATTGGAACAAACAGGTTTCCGAAGATTTCAACTACTCGATAGGGGGTAACTTTTCAACCCTGAAAAACGAGGTATTGGATCTGGCCGGACAAGAAAACTTAACCTCCGGCGGTGATCTCGCCCAACGAACCGTGATCGGAGGCACTATAAATCCCTTTTTCGGATTGGAGGTCGACGGCGTATATCAGACCCCCGAGGAAATTCAGGCCGACCCCGCGGCCCAAGCGGCGATAGCGGACGGCTTGGTCGTTGAACCTGGCGATTTCAAATTCGTGGACCATAATGGCGATATGATAATAGACGCGCAAGACCGGGTCGATCTCGGATCCTATATACCCACCTACACCTTTGGCTTTAATCTTGGGTTCAACTACAAGGCCTGGGATTTTTCCTTAAACGCAATAGGTCAGGGTGGCAATGTCATTGCCAACCAAAAACGCTTTGCGATACGACAGACCCCCGACCCCAATATCGATAGGGATTTTGCCATCAATCGCTGGCACGGGCCGGGCACTTCAAACGAATATCCTTCCGCAAGGGGGATACGCAATCCATGGAGCAACCAGTTTCTGAACAGCTTTTTTGTCGAAAAGGGCGATTTTGTCCGGTTGCAAAATGTTACCTTAGGCTACACCTTGCCCCAACTTAGCGGAAAATTCAGTCCCGAGGTTCGATTTTACATAACGGCCGAACGTCCCTTGACCCTATTTGAATACAATGGTTTCAGCCCAGAGGTTCCGGATGGCAGGGACGATCAAACCTATCCCATTCCCGGGGTCTATACCGTCGGTATCAACGTAACACTATAAAACTATAGCTATGAAATATTTTAAAATGTATCAAAAGCCCCAAATTTTACTAGTACTGATCTTTTTTCTAGTGAGCTGTTCGGATGTCTTGGACCAGCCCGAACTGAACAACAACTTTGCTGGCGGTACCGATTTTTCTCAAACCGACGATATGATCTTTTCCTTGGTAGGCATCTATCAGGCGGTAACTTCAAGGGGTTGGGAACAGCCCTTGGTCGTTGCCACGAGAGGGGACGATGTGAACGCGGCCGGAGACCAACAGGGACTTATCAACCTAGACCGCTACGTATACGATAATTCCTTCTTCGGCTCACGAACCTTATGGGAAACCTATTACGAAGACATTATTGCGGCCCATACAGGTATGGAACAAATTGGTCGCTATCAGGAATTCGCCGACGAGGAGGGAATTGCCTTGGGCAATCAGTATATCGCTGAAGCCAAAGTATTGAGGGCGATATTGCTTTTTCAACTTTCCCGGGTTTACGGGGCCGTATTTATCCCGGAATCCTCGGACCTCGACCAGTTTGCCGATGTGACCTCCGTTCCGACCAAGGATGAAGTGATGCAGCACATATCCGACCAAATGGATGAGGCCATCCCATTGCTGCCGGATATGCGACCCAACGAGCGTACCGATCTGCCAGGGGGGGTTACCCGTTACACGGCATTAATGGTAAAGGCGGTGGCCAACCAGGAATTAAAAAATTATCAGGCCGTAGCGGACGCTGCCGGGGCCATCATCGCTTCGGGAAAGTTCAGTCTTTTCAATAATTTCTATGAACTTTTCAAGACCCCGGGGAAACTAAGCAATGAGAGTCTCTTTGAATTCCAGTATTCAGATTTCGGACAAGGTGAAGGCGACAGGGTAGACCATCTCTATGCCCCTTACGGTCCTAACAGTTGGGATCCTGCTGTAGATGGTGCTTCGAGTGGCTGGGGTTTTTTGAACCTACCCTGAAATATGTGGAATTTATGTTGGATAGGAACGAAAGCGTGCGTTTGGAAACCTCCGTATTCTTCAGTGAAAGAGGTATAGATAGTCTCATTGCGACTACGGATTACACGGCGGAAACCCTACCTGATATTGTTACCCCCCTCACCAGGGACGGGGATAAGAACACAGCTACGGTACGTTCTATCTTTTCCAGTGGAAAACACTACCTACCGACCAACCAATTAATTCCGGGACGCACCGCCTATGGCAGCAACAAGCACTACATCGTTTTTCGCTATGCGGAAACGCTCTTGATGTATGCCGAAGCGCTGTTGCAGGGCGCCACCCATTCCGCCATGACAGCCGATGAAGCCGTTAATTTGGTCCGTAACAGAGCCGGACTTGATCCTTTGACGGGTGTTACCTTGGATCAAGTAATCGACGAAAAGTATGCCGAACTGGCCATGGAATGGGGAAAAAGGTTTTACGACATGGTACGGTTGGAAAGATACGACGAGCTGAGCTATGGGGGAAGGACATTTACCGCAGACAAAAAATTTGTTACCTACCATCAGGACCAAAAAGACGAATTTCCCATTTTGGAGGACATCTCAAACTAAAACTACAACGATGAAACACATTAAAGGAGTATTTATCTGTTTGGTAGCCGTGTTATTTGCGTACGGCTGCGACGAGGGAATAGATTCATTAACGCAAATTGATCCCGGAGCGGATGAATCGGCACCGCAAGTTTCGATCAACGCACCGACGGAAGGCAATATCATACAAGTACCCTCCGAAACCACTTCAATAACCGTCGACTTTCAGGTTACTGACGATATAGAGGTTGGATCTATCGTGGTCATGCTA
>DASSWC010000158.1:0-3461 GCA_035705395.1 Pricia sp. | reverse complement strand
GCACCACCGACGAAGCCCCACCATACACCGAAGTTGGGTCACTTTGCGTAAAATAATAGCCCAGCAGATATTCCCCGATCAAAAATAACAAGGTCGTCAACGCCGCCCCCGAAAATGTGGTCTTCCAACGGATTTTGATGTCCGGCAACAACTTGAACAGGGCGGCGAACAATCCCGTAATCACGGTAAAGGTCAAGAGATAGCTAAAGGTACTGGCCGCCACTTCGGCTATTGCGGGTGCAAAGGTGCCGATATAATCGCTGATTATCCTCAATATGGCGGACAATAGCAACGATACCAAGAAAAGAAAGCCCAGCACCAGCACCATGCCAAAGGAAACCAGCCGATCGAGCAGGGTCTGTATCCAAACCTTCTTTTTGGAAGTTACGTTCCAAATATCGTTCATGGCCATCTTCAACCGTACGAAAACCCCTGTCGCCCCGAAAATCAGCATAGAAATACCAATGACCACCGTAAGTACGGATCCTTTACTAACGGCAGCGTTGGCAATCATGCCTTCTATGGCCTCCGAGGCCCCTGTTCCGATCAACCCGCCAATTTGAGCGACAATCTCCCCTTGAACGGCGTCAACCCCATAAATCTGTCCCGCGATCCAAGCGACCATCATCAACAAAGAGGGAAGGGAGAACAGGGTATAGTAGGCAATGATCGCACTTTTACCGAAGGGATCGTTGTCTATCCAAACCATTGCGGTATCCTTGACCATTGTCCAGAACACCTTTAATTTCCTTACTATGTCCATTTTAGCGCTTTAAGGATTTGCCTTCCCTTTTACTTAGGCGGGTAGCCCCAGGAAGATCATAGGTACCGTTCCCTTATGATGTTTCGATGGTGTTTTTGATGGCCACATGCCGCAAACCCCAATGCGGCGACGCTCCATTGCAGCGTACTGGCAGTACCCGTTTTTTCGAGATCGTCACGGTCGAGATTTGCAAATAGGGATAAGGTGGATTTTCGAACGGTTCGGTATTCTTCGATGAGACTCTCCCGCGAACGTCTTTCGGCCTTGGAAGCTTCGACATAGCTGTCCTGGTCAAAACCTGGCAAAACGGAGGTATCGCCCCTCGAAAAACGCAACGCCCGGTACCCAAAAATCCGTTCCGTATCGATTACATGCAGCAATACCTGCGCAACGCTCCACTTTTGGGGGGCGTAGCGGTGGTTCCATTTATCGTCGGGAATACTTTCGATAAACTCCGGAAAGTTTCCCAATTGCCTTTGCAGCATATCCAAAAGTTCCACGTCGCCCAAAAGGTCGATATAGGTTTTGTAGAATGGATAGGGTTCGACCATATTAAGTTCTGAGGTTCCCATAAATCAAATTTTTAAATTTTGTACGTACGCGAAATATAGCAGTAATGCCGACGGTTTAAAAAGTCTCCCAATGCGAAACTATAAAAAATCCCGAACAATTTTTGTTCGGGATGACAACTCCTTTGACTGGATAAGAAGCGACCTAGATTTCATTGAAAATGGTGTGCATCAATCTTTTTTTGTCGTTGAAGCTCTCTTCCAGGGAAATCATCGTTTCCGTTCGGCTGATACCATCGATATCATCGATCTTGAAAATTATGTTTTTCGCATGGTTCGTATCCTTCGCCCTTATTTTACAGAAAATATTGAATTTGCCGGTAGTGATGTGTGCAATGGTCACATTTGGGATTTCCTCCAAACGCTCAATGACAAACTTTGTTTGGTGGGTTTTCTCCAAAAAGATACCGACGTAGGCGATAAAGGCATAGCCTAATTTAACATAGTCCAACGTAAGAGAGGAACCTTGAATGATACCTGCTTCCTCCATTTTTTTAACCCTAACGTGCACCGTCCCCGCCGAAATCAACAGTTTTTTCGCGATATCCGTGAAGGGGGTCCTGGTGTTGTCTATCAACATATCCAGAATTTGGTGATCTACTTCGTCTAATTTTGCTTTTCCTGCCATGATGGTTATTTGTTACAGGGACAAAAGTAGAAAATTATGAAATAAAATGCAGTAAACCATGTCGTTTTTTAACAAAAATGTAATGATTTAGTTGATTTGAAAAAATATCATAGATCGGAAAGTAATGACCATAGTTCTGGAAGACGTTTCAATGCACGTAAATCGTTATTGTCCAAACAATTATACAACCGATGTCCGAAATATTCCCTCAGATCACCGGTCTTTTCGATTTTAGGCTCGAACTCGATTTTGCCATTGCGCAGATGTTCGGCGTAGCGAATACCGATGGCACTTCCCATTTTAAGGGAGAAATTGATTGCATGGGCATTGAGGACCACTATATCGAAAAAACGCTTTTCGTTTTCAGGAATCGAAAAATATTCCGACGGATCTAACGGCACTAAATTTTTATTGGCGATTGTCCGTAAGGCGGTCACCAGGGCCCGAAAAATATACTCCCTCGTGAACTCTCGAGTGTAATCACCGGGATAATGTCCCGCCTCGAACAAAATCGTCGGGGTTCCTGTCATTTGGAACGCATCGCCTACGCAATTGGCATTGAACGTGTCGTCGTACCGGCCGATTTGTCCAGGAATGTATTGATGGAGTTCGCGGTTCATGGCTGCGATCAGTCGCATGCTTTTGGTCCGTGGTGGCGAGATACTCCTCTCGACGTCATGCGCCGGGGCCAAAAACGAAATCGTAGCCGGTTTGTGGGTATCGCCTACGTTATAGAGTGTACGTTGATCGTGAAGGTTAAAACAATAATCCGGTCGAAAATCCTCGAAAACCTGTCGCAGGATCACACTTTCCGGTTGTGTCCTTTGCCGGGCATCCCGGTTCAAATCGATTTCATTGGCATTATTACGGGTGTAGGCCGCAGCACCGTCGGGATTCAGCATCGGAATTATGGCAATTCTGCAATTTTCAAAAATGGACGTTGCGCTTTGGAGACCCGAATCCATAAAGTTGATCAAATCCAAAACCGCCTTTGTCGTAGTCGATTCGTTACCGTGCATTTGCGACCACATTAAAATCTTTTCAGTACCCGTACCTAAGTGGATGCTTTTTATGGAACGCCCCTGAACGGAAGTGCCGTGCGTTTGGACATTATGATCGGTCTCAAATTCCTTCCTCTCGACATCATTCCGTTCAAATTTATGCAGGAATCTCTCAATCTGGTCATGGACGACATAACGCCCCACTACGGAATTTTCTTTGATGAATCGGTACTCGGATCGTGTTGGCATATTGTAGTTTGGTTTGTAGAAACAATGCAAAAATACCAGCAATATTATTTACAATTGTAAACAACAATAATTTACTTTTGTAAATTTTTTGGAGAGAATATGTTCATGGACTATACATTTGTAACCTGCCGGACATAACGAATGGGCGTGAACACTTATGCAAATGTATAATATTGTATATCAGTATCTTAATTACATTTAATAAAACTAAAATATTAAATAAATATGTCCTTTGTATTGCTTCTTACGTT
>DASSWC010000157.1:0-2980 GCA_035705395.1 Pricia sp. | reverse complement strand
CTTCCGGTAAATGGTTTCCAGTTTATCGGGGGTTATCCTTTTCCGCCAATCCTTCCCCAATGCGTTTTCCCAGAGCGGCACCATCCCCATGGCAACGTTGATCATGGTTTCAAATTCATGGTCGTCAAGCTGGGCACAGATTCCCTCGGGGAGTTCGATACCGTGCTTTTGTCGCATTTTTTCGAAAAGGGTGACACCTTCGGGATAAAAAGCTTCGAGATGTCTAAATACCAGACAATTACCGATACCGTGCCGTACTCCCAGCAAAAAACCCAGGCCGTAGCTCATGGCATGCGCAACGCCTACTTGGGAATACGCGATGCTCATGCCCCCGTGCCATGAGGCCATCATCAGCTTGTTACGGGATTCCTCGGGCAAGACGCCCCTCCAAAACACCTCCTTGCAAAGGTCCAGGGCCTTTTCGCCATAGCTTTGGCTAAAGGCGTTCAAATAGGTGCCGTTAAGCGATTCGATGCAATGGATGTAACAGTCCATTCCCGTATAGAACCATTGTTTTTTGTCTACTCCCTGGGTCAGGTCGGGATCCAGTACCACCTGATCGAAGGTGGTGTAGTCGGAGTTGATTCCCAATTTTTTTTCGGGACCCATCAGCACGGTAGTTCTGGAAACCTCCGCCCCGGTACCACTGATGGTGGGAATTCCGACGTGGTAAATCGCAGGTTTGTGGACCAGGTCCCAGCCCTGATAACGGGCCGAACTACCTTGGTTGTTCAACATTATCGAGACCGCCTTGGCCAAATCGAGCAGGGTTCCCCCACCGATACCTACGACTCCGGAAGGAAGTTCTTCGAAATCGTTCCTTATCTTTGCGACCAGGGCATCGACCTGTGCCGTTTGCGGCTCTTGATCGGAGCAGATAAAGATAAGCTGGTCGTTAAACATCCTGGGGATCCTGGCGGCCAATGGCTTTCCTTCGAAAACAGCATCCACCAAAAAAATAATCGGCGCATCGGAATGTTTGCGCCGGGGCATCAGTATATCCCCCAGCTGATCGAAACATCCGCTTCCGAACAGCACCCGTGCCACCATCGGAAAATTCCGGAACTCCGGTTTGACGCCATTTACTGGCTTAGTTTTGGCCGCTACATCCTTATTTACCTCCATATATTTACTTCAAATACCCCAAAATATCCCGCATCGTATCGATGTTCAAATACTTATATTTTCCCACTTCCATTTTCACTTCTTCGTGTTGCCATGTGGTATGGAAAGGAACGTGAACGGCCTGCGCACCGATACTCAACAAAGGCAACACATCCGATTTTAAGGAATTGCCTATCATTAAGAATTCGCTAACTTTAATCTCAAGATGTTGTAACAAATGTAGGTAGTTTTCTTCTTTCTTGTCGCTTAAAACTTCTACATGGTGAAAATATTCCGAAAGTCCCGAGCGCTCCAATTTCCGTTCCTGATCCAAAAGATCTCCCTTGGTCAACACGATTAAACGATATTTATTTTGCAATGTATGCAAAACCTCCCTAACGCCTTCCAGGACTTCCACAGGGTGTTCCAGCATCTTTTTGCCCAGGTTTAAAATTTGGGAAATGGATGCGGCCGGAAGCTGGTTGTTGGAGATTTCGAGCGCCGTTTCCACCATCGAGAGCATAAATCCCTTGACGCCGTAACCATAAAGTTCCAAGTTTTTGATTTCGGTCTTGAACAGTTCCTGATCGATTTTGTTCCTGGTCTCGTAGCCTTCCAACAGGATAGTGAATTTTTCCTCTGTATCCCTGAAATAGGTCTCGTTGACCCATAGGGTATCGTCGGCATCGAAACCGATGACCTTGATACCACTAAAATCTATTTCCATACCTCCTGCGCTCTTTTTAGGTCTTCCGGCGTATCGATTTCGATACCGGAAATCCCTGTTTCGACCATTTTGATTTTTTTTCCATATTCCAGATAGCGGATGGCCTCGATTTTTTCCGACGCCTCAAGCGATAGCATGGGCAGGCGCTGAAAATCCATCAAAGCTCTTTTGCGGAAGGCGTATATGCCCTTATGTTTGAAGTAGATTGGTTCGACTTCCGTATTTCTGGGATAGGGAATCGGGGATCGCGAAAAATAGAGGGCAAAATTCCTGTGGTCGACGATGACCTTGACCGTATTGGGATTCTCGATTTCGTCTGGCTCGGTAATTTTGACCATAAGCGAGGCCAGATCGATTTCGTTTTGCGGATCGTCATGAAAAACCTGTAGCACGCCGGATAGGCTTTCGCGGTCGGTGAACGGCTCGTCTCCTTGCACATTGACGACGATGTCGACTTCCATTTCCTCCACAGCCTCGGCGATACGGTCGCTACCGCACTCGTGTTCTTTTTGGCTCATCAGGGCCTGTCCGCCCGATTCGGTTATCGTTTCGAAGATTACCTGACTATCGGTGACGACATAAACGGCATCGAAAAGTCCCGTTTTTACCGCCGCTTCATAGGTTCTCAAAATCACCGGCTTGCCGGAAAGGTCCTGCATCAGCTTGGCAGGAAAGCGCGATGCCGCATAGCGGGCGGGAATCATGGCGATGGTTTTCACTGGGGAATTGTTGATTACTGACTATTGATTACGGCTTACTTGCCTTGGGACGGATTTTCCGATAGATGGCAAAAATAATGACCAATATAACAATGACCAAAACCGCGGCCAAAATGGGGGCAAAAATGGACGCGGAGGTAACAACCATCGCGGTGCCCGTTTCTACGGTGGACACTAAGGGATTGGCCATCCCGCCCGTGGTTGCCGTGGAGGCCAAGCGACTGGTGGCGTTAGCGCCCTTTATGGCGGTAGCGGTGCCCCCGCCGGCGATGATGGCCAACGACCAGGTGACCACCGGGTCCAGGTTCGCGACGGTCGATACCATGACCGCGGTACCGGCAATTGCGGCCAAAGGTACCGCAAAGCTATCCAAAAGAGTATCGAGCCAAGGGATAAAATAAGCAAATATCTCAATCAAGGTAGCCACGCC
>DASSWC010000156.1:0-3036 GCA_035705395.1 Pricia sp. | reverse complement strand
AAAAAAATCCCCGTGAAGTTCCTTAAAGTTGATTTCGAAATGCTTCCAGTCCTCATCCTCATTAATTGAAGTGTCCAGTTTTTTGGTGAGCGACCGATAGCGCTGCTTGTTGAAAAAGGCGTCTTTGTTCAGGGCGAGCATATCTTTGAGCTCCAAAATCAGTTCGTTCTTTTTGGCGACGCTCAAGGTCGTACGGGCCAGTTCCTTTTGTTTCTGTCTGATTTCCTTTTCAAGTTTTTCTTTTTCCAATGCCATAATTTGTTCTGCATGTTCGCGGTGCAATCGCTTCTGCAGGGCCACTTGTTTTCTCGTATATTTTCTGCGGTTGTACCATCGGATAATAAAGATGGTACAGAACAAGGCCAATACATATAAAGCCACACTCCATTTTGAGAGGTACCAAGGTGGGGCGATTTCAAAGGCGAGTTTCTTGGGGGCCGAGGTCTTATTGTCGATGCCTACCGTTGCCACCGAAAGCGCATAGCTTCCATGTGGCAAGTTTTGAAATCGGAGGGTACCTTCGGACACATACGCTGATTGGTTTTCGGGACCTTCGAGTGTATAACGAAACTTTGGCCGTACCGATACAGGCGAGGCGACCTGTAGAACAATACTCTGGGCGTTTTTATAGGGTAGCCGAAAAAGGGTATCGTTCAGGGGATGGCGTTTTTTTTCATCCTTAAAGAAAACGAGTTCGGGAACCGGTACGTCGGTATTTGCTAAATGTTGTCTTAAAGCCTTGAGATTTATTTTGGCGAAGCCGTCGACCAGGGTAAAAAAGTAGATGGAGTCGTTCGTCTTGACTATGTTTTACGTATCGGGCACCATGCGTTCGTCCAATAGGGGTTCGGCAATGGCCAAACTGTCCTTTTTTAGGTTGGTGAACAGGAGTTCTTTGGACTTTTCGTTGCCGACGAACCAAAATTGGCCCTCATCGAAATTTACCAGTTTCATATGATTATAGGGCTGGAACTCCTCAAAAACGGTTATTTTGCCCAGAATAGGGTCGTACTTGTGCCAAATCCCCCCGCTCTGTATTACGATCTGGTTTTGGATTTTATAGAGTTTGATATTGTAATTGTTTGGAATAGCATCGGCAGTAAATTCCTGCTTTTCCAATATCCTATCATAATTATCATCGATCGACATCCGATAAAGGCCTTTATACGGATGTGCGGCCCAGACCGTATTCGGGTTTTCGAAGCACAATTGCTTTACGGGAAAATCGATGCCAGCCACACGTTTCACATCCCATTTTCCGTCCGGATTTTTCTGGTATTTGGCAAGTCCTATGTAGGTACCCTGAAGGTACGTTGTTTGCTCTTCGGGTACTTTGGCGAATTGGTACCCTCCGGTAATAGTCGATATTTTTTTTAGTGATCTGTTCGCTATTTTAAAAGTGCCCGTATTGTGTCCGCATAACAATTCCCCGTCCACGACCTCCAGGTCCCAGACATGGCCCTGCGAGCCCTCTATAAAACGCAAACGGTCATCCTCAAAATAATAGATGCCGGTATTGCTTCCCAAGTAGAGCACATTTTTGAAGAGTGCCAGGTCGTACACCGTGCCCAATGCACCCGAATAATCCGTGTAATACATGATAGGGGCCTTGAGACGGATTCTGGCGATGCCGTTGTCGAGGCCGGCCCATAACTGGTTTTTGAACCGCAACAGCGCCAGAACCGTATTGTTCTTAAGTCCCGTTTCACGGTTTAGGTGACTGCTGTCGTTGGTTTCGGTATTGTAGATGTATATTCCGTTCTTAATGGTGCCAAAAGCTATCTTTTCTGCGCCAAGCGTAACGATCTTGTTCAGTTGGTATGATTTTAGGTCGAGGTTGATAATCTCATTCCATGGCACAAAACTGCCGTTTTTAAAGAGATAACAGCCATTCAATTTGGTGCCGATCAAAAGGCCATCCTTGGTTTCGACCATATCGATAACGGTCTTCCCGGATAAAATATCAAGGTCCTTTACCAGAACGAGCGTATCGTCCATCAGCTGAAAAACCCCATTATCGCCAATTACCAGAAGTTTGCCATCGAAGATCGATATATGGGTGGCTATAATATCGGAATCGATTACGGCGATGCGATTGTCGCGATAGCGATAGATTCCCGAAAAGGAGCGGAAAACGATTCCCCCGTCGTAGGGCAAAATTTGCCAGAATTCCTCACTGGTAAACTCGTGGTCTTTGATCAAATGGGTCAAGGAAGTATATTGCAATATGCCCGTTGCGTCTTTCTCCCAATACCCGAATTCTTCGTACGACCCGGTGTACACTTTACCCTTGATGTAGGCCACCGAACGTATAACGGTTTCGTTGGGCAGTTTGTATAAGACCCATTCCTCCCCGTTAAAGTGCAGTAGGCCCATGTTGTTGGCCACGAACAGCTCTCCGTTCGCATTGACGGTCAGCCCCCAATTCTTGCTCGCGGCGTTGTAATCGGAAATCCTGTAATTTTGGATGGGAGGCAATACATGTTGTGCCCCAAGCCAAAAAGGGACGATGAGGACAGCTAGAAATCTGGATGTATATGATTTTAACGGCATAATGCCAAGCACGTATTCAATCTTGACAAATTTAGGACTATAAGATGAACCGTGATGGAACTAATTATCACCTCTGATTTCTTTCAAAATCCCCTCCATCTCCTTTACGATTTTAGGATGCTTTTCGTACAGGTTGGTGCTTTCCGCCAGGTCTTCCTCCAAATTGTACAGCTGCGCCGGAGGGGCATCGTCCTTGATCTTTCCGTTTTCGATATCGCTGTTGTGTTGTCCGGTAAACGGAAAGGCGCCGGGTCCGCCCAAGGCATGGGCGCCTACCTCGGAAGCCCCGAAGCCGCCCCCGCCCTGGGCATCGATATACATCCATTTTCCCTTGCGAAGGGACAGGTGATCGGGACTATTGGGACTGATGACCAACATGTTCCGTATCGGTTTTTTCGGTGTCCCCGTGAACGCGGGCAGCATATTGTAACTGTCGGGCCCTTCGCCACTTTCGAGGGGCTGGTCGACCAAGGCGGCCAGGGT
>DASSWC010000155.1:0-5329 GCA_035705395.1 Pricia sp. | reverse complement strand
CGGACGCCTTGCGAATACCAAATTCAGGCCTTGACCGAAACCATGCTCTGGCGGATAAGCCAAAAAGATCTACAAAGGGTCTATGGCCAAACCAAAATGGGCGATAAGATTGGTCGTAAGAATGCAGAAAATCTTTTCCTTATCAAGTCCCAACGTGAACTTTCACTGCTGAATAAAACTGCGGAGGAACGCTATTTGGAACTTTTTTCACACCGACCGGAACTGATCCGGCATATTCCGCTAAAGTTTATCGCCTCCTATATCGGTGTTACGCCCCAGGCACTCAGCAGGATCCGTAAGCGAATTTCTTAACCCGGGTTCATTGACTAGCCTACATTGTGTGGTTAATTTTGGGACAAAAAAGAGATGAAACCTTTGCTCGTATTAACAATAGTATTTATTATTTCTGTATTCGCCATAAGATTGGTTCAGGGCACTTACGAGATTGCCCTAGCCGGAAGAATCGCTATGTCCGTCATGCTGCTTTTTACGGCAATGGGTCATTTTAAGTTTGATGCCGGAATGTCGATGATGCTTCCCGATTTTGTGCCTTACAAGATGAAAATGGTACACCTAACGGGAATATTTGAAATAGCCGCCGCAACTGGTCTGCTGCTGCCTAATTTTAAAGTGGTTACCGGCTGGTTGTTGATCGTTTTTTTTATACTGGTCCTCCCTGCCAATGTGTACGCCGCTATGAACCACATTGATTATCAAAAGGCGACTTTCAATGGTCCCGGCCTAACATATTTATGGTTTCGAATTCCCTTACAGCTACTTTTTATCCTATGGGTTTACGTTAGCAGTATCAAATATTGAGAATGGCGGAATACCCCCCTTTAACCGCCGTTTTCACTCCCTGATTTCAGGAAACATCCTTTTATCTTTGTATCAAAGGATAACAAAACCTTAAGAATCCGTGTCGTGTTTGTTCTATTGAAAGTGAATCGGATTTCGGATTTTTATGGGTTGAAAAACAACATACAACCTAACAAAACACCCTATCATGAAGAAAAACAAGATTATTTTTTGGGTAGCAACGATTATCATTTTCCTGTTTGAAGGAATGATGCCATTAGGAACTTTATTGTTTGCACCTGAATATGCTACAGCGGGGACCGAACCATTGGGGTATCCGGACTATTTTGCCCATGCCCTGATTGTCTGCAAAGTATTGGGAGCAACGGCCTTGGTCATACCCAAATTGCACCCAACAATCAAGGAATGGGCGTATGCGGGCTTGACGTTCAACCTGGTATTCGCATTTATCAGCCATGCCGTGGTGGACGGTAACATTGGATATATGGTGATGCCCGTTGTAATCGGTGCCATACTTGCCGTCTCATACATATATCGCTTAAAAACAAGTAAAATTAAATAGAACTTAAAAATAAATATCATTTCAAGCACTAGCGTAACACTGCACAGGGTTCTGACAGCTTCTCCCGAAAAAGTGTTCAAGGCCTTTTCCAACGAAGATGCAAGGGCCTTCTGGCTGCCCCCTTATGGATTTACCTGTAAGGTGCACGAGCTGGATTTCAAAACCGGAGGCACCCATAAAATGTCATTTACTAACTTTACGACTGGCAACGGAAATTCGTTCGGGGGGAAATATCTAGAAATAAAGACCAACGAGCTTATCCGGTACACCGATAAATTCGACGACCCCGATCTGCTCGGGGAGATGACCGTCGCCGTCCAGCTCACAAAGGTTTCGTGTGGTACGGACCTTCATATCGTGCAGGAGGACATCCCGGAGATCATTCCGGTCATCACCACCTTTGACGCCGAGACCCAAAATTCCGTCGAAATGCAGAAAGGCGGTTAGCAGGCCATCATCGACAACTTTAAAAAGTACGCGGAGAATTAAAACGAAAAGTCAATGACAAAAATCAAGATACCTGAAGATTGCGGCAATTCCCCCCGGCAGGCCTTTTTAAAGGAGTTCAATACTGCTTTCGGAAAAGGCAATGCCGAATTTATCATCGACCACGTTAGCGAGGACATTGTCTGGTGGATATACGGGGACAAAAAATTGGAAGGAAAGGATGCCTTTGCCAAGGAAGTCTATAGCATGAAGGAATATGTTGCGGATGAAATGATACTGCACCACATCATTACCCACGGACGCACGGCATCGGCCAACGGTGAAATCAGAATGGCACGCAAGAACTATGCTTTTTGCGACGTGTACCGATTTACGGGTGCAAAGGGTTCCATTATCAGGGAAATACATTCCTACGTAATAGAAACAAAAGCGGAACCGGCCCTGGAAGACAAATGATACCGAACAAAGTAAACGTTCCCCCAGAGAAGAGACAATTGTAAAGGTACTGCCATTGCGGCCGGGTATGACGTGCCGAATATCGGCTGTGGCCCCGGTACGGCGGCCCGGGCGATTGCCCAATAAATCGGGGAATCCTATTTTGGCACACTTATTTGAAAATGATTACAGCAATGAGGACACACATTTTATTTATACACGGTGGCGGTGAAGGCGGTTATGAGGCGGACATCAAATTGGCCGATTCCCTTAGAAAAGCGTTGGGAGATGCCTATGAAGTACATAATCCTCAATTACATTTCAATGACACGCTTCCGGATTTCGGATGGCTTGAGCAAATCGGCAAGGAGATTTCATCGATCAAGGAAAACATCATTTTGGTGGGACACTCTTTTGGTGCTTCAATGCTTTTGAAATATCTGTCGGAACATCGGGTACAGAAAAAAATCGACGGACTTTTTCTTATCGCCGCGCCCTATTGGAGTGGTAATGAAGATTGGAAACAAGGGCTTAAGCTGCACAAGAGTTTTGCTGATAGGATATCGAAGAATATTCCGATTTTTCTCTACCAATGCAAGGATGACGAAGAAGTACCATTTGAACACTTTTTGGTATATGCACAAAAACTGCCACAAGCAACTGTGCGTGAAATACCGAGCGGTGGCCATCAAGCCAATAACGATCTAACCCAAGTGGCCAGGGATATTAAATCATAAGTTTCAAATCATAAAACAACACTATGTTACAAAAATCAAAAGCGTTCAGCGGGTTTTCCGTTGACGATATCGAAAAAGTGAAAGCATTTTATCAGGACACATTGGGTTTGACAGTTAATGACGGTCCGATGGGCACCTTGGAACTGGATGTCGAGGGAGGCACCTGGATTTTGGTGTACCCAAAACCGAATCATGAACCGGCAACCTTTACGATCTTGAACTTTCCGGTCGGGGATATTGACCAAGCCGTCGCTGAACTTTCGGCCAAAGGCATTGTATTCGAACAGTACGACGAACCCAAAACAGACGATAAGGGGGTTTACCGGGGAGCCGAACAGGATTCCGGTCCCAACATCGCATGGTTCAAAGACCCTGCCGGAAACATCCTATCCGTCATTGAAGAATAGGAGACATCATTTTAGGGAATGTGTTACCGGACATTCCGGCAGCCAAAGCCATATTAATCCGATAAACCTTGTCCAATATGGCAGCAAAAATGGCTTAAACCTAATTCAACTCATAGATTTTCAGAAATGGGATGTGCGTATTATAAGTTATCACCTTGCGACATTGTACTCTTTCTAGAAGTCCTTTCATATACCCCTGCTCTTGATACCCCTTAAAATTTCCATAGTGTTTTGAAAATCGTTGGTCCAGCCACATTAGTATCTTATGGTCCAGTGTTTTGGGACGGGAAAATCCGCAAATTAGAACGGTATGTGAAATTTCCCTCATTCTATTGAGCAGATAAACCGCTTCCAAAAGGGATACGACGTGGAAAAATAAGCTGGCAACCGAATAATCATAAGTATCTGGGCACGTAAATCCAGGGCCAAGCTCGGTGCATGCAAAATCTACATTATGAATATTCCTTTTATCCCTTAGCCTGATTGCGTCGTCGATGGCTTTCCTCGATGTGTCGATACCCAATCCGGTTTTGATTTTCGGGGAAAGCCTTAAGAGCAAATCTCCTATACCGCATCCTAATTCAATAACTTCGGAATGGGGATCAATCAATTCCATTATTTGGTTTTGAATTGGGGCTAAATTGTCCTTGGCCTTTAGTTTTGCCATGTGTTATTTTTCGGTATACCCTTTCCCGTCAAAAATTTTTGGGATAGATCAACTTCGATGGCCTCGAAGATATTCATAATCGATTCAAACCCGATTATTTCTTTTTTTGGGTTTATTATACGTTACTATTTTTATTTCATTAATTTTTGCCTGTGCTTTGAGAACTTTTCGTATCACTGTGGCCGGTACTTTTTGGCCGAACTGAATCTGGATGGTCTTTTTTCCGGTTTTATAGCCCTTTTCATCAAGCAGTTTGCGGTCTTTGGATTGTAGTGCGTCCGTACCAAAGCTGACATGGTTTTTCGCTACGGAAAATCCGCCGAGAATACCTTGATATTTGTAGATCGGCACGTTCCAGCTTATCCCTTCCTCAGCTTTAGGAACTGCCGATTTTGTGATTCTCCGGAGCTCTTGCAGTATCGGACGGGCCTGCTCGCTTGAATTGGCGATAAAAGCATCGACATCTTTTGGCTTTGGCTTTTCCATGATATTCAATTATTGGCTAACGGTCCATGTTATTTTAATTTGGATACTACTTCCTGTAATTTGTTATGTGCCATATTGATACCGAATTCAAAAGGCAATTTCAATATTTCATCCCTGTCCGCTACCGATTTATAAACGATGTGCATATTGAGCTTGCTGGTGTTATCGGTGAGTTTTTGAAACTCCAAAAACTCCAGATGGGCGGGAAACGGGATATTCTCCATTTCAAACGTCCGTATTATCTTTTGGTCAGGGATACATTCATGGATCGCCCCATTGAAGCCGTGTTTGTTTCCTTTGGGGTCCGTGGTTTCAAATTGGTAACTTCCGTGTTTTCTACTTTCCAGTTTGAATACTTTTGTGCCCATCCATTGTTCGACCAATTCGGCCTCTACGTACGCCCTAAAAAGTAGTTCCAATGGCAAATCAAATTCCCTAGTAATCTGAATTTCCTGTTTGCCATCTTCGGCATTGACTTTTGTCTTTTGTTCCATAACTGCAAATATACATGCAGCCCTATGACTGCTCTATGCGTGTCCCGAAATAATTTATACGAGCAGGGAAACGGTATATCCAAAATTGTCGCCTAAAGCCAATCTTTGGATGAAGCTTTAAAAATAGACAAAACATTTTCCGATACTTTAAAAGAATTGCTAAAACAATGTCGCGAAAACAATCAACTAAAACCAACACCGTTGAATATAAAGTAGGATCAGGGTGGATTTAACATCTTGAATCAATATAAAACGAGCGTAAGAGTCTTTTATAG
>DASSWC010000154.1:0-4248 GCA_035705395.1 Pricia sp. | reverse complement strand
TCTTGAGATACTGTTTTTTAATGGACATGATGAAATTATTTTGGATTATAGATTTAACGACCTGCTTAAAATTCGCCGCAAAAGTAATGGATTAAAACACTCATTGCCAACGATTAATATATTTTTATCATTTTCCCAGTATTTTAATCCCTATTTAATGTTCTATTATGAAAGGTCGCGTCAATTTTGGCGTATATGGAAATCTATAATGCTGTCTTCAAGATTTTTACAATCTGGTCGACGTCCGTTTCGGTATTATAGCAATGAAAGCTGAGACGGATACCGCCCCCGCGTTGCGAGCAGACCACATCGTGCTGTTCCAATTTTCGATAAAGTCGCTTATCGCCGTTGATCTTGAAAATGGTGCTGTGCGCTTTGCGGGCCACCACGGCATCCTCCAAAAGCCCAAGTTCCGCAAATTCCTCCTGCCCCTTTTTGGATAGTTTCGCCAAGTGCGTCTCGATATTCCCCTTTCCAAGGGATTCCAGATATTCCAAAGAAAATTTTAAGCTACCGAAGTTCAGGGTGTCCAAATGTCCCGGTTCTAAGTGTTTGGCAAACCGGATGTCATCCTCCATGTCCAAATTAGCATCCGCCGCGTTAAAACCCGTCGTCTTTACGGCAAAATGTGTTTCCAGACCCTCCTTGAAAAGGAAGAAACCGTTGCCGTATCCTCCCAATAGCCATTTGTACCCACTAGCCCCTAGGACGTCGATGGCGGAATCCAAAAAATTAAAATCCGTAGTGCCGCAGAACTGGGTACCATCTGCGATGATAATCAATTCCGGAAAATCAGCCTTTAGGCCGGAGAGGAAATCCAAATCGATTTGAATTCCGTTTACCCACTGTACCAAACTGAATGCAAGTACCGAAATGTTGCCCGCCTTTATGGTATCGCGGATGTTGTCTTCCAAATTTTCATCTAGGGACACGTAGGAAATCTTATAATCGCGATGTTCGAAAGGCCAGTTGACCGAGGGATAGTCGCCCTGAACCAACAGCACCCTACGGCTCGTGTCGAAGCCTTCGAGAAGTAGGTTCAAGCCCAGGGAAAAATTGGGTACCAAAGCCGTACTTTCGGGTGTGGCGCCAAAGAAACGGGCCACGGTCTTCCGGATTTCGGGAATGCCGTTGCCCATCGCTTTTGTCTTCATCGTACTGCCGCCGATCAGGTAATCCAGATCGTGTTCCTGGCGCCATGTCATCAATGTATCGCTGAGCAGTCCCGCAGAGGCCGTGTCGGCATATAGATATTGACTAAGGACGGGAAAGTGTTTTCTAATATTTTCCATAGGATAAAAATAGGTGTTCAACAATTGCCGTATCTTTGCAGAAGAATCGGCCCAGGTATCGGTAGGATGGTAAATGGACTATTCAAGGCTATGCCTACAGTACAGTTTCGGTTGCGCCTCCGAAAATTATGATGGGTCAAAGGTAAGAACAAGCATGTTCACGAAAAACAAAACTAGGAACGAACTCGATCTCGAACAGCACGAACTGCTCGAAAACGCCCAGATACGTATCAAGCAGAAAAAACGGCTTTATGTTCATTTCGTGATTTTTTTGATCGGCAGCGTTTTTATGGTTTTTATCAACAAGATTCTGGATTACTGGGCCAACTACGATTGGTTTATCTGGGCAATTACCTTTTGGGCATTTCTTTTTGTAATACATGCCTTCAATGTTTTCGTGACCCAAAAATTTATGGGACAGGCCTGGGAGCGTCGCCAACGCGAAAGACTGGTCAAAAAACAGAAACAGCGTATTGCGGAAATGCAAAAGGAAATCGAGACGGATTTTCCCATTTCGAAAATCAACAAAAAATTGGAACCTTAAAAAGGATTGCAGGAAGGAAGTACCATCGGATTCCCAAATTTTCAGAAGCGATAAATAGACCAAACGTGAACAGCATTTGTATGATAGCGGCGGCCGGCGAGAACAATGCCATCGCCAAGGATGGAGACCTGCCCTGGCACCTGCCCGACGACTTCAAACGCTTTAAGAAACTGACTTCGGGCCACCCGATAATCATGGGCCGTAAAACCTTCGACGGCTTCGACAAACCCCTTCCGAACCGATTACATATTATTGTCACGCGGGATACGGACTATACCACCGACTTTAAGGACTGCCACATCGTACATTCCCTCGAGGATGCCCTCGAACACGTGAAGTCCAAACCCCTAACCTTTATCATCGGAGGCGGCGAAATCTACAAACAGGGCCTAAAATTCGCCGACAAAATTGAATTGACCCGTATACACCATACTTTTGATGGGGCGGATACTTTTTTTCCGGACATCGATGAGGAGGATTGGGACTTGGTCGGCGAGGAACACCATCCCAAGGATGAAAGACATAATTATGCGTTTACGTATCTGACGTATCGAAAAAAATAAGGTCTTCTCTCCGACTGCTCCCATCACAATGCACTTATCCCACTTTTCGATCTCCGTTCTTGCCGATACCTGAAAATAAGGGCGAACTATTATTATATTTTTACTACGTATTTATACGTAATGCTATAATTTTCCGCTTTCTAATTCTATGCAAAAAAAGCGGGTACATAAAACCATTTGCTCTTATTGCGGAGTGGGTTGCGGAATGTTGGTCGATGTGGATGCCAAGGGGAAAATCTCGCTAGAGGGCGACCCGGAACATCCATCCAATAAGGGTATGCTTTGTTCTAAGGGCCGAAACCTCAACTATGTAGCCCAGGATACCAGTGATCGCATCCGTTACCCACAAATGCGGTGGAGCCGCAACCATCCGATGCAACGGGTTTCGTGGGACACCGCCTTCGAGCGCGCCGCGGCCGTTTTTAAAAGTATCATCGATAAACACGGACCGGACAGCGTGGGCTTTTACGTTTCCGGACAATGCCTGACCGAGGAATATTATCTGGTAAATAAACTCACCAAAGGCTTTATAGGTACCAACAATATCGATACGAATTCCCGCTTGTGTATGAGCTCGGCGGTCGTAGGATACAAAAAAACGCTCGGGGAAGACTCCGTGCCCATCGCCTATGAAGATATCGAACTGGCGGATTGCTTTTTGATCGCAGGGGGCAATCCCGCATGGTGCCATCCCATCCTCTACCGACGCTTGGAAAAACGCAAGGACGAAAATCCCGAAGTACGAATAATTGTCGTAGACCCCCGTAAGACCCAAACCTGTTCCGCCGCAGACCTGCACCTACAAATTCTTCCGGGCACGGATGTCATCCTCTTTAATGCCATAGCCCGCTGGCTGATCGAAAAACGAAAGATCGACAAATCCTTTATTAAAAAACACACCTCGAATTTCGAGGCCTGTAGACAACTGGCATTTACCCTTTCCATTCGGGAGGCGGCTAAAAGATGCGGGGTTCCGGCATCCGACATCCGGAAGGCAGCGCAATACATCGGAGAGGCCAGCAAATTTATCAGTATGTGGACGATGGGCCTGAACCAAAGCGTCATCGGGGTGTCCAAAAACATGTCCCTCATGAACCTTTCCCTGCTGACGGGACAGATTGGGAAACCCGGATGTGGACCCTTTTCGTTAACGGGACAGCCCAACGCCATGGGCGGGCGCGAAGTCGGGGGCATGGCCAGCCTGTTGGCCGCACACAGAGATCTGGGCAATCCCCGGCACCGTAAGGAAGTAGCCGATTTCTGGGACGGTACCGAAATCAGTCCCGAACCCGGGTACACCGCCACCGAAATGTTCGATGCCCTGGAAAACGGAAATCTAAAGGCCATCTGGATCATAGGCACCAACCCTGCCGTAAGCATGCCCAACGTGCATCATGTGGAGAAGGCCTTGAAAAACGCCCCATTTGTGGTCGTTCAGGATATTTCCCACCGATCGGAAACCACAAAATTCGCAGACCTGCTACTGCCCGCTGCCGGATGGTTGGAAAAGGAGGGTACGATGACCAATTCCGAACGACGTATCAGCTACCTCCCCAAGGCCATCGACCCGCCCGGGGAAGCCCTGCCCGATGCCGAGATTATATGGCGTTTCGCACAGACTATGGGCTTCAAGGGCTTTGACTACAAAAATGCAGGCGAGGTGTACGACGAACATTGCCTGCTGACCCGGGGAACGAACATCGATATTTCCGGACTTTCCTACGATCGGTTGAAGAAAGAGGGCAGTTTTCAATGGCCCGTTCCCCATAAAACACATCGGGGAACCCCACGCTTGTTTACCGATTTCCAGTTCCACACCAGCGATAAAAAGGCGCATTTCAATGCCCCG
>DASSWC010000153.1:0-6665 GCA_035705395.1 Pricia sp. | reverse complement strand
TATACCCGCTATAAAATTTGACCAGGGTGTTGGGCACCCCGAAGGCCAGAACGGGCATCAGCACCGTAGAGGCGGAAAGCACAACATTGACCAGTCCGTAATATGCATCGGACATAAAGTTGGTGTACAGGAAAAGTACGTTGACGGCCCCTATCCCGAAACCGATGTAGGTGACAATGGTGTTGTTCAGGGATTGTTTGAGTACGACGCCCACGAAGGAATTGGTTTATCTAGAATTTTGACTTTTTTCAGGGAACGGGACTTAAATTGTTGTCTATCGAAAAAATACCTTGGTCCGGTTTACAATAGTTCCACCAATTCCCCGGTAAGGGCCTTTCGGCTGTATTTTTCAATATTTTTCGTTTTGGAAACCAAACTTTCCTTCTTGAAGTCCGCATACCAGGCCAGAATCGTTTTTTTCAGTTCGGCCTGGGCCTGGTAATCGAAAACGGCCCCAGCTCCTGTTTCGTTCAGAATGCTGCCTGCCTCCCAGTCCTTTGGGCCAAGCGCCAAAATCGGCCGTCGGGCGGCCATGTATTCGAACAACTTTCCGGGAATAATACCTTTTGTCTCTTCCGAATCGATTTCCACCAATAGCAATATCTGTGATCGCTGTTGCCTGCGCTGTGCCTCGGCGTGGGAGCCGTAGCCCCGCATTTTGATATAGGGGCCGAGTTCGGCGTGGTAGAGGCTGTCCATGACATCCTTACTGACAACGCCCATAAACTCCAACTGCAGATCGGTCCTGAATACTGCATTTTCGGCGGCCAGTCGGGACAGCACTTTCCACAGGTTTGTCGGGTTGCGACCGGTAAGCAAAGAACCGATATGGGAAATGGTAAAATCCGTGTCCAGATCGGCGTCGCCCCCATAATCGGAATCGTGGCCGTTGGTGATGACAGCAATGGGTGTATCGGTGATATTTTCGAATTCCTTTTTGGTGGTGCCGCTGGTCACGATAATCTGATCGGCGTTGTTCAATACGGACCGTTCCATTTGCTTGTGCTTTTTTTGGGCGGATGCGCTCAGTTTCAATTTTTTATGGTATCCGATGGATGTCCACGGATCCCGGAAATCGGCCAGCCACCGTACGCCTTTTTTCTCTTTGAGCGCCTGCCCGATCAGGTGGACGCTGTGCGGGGGACCTGTTGTGATGACGGTGTCAATGGAAGGCGGGTTTTCACCATCCAATATTTCGGATAAAAAGGCTACGGACGGCTTAACCCAATATTTGCGGGCATCGGGAATAAAAAAGTTGCCGCGCACCCACAGCATCGCCTTTTCGATAGCGGATTGGTTCTTGGCCTTGATGATGCCCGAGGAGATGCGTTTGGTCTTTTTTGGGGAGAGCAATTTCGCCAGCCCGTAGGGTTCGAACAAGGGCCGTTTGTAAATGGTAGTGTCTTTGGGGATTTCTTTCTCCAAGGAGGTGTCCTCTATCGGGTAATGGGGGTTTTCGGGCACGTAGACCACAGGTTCCACCCCGAAATCCCGCAGGTATTTCACGAATTTCAACCACCGCTGTACACCGGGACCGCCCGCAGGTGGCCAGTAATACGTGATGATGAGGACTTTTTTCATTTATAATCTGCTAGACCCTTTCTTGCTTGCGGTAGCGGTAATACCTATGGCCGATGGCCCCCAACAAAATACATCCGAACAAAATCGAACTGGCCAGGGTGATCCTGCTTCCTATTTTGACTACTTCGGGCTCGAACTTAAATTCTATAGTATGCTTGCCCGCGGGCACTTCCAGCGCTCGCAAGGTATAATCGACCCTGAAATGGGGTACTGGTCGTTTATCGATATAGGCATTCCAACCCTGAGGGTAGTACATTTCGGAAAACGCAGCCACCCCGGGGTACTCGTTTTCCGAAATGTAGGTCAAATGGTTGGGCTGGTAATCGGTCAATCGGATCGTCGCGGTAGAATCTACCGTAAACTCCGAGCCGGCAACGTCTTGCAGCATAGGGGGAGTTGCCACCGCTACGGTCTTGGTCTGCAAAGTATCCAAGGCCTGGATTGCGGCATCCGCATTCTCGACCTGGACCAATTTTTTGATAAACCAGGCATTGCCGTTGGCCTCGGGATTGACGGCCGGGTAGGGCTGGCCGTTTTCATCCTGTTGCACCACGTATTTGACATTGAGCATATTCAAAATACCCATGTTCCCCTTGTAGATATGAAAGTTGAACAGGTCCTGCAAGCGGGCGGGTTTGGCCGCATGATAACCGCCGATGGAATGGTGGTAGTACGACACACGGGCTCCGTTGATGCCTTCGGATGGATCGTAAACCCTAAACACTCCCTCATCCTTATTGATTTGTCGATCCAATGGGGTTTCGGGAAAAGGTTTCAGCATTTTTCGCTTGGATACAAAATCCTCATTATCGACATATCGCTTGTCCACTCCCGCCAAATCGAAGACGATCAACAGGCCCATGGCTGCGATGGCCAGGTTGGCCTTCAGTTTTTCCTTTAGAAAAAACCACAGGGCAAGCGCCGCCAAAAAAACATAGATGAGCGAACGGAAGAGATCGTTGTTGTACACCGCCTTTCGGTCCTCCTGTATCAGGGAAACCAGCTCATCGCCATAGTTCTTTTTGAGGAAGGCATCGTTCGGTCCCTCGAAACTAAACATCCCCTTGAACAGAAAGAGGGCCACGATCAGACCCGCCACGATGAAGAAAGAGGTTTTTAAGGCCTTCAATTTTTCGGGTTTATTGGTATATGGGCGCCCAGCCGCGGATGTATCTTTTTCTAAAGACCGGTTTTTTTCTGCGGATGCGCCATGCGCCACGGACGGATTTTTTTCGGAGGATTTCCCTTCGCGTGCGGCTCGCTCTGTTTCCGTGGACAAACTTTTTTCTTTAGACACTTTTATATCGCTTGCCGCTATTTTTTCCGGAACGGGTCTAAAAATTTCCCGCAGTGCCAAAATCGCCAGGATCGGCGCGCAAAGTTCGAGGATGACCTGTGCCGAGGATACTGCTCGGAACTTGTCATACAGCGGGAAATAGTCGATCATAAAATCGGTCAGCAGACTAAAGTTTTTGCCCCAAGAAAGAAAAAGGGATAGTAGGGTACCTCCCAACAACCACCACTTCGTCCGTCCTTTCACAAGGATAAGACCAAGGATAAAAAGAAAAAAAACAATGGCCCCGATATAGGCCGGACCGGACGTTCCGGGTTGGTCCGCCCAGTACAGGGGGAGGGCGCTGGAAAAACTCAAGGCCTGACTACGGGAGATGCCCTGGTCGATCAAAAAATCATAGGTTTTGGAATTCTCGCCGAGATTCTCGCTGTTTGATCCCCCGAACAAACGGGGCACGAAAAGGTTCAGCGATTCCACGATACCGTAGCTCCACCGGGTAATATACTCTTTTTCGAGCCCATCCCTATTTTCAATGGGCGAACCATCCGGGTTTATTGTAAGGTCGGATTTGCCGCGGGTGCTCCAATCCGCATATTCCTTGGTGGCCATAAGGCTGGTAGCGTTGGCGGCGATTCCCAAAGCCACGGCACCGATCGCTATCCCGACGGAAATGAAATACGGTTTTAAGGTTTTCCTACGGATGGCATCCACCAGATAGACGATCCCCAAAACCAATACCAAAAACATAAAGTAGTAGGTCATTTGGTAGTGGTTGGCCCTGATTTCCAGCGCCATGGCGATCGCGGTCAGTATAAATCCCCGTAGATACCTTTTTCGGAAAATCAGGAGAACCCCCCCCAAAAGCAATGGCAGATAGGCCAAGGCATGGGCCTTGGAATTGTGTCCCACCCCCAGAATAATAATAAGATAGGTCGAAAAACCGAAGGCCAACGCCCCCAGGACCGCCAGTCGGAAATCGACCTTCATACAGCAAAGCAGGATATAAAATCCTATAAAATAGAGAAAGAGATAATCGGCCGGTCGGGGCAGGAACCGGATGAAGAGATCCAATTTTTTCACATAATCATGGGGGTAATAGGCTCCCAATTGATAGGTGGGCATGCCCCCGAAGGCGGAGTTCGTCCAGTACGGCTCCTCGCCGGTCCTTTTGCGGAAATCCATCTGTTCCTTGGCCATTCCCATATACTGCACGATATCGGACTGCTCGATGACTTTACCCTGAAGTACGGGATAAAAATAGGCCAGGGCGGCAATGACAAAGAAAACGGCAACAAAAAAGTGAGTGAAAACAGCCTTTAGTCCTTTTTGCATGGGAACAAAAATAAATATTCAAGGATAAGACCGCAAGGTATTAAAATTCCACGCACTGCCCGAAATTTAGGCATCAAATTCCAAGGTGTCATCCGTGGCTCATAGCCTCAGGGAATGACGGCCCCTGTTAGGGCAAAGTGACGGCCCCTGTTAAACGAAGGCCCAGGAAAGCGAAGGCCCTGTTAAGCCACGATCCTGTCAAGCGAAGGCCGGGTCATTTGATTTCCTCAAAATCGATATAGTCTCCGACCTTTTTGGAACTTTTTTTCTTGGAAGTATTTGTATCGAAAGTTTTTTTATCGATAATCACATCGCCCACCCGTTCCTCGGTACTTCTGCCCTGCTGGGAGAACTCCTCGAATTTTGCCTTGAAATGTGCCTGGGTCTTTTTTGCGGCATACCCGAAAATCCTGGGGGCGAACATTTTTACCAGTATTTTGAAGGTATAATATACCAGCAGGATTATTAGTATTGTCTTTAAAAATGCCATAAACTTCGGTTCTAATGTATCAAAAATACGATTCTCACGTTGTATTGATAGGATTGAACTGCTAAAAATATGGTAAAACCTTATTAACCAATGAAAACACTTCTATTTCTAAGCCTTTTGGCACTTCCGCTAGCCGGATTCGCCCAATATACCGATGTCATAAACTCCAACCGTCCCGGGCTATCGGTCGGTGCCTACGCCGTGGGAAAAAACGTGATCCAAGTGGAAGGGGGTCTTTTTTACGAACAGCGCGATCACAAACTTTTAAACACAGAAAGCGATATTTGGGGCACCGATATTTCGCTGCGCTACGGATTGCTTTTCGAGCGATTGGAGCTAAACTACGAGGGCAGCTACCAAAACCAGAATATTGCGTTCAAGGACCTGGGCGTATCGGAGAACCGCACCGATTTTTCCCGAAACCGGGTGGGACTGAAATATCTGATCTATGACCGGTACAAATCGGAGGAGCGCAACAAGCCCAATCTCTACAGTTGGAGGGCGAACAACGTTTTTCAATGGAGCAATTTGATTCCCTCTGTCTCCGTTTATGGCGGGGCGACCTTTAACCTAGGGGAAAATCCCTTTTACGTGGGAGACCCGACCGTTTCCTACCGTGGGATGGTGGCGACCCAAAGCAGGCTGGCACCACGTTTCGTTCTGATTACGAACATTGCCTACGATCGAATCACTACCGATTTTCCCGAATTGAGCTATTTGGTTTCGCTATCGCACGCGTTTCGCAATCCAAAATGGAGCGTATTTATTGAGAACCAAGGTATACAGAGTGACCGCTATTCCGATATGCTGCTCCGTGGGGGCATAGCGCATCTCCTGACCGAGGATTTTCAAATGGATTTCAATCTGGGGGCCAGCTTCAAAAATACCCCTTCACGAATTTTCGTAACCCTCGGCGCCTCGTACCGATTCGACCTACATACCGACACCCTCACGGCCATCGATGAACAGGATGCGGACGGCAATGGTGGGGCCATCAAGAAAAACGCGATGAAAAGAGAAAAAAGGGAGCGGAAAAAGGAAAAAAGAAACGGCAAAGGTGCCGAGGATATCGATTTGGGGTCTTAAACAAAGCGGCTTCGCAAAATGAAAAGGGCGGAGAAGAATACGTCGGGAGACGGCGGTAATGGCGAAATTTAACCTGAATTTTCCAAACGCAGCAACTGAAGGCAGATTATTTGTCCCCTCCCCCTTTTTCCTGTTGCCAATAATCCCTAATATTGAGGGCACAAATTTCGTAATATGATCACCCTCAAAGAAGCGGTCTCTAAAGCAGATATTAAAGAGTTCGTAAAATTTCCCTTTTCCCTGTACAAGGGGTCTCCCTATTGGGTGCCTCCCTTGATCGCCGATGAAATGGACACCTTCGACAAAGAAAAGAACCCCGCTTTTAAGACGGCTCGTAGCTGGTATTTTTTGGCGCTTAGGGACGATGAGGTCGTCGGCCGCGTTGCGGCGATGATCAACACCTTGGAGATCGAACGGCAACACATCAAAAAAATGCGCTTCGGATGGTGCGATTTTATCGATGACCATGCAGTTTCGAAAGCCTTACTTGCCAAGGTGACCGAGCTGGCCCGCGCAGAGGGAATGGATCATATCGAAGGCCCCATGGGCTTTTCGAATTTGGATAAGGTGGGCGTGCTTACCGAAGGTTTTGACAATCTCGGTACTATGGTTACTTGGTACAACCACCCCTACTACAGCGGGCATTACCAACGTCTGGGACTGAAAGTGGAAAAGGAATATGTAGAAAACACCATGCCTACACAGAAAGCGGATCCCTCGTTCTTTGTACGCATCAATGAGCTAGTTAAAAAGCGATATTCCCTACGTGAAGTCAATGTAAAGACGAAGAGGGAATTGCTGCAGTATGTCGGCCCCATGTTCGATTTGTTGGATTTGACCTATGCGACATTAGCTTCCTACGCCCCGATATCGGATGAACAG
>DASSWC010000152.1:0-14392 GCA_035705395.1 Pricia sp. | reverse complement strand
CATTGTAGCATCAATTGGAAATCACCACAACTTTCCCACTTCGCATCGCCCGATATTCCAACATGTCGTAGTAACGGTTGCCGTCATCGGGGCGGTTCAGCAATTGGCCGGTAAACAAACTGTATTCGTAGTCCTCACAAGGACAGGTCGCGACCTGCCCGTCGAACATCATGGTAGAACAGTCATTGGGCGCGTGGTTGGGGCAACTGGCCTCGAAAGCCCGATATTGGTCGATACTGGCCTGAATGACGAAAACCCCACGGGTACCAATGCCCTGATTGTCAATGTACACCACATTGCCCACGTTCGTCAAGGGACTGTACAACGGCAGGTTCAGGCTCATGTCGAAACGGAAACCGATTTCCTGTAAGTACGGGTTGCGGGTGCTTCGGTCTTTATCACAGGATAACAGGGCGAGTAGAAAGATGAAGCCGAGAATACGGATCATAATGAAACCTAAAGATTAATTAACCCCGTCAAAACCGCATAAGGCATTTCGGGAACATGAACCATGGTAAAATCCATAGCGGCAAAATTCAACAAAAATTATGTATATTTGCGTTAAATCCTCTCTAAAAAAGCCCATAAACTCGTGGCCTTTGTAGAGGATTTTCCTATTTTATCACAAGCTAACGCCATGAATCGCTGGCATAGAAATGATAAATCCTACTTTATTAAATGATTATATTATGGGCAACGTATCATATTACACCAAGGAAGGATTAAAGAAATTGAGGGACGAACTCAACCACTTGAAGGATGTCGAGCGCCCCAAGGCCTCAGAAGCCATCGCCGACGCTCGGGATAAAGGCGATCTTTCGGAAAACGCGGAATACGACGCGGCAAAGGAAGCACAGGGTTTACTGGAAATGAAAATATCCAGAATGGAAGAAACACTTTCCAATGCACGCCTGATCGACGAGTCGCAACTCGATACATCTAAGGTTTTGATACTATCTACCGTGAAACTGAAAAATAAGGGCAACGGTACGGAAATGAAATACACCCTGGTAGCGGAAAGCGAAGCGGACTTAAAATCAGGTAAGATATCGGTGAATTCACCCATTGGGAAGGGACTTCTGGGTAAAAAAGTAGGTGAAACAGCGGAAATTAATGTACCGAACGGGACTTTGAAATTTGATATTCTGGAGATTACGAGGTAAAAATTTATTGCGTCAGTGCGCTTGTAGGATGACATTAATCTGAAATCACCTAATCCCATACCTCTGCAACCTTGAACCTGATAAAATTAACATTTCCCATGGCAAACATTTTCACCAAAATCATAAATGGAGAAATTCCCTGTTACAAAATAGCGGAAGACAACGACTTTTTAGCGTTTTTGGATATTAATCCCAACGCCAAGGGCCATACACTCTGCATCCCCAAAAAGGAAGTGGATAAAATTATGGACCTCGATGAGGAAACCTACATGGGCCTTATGGCCTTTTCTAGAAAAGTGGGCCGGGCCATCGAAGCCGGCATTGACTGCAAACGGGTCGGGTTAACCGTCATCGGACTGGAAGTGCCGCATGTTCACGTGCACTTGATCCCCCTGAACGGAATGGGCGATGCCACTTTTCAGCATAAGGTTTCCCATACTGAAGCGGAGTTTGAAGAAATAGCGAAGAAAATTCGATCTAATTTTTGAACGTGAATCTTCCTCGACCGGATTGTCGTTCGCAAGCCGTTGTTTGCGGCTATGCCGCCAGAGGAGGTCAAATGATCGTATGAAATTCAAACCGATCCAGTTGGCCAAAGCGCAACCGTACACTACAGAAGACCTCCGCCCTCAATAAGAAAATAGGCTCCCGCACCAACTACCGCAATCAATAAAAGCATCAAGATCCAAAAGAGAGTGGTAAACCGTAGTGATCCCCGTTCCGGCACCACCATTTTTTGGTAATATTTGAAGGAGCGTTCAATATCGTCGGTCCACTTTACGGGGTAAATGGTCGAATCGCAGGTATTGCACACCAGTTGGTGGGTCAAATCATTGGTGGTTCTATGGAAAAGCTTCCCGTAACGATGCTTTTGGAAAAAGGACAGCTGCAGGTCCTGATTGAAGCATTCGGGACAGTTGTTTGTCAGGCTGGCCTGCTTTATCGTTACCAGTTTTTCCTTTGCCATGGTCTTATATCGGATACAAAGTTAACGGTTATTGATCAAAGGTAACAAAAGACCGACGGTGATCGGAAACAGAAAGATGGAATTTCGAACTTGCCAAGGTTGGAATCTTACCTTGAACCCCAAATCACGAACCTCGAATTAGGAGGCACAGATCCTCAACGAAATCTGCATCACGGTACCTTCCTTGCTTGACGAGAGCACCTTTATTTTTCCATTATGGTATTCCTCGATGATCCTTTTGACGAGGGACAGACCGAGTCCCCATCCGCGTTTTTTCGAAGTGACCCCCGGATCGAAGATGTTTTGAAAATCGCTTTTTGGGATACCGTGGCCCGTGTCAGCAACCTGAATATATACGTTCTTGCCATTGGGACGGATTTCAATGGCGATATCACCTTTGCCCTTCATGGCATCGATACCGTTTTTTACAAGATTTTCGATAGTCCAATGGAAAAGGGCGTGATTCAATAAGACCGGGATATGCCCGACTGGCGCATCGAACGAGAAATGGATGAGTTTCGAGCTCCGCAGTTTCAGATACTCATAGGCCTCCCGGGTTTCCTGCACGATATCGCACTCGTCGAGTTCGGGCAAGGAGCCGATTTTTGAGAAGCGTTCGGTAATGGTTTGCAACCGGTCGATGTCCTTTTCGATTTCCCTCGTAATACCGGGGCCGATGTTTTCGGCCTTCAGAAGCTCGTTCCACCCCAGCAGCGATGATAGGGGCGTGCCGATTTGATGGGCGGTCTCTTTAGCCATACCCGCCCAAAGCTTGTTCTGTTCCGCGGCCTTGTTGGTCTTGAAGAAAAAGAAAATGACTGCCCCGAACAGGAAAATAATGAGCAATAGGGCGATGGGATAGTACTTGAGTTTGTTGAGCACCTCGGAGTTGCCGTAATACAGTGTCGCCAAATGCTCGCCCTGCTGTTCAATGATAATCGGCGTATTTTCGTTGCTGTATTTTTTGATGCGTCCTTGAAGTTCGACGGAATCCAATGCCAGTTCCGGGGCCATGTTATTGGTCTTGATCGACCCGTCTTTGTTGACCAAGATCATCGGGGTTGAGGTATTGTTCTGGAAAACCTTGAGGTGCAGGTTCCCCAAATCGGCATCTTCGGAAGATTGCTGGAATTCGGACTGCGCCGTGGCCCAAATTTCCATCTTGAGCCGCTCTTCCTCCTTGAATTTTTTGAAAAAGCTGTTCGTATTCCACAGAATAAGGCTTACGATAACAAACGACGCTATCAATAGGATGATGTTGGAGGATTTGTTTTTGGGATTGAATTTCATCCGGTGGATTTTCTTGGATTACCTACCCTACGGCCGGTTTCAAAGATAACGCAAATAGGACGAAAATGGTATCCAGATAAATAAAGGATGGTTTTCGAATCCGATGGAAATTGGTGCTTCGACTGCGCTCGGCATGACAAAGATGGAAATTGGTACCTCTACTGCGCTCGTCATGAAAAATTTATGATTTTTGATACCTTTGGCCTATGAAAGATGAAATGATTTCTATACCGTCCGGATCGGTAGATCTGGCCGAGGCGTATCATTATTTGGTAGGATCTGTCGGTCCCCGCCCCATCGCCTTTGCCAGTACGGTCGATGAAAAGGGAAGACCTAACCTGTCGCCCTTCAGCTATTTTAATATCTTTAGTGCCAACCCGCCCATCCTGATTTTTTCGCCGGCAAGAAGATCGCGCGACAACACGACCAAGCATACCCTACAGAATGTTCTTTTGACCATGGAGGTCGTTATCAATATCGTGAATTACGGCATGGTGCAGCAGATGTCCCTGGCCAGTACGGAGTATGCCAAGAGCGAAAACGAGTTCAAAAAAGCGGGATTGACCATGTTAAAATCCGATATCGTAACTCCCTATCGCGTGGCCGAATCACCCGTACAGTTCGAATGCAAGGTAACCAAGGTGGAAGCCCTCGGAAAAGACGGCGGTGCCGGCAACCTCGTCTTTTCGGAAGTTGTAAAAATGCATATCCATACGGCTATATTGGACGAAAACGGCCGCATCGACCCGCATAAAATAGACCAAGTGGCCCGCTTGGGCGGCAATTGGTACAGCCGGGCCAACCAAGGGCTTTTCGAGGTCCCGAAACCTTTGTCGAACCTGGGGGTCGGCGTCGACGCCATTCCCGCCCACATCCGGTCGAGCAAAGTGCTGACCGGAAACGATCTGGGTATGCTGGGCAATGTGGAGGAAATTCCAAATGAAAAGGAAGTCCGGGATTTTGTATCCTCCCATGTCGAAATACGCTCCCTGTTGAGTGGTGGCGAACGAAAGGCCATCGAAGTAAAAGCACAGGAATATTTATCCCGAAAGGAGGTGCTTTCCGCTTGGAAGGTGCTATTGGCTGAAAGTATATTTTGAAATAGGATATTTCATTATCGTTGATAACTTACCCCGGTTTTTTTAGGTGGATAGCCCGATTACGCCTATTTTTGAATCCTTAAAAATTAGTTCACATATAATTCATAATCATGGAAGTACAAGGAAAAATCAAAAAAATCGAGGAGACCAAGGAATACGGCAACAACGGCTTTAGAAAGCGGGAGGTTGTCATTACTACCGAAGAGCAATATCCACAGCCTTTGGCCATAGAGTTCGTACAGGACAAGACCGATCTGCTGAACAATTACAGTGTAGGCCAGAACGTCAAGATAAGTATCAATCTCCGCGGGCGGGAATGGACCAACCCCCAGGGCGAGGTCAAATACTTTAATTCCATCCAAGGCTGGCGTATCGAAAACGTACAGGAAGGGCAAAGTGCCGACGGCACACCTCCGGTACCCCCTGCGGAAGCCTTCGAACCCGCAGAAAATCTTAACGAGGACGAGCATGACGATCTGCCTTTTTAAGTAAGGCACGTTTGGAATTTCCATCCGTGGAAGATGCAAATGCCGAGGGTCTGCTGGCGGTCGGCGGTGACCTATCTCCCGAACGCCTGTTGTTGGCGTATAGAAGCGGAATTTTCCCGTGGTTCAACGATGGTTCGCCTATTCTGTGGTGGAGCCCCGATCCGAGAATGGTACTGTTCCCGAAAAACATACAGGTATCGAAAAGCATGCGGAAGGTGCTCCGGGATAATCGGTTCCGGCTGACCCGGGATACCTGCTTCGAGAGGGTCATTCAACATTGTGCACAAATCAAAAGGAAAGGTCAGGCGGGCACATGGATTTCCGATGCTATGAAAGAAGCCTATATAGAACTCCATAAACGTGGCCATGCCCGGTCGTATGAGGTATGGGAGGAAGAAACCTTGGTCGGCGGATTATATGGTATCGACCTCGGCCACGTTTTCTGTGGCGAAAGTATGTTCAACAAGGCCAGCAATGCCTCGAAATATGCTTTTATACAATTGGCCCGGGAACTGGAAGCCAAAAACTATGCTTTGATCGATTGTCAGGTCTATAACGAACACTTGGAAAGTATGGGAGCCGAGGAAATAGCAAGGAAAGAGTTTATGCGGTTATTAAAAGTATAATGATTGCCAACTTTTCACACCTCCTCATACCGAAAGCACTGCATTTCGTGGTCGTTTACCATCCCCGTGGCCTGCATGTGGGCGTAAACGACGGTGCTTCCCACGAATTTAAACCCTCTTTTTTTCAGGTCCTTGCTGATACGGTCCGAAAGTGCTGTATTGGCCGGGGCATCTTTGTAACTTTCGAAACCGTTTTTGAGGGGCTTCCCTTCCACAAACCCCCAGATGTAGTCGCTAAAACTGCCGAATTCCTCCCGTACCCTGAGAAAGGCCTGGGCATTGGTAACGGTGGCAATCACTTTTAGCCGATTCCTAATGATTCCCGCATCCTGTAAAAGGGACTCCATTTTAGATGCATCATACGTGGCGATCTTGTTGTAATCGAAGCGGTCGAAGGCCTTTCTGAAGTTTTCACGTTTCCGTAGTATGGTAATCCAGCTCAGCCCCGCTTGAAAGGTTTCGAGCACCAGAAATTCAAAGAGTGTGGGGTCGTCCCTAACGGGAACGCCCCATTCGGTATCGTGATACGTTTCGTAAAGTTCGTCTCCCCGGCACCAGCCGCATCGATTTTTTTTTCTCATCGTACCTTTCCCTGAAATATATAGGTGATCGTACCTTTTTGTAAGGTCCTATGATGCCGACTGAATTGCGACTTGAGCGCATAGGCAATGGCATTTTCGACCAGACAGCCGTTCGAGGTATCGGAACTTCGGGAGTTGAAACTGGCATCGACGACTCTGCCCGAAGCGTCGACCTCTATGTTGACGACGACCTTGCCCCCTTCAATGCAGGTGTAGATAGGAGGGGGCAGTCGGTAACCACTGCGGTCGACCAAGGAGAAGGAGACCGAGGTGCGGCGTTTGGCCAAATTGTTGGTAAACTCCTCTTTTTGGGCCTCTTTCTCGCCCAATAGCTGTTTGGCCTGCTGACGTTTTTTTATGAGTTCCTCCATCCGTGCGGAGTATTCCCCGTCCGATTGTTCGATAGGGTCTTCGGTCTCGGTCTCGGCAGCTTCCCGCTCCTCCATAATTTCTTCCAAGGTTTTTAAAGGTTCCGGCTCGCCATAACTGGGTTGTTCGGCCTCGTTGTATGCCATATGGCTTTTTACCGGATCGGGTTGTTCGCGCTCCTCCATCAGCTCTTCCTTTTCTTCCTCCAAATCCTTGATGTCCTCGTGCAAAACCAGTTCTACCACATACTTGTCCACTTTTTCCTTTTTGCCCAAATGAATGTTATACAGGCACAGCACCACGATGGCCATCGAGAAAAGGCTGATTAAGAACGCTAACTGCTTCCGGTTGAGGTTCATGACCCTATAACCGAAATCGATCAGATTTATTTTAATTATTCGTTGAATGGAACGCAAAGGATCGGATTTATTTTGAAATTATTTGGGAACACCCCAAAACTTAATGCATTTTGAGCAGATTTTCTGCAAAAATGGCGGGGTCAACAGCTTTATCTACGTTATAATCGCCTATTTTGGTTCTTCGCAGCGCCGATAGGTGGGCCCCGTTTTGTAGAGAAAGGCCCAAATCGTGTGCCAAACTGCGTATATAGGTGCCTTTGCTGCACACCACGCGAAAATCCACCTCCGGTAGCCTTATTTTCCGGATTTCGAACTCCGAAATCCTAACCGTACGTTTTTTTATGGGGATTTCCTTGCCTTCACGGGCATATTCGTATAGCCTTTTGCCGTCCTTTTTTAAGGCGGAATAGATGGGGGGCCGTTGTTCGATTTCCCCGATAAACTGGGATGCGGCCATCCGGATCATTTCTTCCGAAAGGTGTTCGATGGGATAGGAGTTGTCTATTCCCGTTTCCAGGTCATAGGACGGGGTGGTCGCGCCCAGGGTAATCGTTCCGGTGTATTCCTTTATCTGCCCTTGCAATCCCTCTATTTTTTTCGTAAACTTTCCCGTGCAAACAATCAGAAGTCCCGTTGCCAATGGATCCAAGGTGCCGGCGTGGCCGATCTTGATTTTTTTCAGGTTGAATTTTTTCCGAATGGCCCATTTGAGCTTGTTTACCGCCTGAAACGACGACCATCCCAAGGGCTTGTCGACCAAAAGGATTTGGCCGTTTAAAAAGTCTTCCGCGGATTTTTCAGTCAAAATCCTGTGATTTTAATATTTTGGATAGCTCTTGATATAACGAAGGAATATTTTTCACGAATGACGTTGTACACTCGAAAGGGCTCCAACCCTTCATAAGTGTGGGGCGTCCCAGGGCTTATCCCCAAACCCCGAACGCGATCGCGATAAGCCCGACGATCAGGCAGTATACGGCGAAATAGGTGAGTTTACTTTTCTTGACGATTTGGATCATCCAGGTGCAGGCGACGAGACCGGCAAGAAAGGCGGCGATAAAGCCGGCGGCCATGGCTGTGGTGTTATCGCCTTGAAAATTGAGCTCCCCGCTCATGATGTCTTTGGCGATTTTTCCGAAAATCAAGGGTACGACCATCAGAAAGGAGAATCGGGCCGCCTTGCTTTTGTCGACACCGAGCAATACCGAGGTCGAAATGGTGGCCCCGCTGCGCGAAATGCCCGGCAACATCGCAATGGCTTGGGACATGCCGATCAAAAAGGCACTGCCAAAAGTTACCTTCTTAATGGTGTTCTTGGCCCTATCCGCAAAATAGAGCAAAATGGCCGTAATGATGAGCATACGGCCGATAAAGGCGACATCGCCGTCGAAAAAGCTTTCCAGTTTTTCCTCGAAATAGAGGCCGATAAAAACCGCGGGTACCATCGAGATAATGATCTTTACCGAGAACCGGGTCTCTTCGTTCCATTGAAATTGAAATAGGCCCCGTAGAATATCCCAAATGTCCTTGCGGAACACGACAATTGTGCTTAGCGCCGTGGCAAAATGAAGAACGACAGTGAACAACAGGCTCTGTTCGCCCACGGCTTCATCCCCCAAAATCGCTTTGCCCAGTTCGAGATGTCCACTGGAGGAGACCGGTAAAAATTCCGTCAGACCTTGAATAATGCCGAGAATAATAGCGTCCAGAGTATCCAAAATCAGCCTTTCTTCTTATGGGGGTTCAACAAAATGGCGTAAATCTCGATGCCCAGTCCGATCAGCACCAGGGTGGGGGCCACACGAATCCTTCGAAAGTTAAAGATTTCCGGATTGAAAACATTGGGATCGTCGCTTCCCCCCCCGCTCATAAGAATATAGCCCAGGGCTATAAAGGCGAGGCCGATAAACATAACGATATAGTTCTTTTTCTGGAAGATGAACTCCTGTCCCCGTTTGTGATTGGCTGTAGTTTTCTGTCTTTTGGCCATGCGGCAAATGTAGTTAAAAGTGGCATGAAAAATTCATAAAATCGCGTTCAATAGTAAAGCGCATCGGTTCTTAGGTTCAAAAATCGCTGGGTGGCAAAATAGGTGCAAATCAGCGAAATCACGATACCCAATAAAAAGACACTTCCGAAAACCAGCGCAAGCATTTCAATATCCTCGAACAGCAGCAGTTCGGGAAAGGTGCGATCCAGATAAAAAAGGGATGCCGCCAAGCACAGCATTGCAATGACCGCACCGAGCATGCCCAGTTTGACGTTTGTCCAGATAAAGGGTTTGCGGATAAAGGTCTTCGTCGCCCCCACCATTTGCATGGTCTTGATAATAAATCTTTTGGAATAGATGGATAGTCGGATCGAGCTGTTGATCAGCAGAAAGGCAATAAAGGTAAAGAGGCCACTGGCCACCAGTATCCAAAAACCGATTTTTTGTACGTTCTCCGTCAGAAGGTCGACCAAGGGCTTATCGTAACTGACCTCTTCGACATAGGCCTTTTCGGAGAGGTCGCTTGCAATTTTTTCGATTTCTTTGGGCGTCACAAATTCGGCCCGTAGCTGTAGGTCAATGGAATTTTTAAGGGGATTGTAGCCGAGAAAATCCTGAAAATCCTCCCCAATTTCTTCACTGTGCTGTTCGGCGGCCTCCTCTTTGGACACGTAGGTGGCCGATTTGGTATGCTCAGCCATGGCAAGGGTCTTTTGCAACTGATCGACTTCCGACTCCTTGGCCTCGTCCTTAAGGAAAATCGATACGGTAATCTGTTCCTTAAAATGATCGGCCATTTTTTTGGTGTTGATAAGCAGCAACCCCAACATGCCGAGCAAAAAAAGCACCAATGCGATACTCAATACCACCGAAAAGTACGAGGATACGAGTTTCTGTTTTTGATACTGTTCGAAAGATCGGGCCATGGTCGCTTGCTATGCGATTGCAAATTTAGGAAAGTAAATCGAATAAACTTATTTTTGCCGCGAACCTAGGGGACAAACACATATATGCATTACGATTTCGAGAAAACAGAGAAAAAGTGGCAAAAATATTGGGCCGATCATAAGACGTTCCGTGCGGAAACCAATCTGGACAAAGAAAAATTCTATGTGCTGGACATGTTTCCCTATCCCTCGGGCTCCGGGTTGCACGTCGGCCATCCCCTCGGCTATATCGCCAGTGATATCTACGCCCGATACAAGCGGCACAAAGGTTTTAATGTTTTGCATCCCATGGGATACGATTCCTTCGGATTGCCTGCCGAGCAGTACGCCATCCAGACCGGGCAACATCCTAAAAATACTACGGAAATTAATATAGAGGGATGCTTGGACGACAAGGGAAACATTTTGCCGAAATATGTCAATGATGATGGGGGTATCAAGACCGCGGCCCTGATCGATAAGAGCAAACCGGTCACTGTCGAAGATGCCGATTATAGGGACCATATTATAAAAGGATACCGTCGACAGTTGGACCAATTGGGATTTTCATTCGATTGGAGCCGTGAGATCCGCACCTCGGATCCGAAATATTACAAGTGGACACAGTGGATTTTCATCCAACTTTTCAATGCTTGGTACAATACCGATTCGGACAGGGCCGAGGACATCAAAGATTTGATCTCGATCTTTGAAAGGGATGGAAATACGTCGGTGAACGCGGCCTGTGACGAAGATACCCCTGACTTTTCGGCAGGGGATTGGAAGACTTTTGCATCCCAAAAAAAACAGGAAATTTTGCTCAAATACCGCCTGACCTATCTGGCGGATGCCGAGGTAAACTGGTGTCCCGCCCTGGGTACCGTCCTCGCCAACGATGAAATCGTCAATGGCGTTTCCGAACGCGGCGGTCACCCCGTGGTACGTAAGAAAATGACCCAGTGGATGATGCGTATCACCGCTTACGCCCAACGGCTTTTGGACGGCTTGGACACCATCGACTGGCCGCAGCCATTGAAGGATGCGCAGCGGAATTGGATCGGCAGGTCGGAGGGGGCTTCGGTCACGTTTAGGGTGCTGGGTTCAGGTTCGATGTTTATTGAGGTTTTCACCACGCGTCCCGACACGATATTCGGCACTTCCTTCATGACGCTCGCCCCCGAACATGAACTAGTCCCTAAAATCACTACCCCTGGGCAGAAGGCCGAGGTCGAGGCCTATGTCGCGGCGACCACCAAACGCTCCGAACGCGACCGCATGGCCGATGTCAAGACCATTACCGGGGCGTTTACCGGGGCGTATGCAGAGCATCCGTTTACTCAGGAACCGATTCCGATTTGGATCGGGGACTATGTTTTGGCCGGATACGGCACGGGAGCCGTTATGTCCGTCCCCTGCGGCGATCAGCGGGACCATGATTTTGCGAGGCATTTCGGTATCGATATCCCGAATATTTTCGAGGGCATCGACGTTTCGGAAGAAGCCTTTGCGGACAAGGAAAAAACTATAATCGCCAACTCCGATTTCCTAAACGGACTATCGTACCGGAAGTCCGTCAAAAAGGCCATTGCCGAACTCGAAAAAATCGGACATGGCGAGGGCAAGATCAACTACCGCCTCCGCGATGCCGTTTTTAGCCGCCAACGGTATTGGGGTGAGCCTTTTCCGGTGTACTATGTCGATGGTATGCCACAGATGATCGAGGAGGCGTATTTGCCATTGCGGTTGCCGGAAGTCGATAAATATCTCCCCACCGAAACCGGGGAGCCGCCCTTGGGCAATGCCACCGAATGGGCTTGGGATACGAATAGGAACGAGGTGGTCGCGAATAAGAAGATTACCCCGAGCGCCCGCCCCACGGACGAAAATGTCACCCTGAGCACTCATTTGCCGGACAAAAATGTCACCCCGAGCACCTCGGCTGCGCTCGGCACAGGCTCCGTCGAGGGGTCACTCGAAAGCAACGGCGTGTACCCCCTGGAGCTCAACACCATGCCCGGATGGGCCGGCAGCTCCCAGTACTTCAATCGCTACATGGATCCGGACAACGACGATAAAATTTTCTCGCAAGAGGCCATCAACTATTGGCAGGATGTGGACTTGTATATCGGAGGCAGCGAACACGCCACCGGGCATTTGCTCTATTCCCGTTTTTGGCAGAAGTTTATGTTCGACAAAGGTTTGGTTCCAGTGGATGAGTACGCCAGAAAGTTGATTAATCAGGGGATGATTACGGGGATGAGTGCTTTTGTATTTAAAATTAACTTGGTTATTCACTCAGTTGTTGCGGATGGGGTTAATTACCATACCAACCATGATTCTTCCTTCGAAGAGAATGTTTTTGTCTCTAAGGGAAATATGGAAAAGTATTTGGAGACACATGATTTGATGTTTTTGGGGGATAAATTTTCGGGATATGTTCAACATGAACTTTCTACCTTAAGAAATCAGGATTATATTTATCGCGCTGATTATGACATAGATTTCTTACCCATTCATGTAGATATATCTTGTGTAAATTCTTCGAATAATTTGGTTATCGAATCATTTAAATCTTTGAGACCCGAATTTAAAGATGCTGAGTTTATACTAGAAAATGGAAAGTACATTGTAGGCCGCGAAGTCGAAAAAATGTCCAAATCCAAGTACAATGTCGTCAATCCCGATGACATCTGCGATGAATATGGTGCGGACAGCCTCCGCTTATACGAAATGTTCCTAGGCCCACTGGAACAGTCCAAACCCTGGAATACAGCCGGCATCACCGGCGTACACAGCTTCCTAAAAAAACTCTGGAAGCTCTATCACTCCGGCCCGGACCATAAACCATCCCCCGAATCCTTAAAAACCCTCCATAAAACCATCAAAAAAGTGGAGGAGGACATCGAGAACTTCAGTTTCAACACCACGGTCTCTACCTTTATGATCTGCGTCAACGAACTGACCGCCCAAAAGTGTACGAGTCGGGAAATTCTCGAACCTTTGGTTATATTGGTATCCCCTTATGCCCCACATATCGCCGAAGAGTTGTGGGAAAAACTCGGTCATACCGAATCGATTTCCACCGCATCCTTCCCCAAGTTCGAGGAAAAATACCTGGTGGAAAGCAGCAAGGAGTACCCCATATCCTTTAACGGCAAAACGCGCTTTACGATAGAACTTCCCCTAGATATGGACAAGCAGCAAATCGAGGAGGCGGTGCTGGCGCACGAGAGGACCCAACAGCAACTCGACGGCAGAACGCCGAAAAAAATAATCGTAGTGCCCGGAAAAATCGTAAACATTGTAGGGTAAAACCAGAGTATGGACTACATCGAAATCCTCGGTCTCTTGGCCGCTGTCCTGACCACTTCAGCCTTTGTGCCGCAAGTGCACAAAACCTATTTGCAAAAATCGACCAAAGATATTTCGCTGACCATGTATCTTGTGATGTTCATAGGGGTCGTACTCTGGTGTATCTACGGAATACTGATCGAGAGCCTTCCGGTGACCCTGGCCAACGCAATAACGGCACTGCTGCTTTTTGCCATGCTCTTGCTCAAGCTCAGGTACAAATAGCTATAGCGGTTCGCACCAGGAAATACTTCAGAGGTACATTTTGTCAGTACGAACCCGCCACAGTATAAAATGGCGGGGTTTTTGCTAAATTTGCTAAAGTGGAGGCATACGCTTCCCGTATTCGTACGCATAATCGACGGTAAAATAGGGAGCTTTTGTACTTTTATTGTTTAACACCAAAACAAGAAACGTTATGATGGGATATTATATATTGATCGGTGCTATCGCCCTGGTCAGCTGGCTGGTAAGCAGAAAGTTAAAAAGTAAGTTTAAGCATTACTCGAAAGTGCACCTCAAAAATGGGATGAGCGGTGCCGAAATCGCCGAAAAAATGTTGTCGGACAATGGCATCCGTGACGTCAAAGTGGTTTCCACCGGCGGGATGCTTACCGACCACTACAACCCAAAAAGCAAAACGGTGAACCTGAGCGAAGGGGTGTACAACCAACGAAACGCTGCTGCCGCTGCCGTTGCGGCCCATGAATGTGGCCATGCAGTGCAACATGCACAGGCCTATGAATGGCTAACGTTGCGCTCCAAACTGGTACCGGTGGTTAGCGTCACTTCGAGCATGTCGATGTGGGTGGTATTTGGTGGACTGATGCTCGGTGCGGCGGCAGGAGTAGGTTTTGGGTATTGGGTCGCTGTAGCCGGACTGATCATGATGGGCCTCGCCACCCTCTTCAGTTTTATTACCCTACCCGTGGAATATGACGCCAGTAACCGGGCTTTGGCATGGCTAAAGAACCAGAACGTTGTGACGCCCCAGGAGTACGAAGGCTCCGAAGATGCGCTAAAATGGGCCGCCCGAACCTATCTGGTCGCTGCCATAGGCTCTTTGGCCTCCTTGGTGTACTGGGGACTTCAGGTTTTTGGGGGAAGGGATTAAGCTTTAGCCGTACAGAAAGTCAATCGGTGGTGCATAAAGTTTAAATCGTAATCTGCCGATCGATCTGC